>DATHCE010000372.1:0-3916 GCA_035319685.1 Bryobacteraceae bacterium | reverse complement strand
CCGCCATCGCAGCGGCGAAACCGGGCGCGACGATTCGCGGCGAGGGGTCGCTGTACCAGCTGGCCTACAATTACATCAACACGCACGGCCAGGACCGGCACGGCGAAACGCTCGGCAAATATTTTACCCACGGCCTGAGCCATCATGTCGGCCTCGACGTGCACGATCCGGATACGGGACCGGAACTGAAGGCGGGCATGGTGGTGACCATCGAGCCGGGGATTTATATTCCGGAAGAAAACATCGGCGTCAGGATCGAAGACACGATTCTGATCACAGAGGATGGCTCGAAGAATCTGAGCGGCGCGCTGCCGCACGCGGCGCAGGAGATCGAACGCCTGATTACGGACAAGCTGGTTGCAAAGTAACAGTCGAAATCAAACGCTGGCCTATTCGGCCGTCGTGGCGGGATGTTTCGCCATCGGCATGATCGCCGGATGGCCGGCCACGCGCTTCAACAACTACGCCTACGATTGGCTGCTCGCCGGAGAACCGGCGGCAAACTGGACGCCGCAATCGGTCATCGTGGCGATCGACGAGCAGACCTTCCACGAGCAGGGAGGGGTTCACGCGATCCGCACGATTCTGGCCAATGCGATGTTGAAAATCGCCGCGGCCGCGCCGAAAGCGGTCGCCAGCGACGTCACGCTGCCGGACCGGACCCTCGACGACGCGGGCGTGGATCAGAGGCTCGCCGAAGCTCTGGCGCGGGTGCCGAATCTGGTGTTGCCGTGCGACGTGATCACGGCCGGAGGCAAAGCCAGGTGGGAAGACCCGCTGCCGGAGTTTCAAAAGCCGGCAACGGCGCTGGGGCACGTGTTTCGCGGCGAATCGGGAACCGACGGGGTCGATCGCGTGTTGCCGCTCGAGGAAATCGTCGATGGAAAACGGCGCTGGGCGTTGGCGCTGGAGGCGTTCGCGGTGGCGCACGGCGATCCGATTCCCACCGATTCGCCGGACGATGTGCAAGTGGGCGATGTGCAAGCGGGCGGCGTGATCATTCCGGCGCCGCGGCGCGCCGACGGGCGTCAGTTGCTGATCCGGTATTTATCAACGGGCATCCCGGTGGTTCCGGTGGCCGAACTCGACCGGCACCTGGATTTATTGACTGGAAAGACGGTGTTTGTCGGCGTGACGGCGCTTTCGGCGGCGCGCGATCGCGTGTGGACGCCTTACGGGAAACAGGTTTCCGGAGTCGAGATTCACGCGCATGCTTACGAGACCATCGCGCGCGGAAAATTTCTCACGCCGGCCCGGCCGTCGACGGTGTTCGGGATCTCGGTGCTGTTCGCGGTGGCCGCGGGACTGATTTTCGGATTACGGTCGGGCTGGCAGGCGTACGCGCTGGCGGCGCTGCTGCTCGCGCTGGCGCACTGGACGCCGGTCGAATTTTTCCATCACGATTTGGTGTTCCCGTACTTCGCGACGGTCGCGGTGGCCTGGATTTCGACCGGCGGCGCGGCCAGCTTCCGGTATTTTTTCGTGCAGAGGCAATTGCGGAAATCGGAATCCGAACGGACGCGCTATCAACAGGCGCTGCATTGGGCCGCGCATGAAATGCGCACGCCGCTGACCGCGATTCAAGGGTCGAGCGAGATCATGACGCGCTACGCGCTCCCGGAAGACAAGCGCCATCAGTTGAGCGAGATGATCAACTCGGAATCGAAGCGGCTGGCGCGCATGATCCAGACGTTCCTCGACGTAGAGCGGCTGGCCGACGGCCAGATGGAGATGAAGCGCGAGACGTTTCCGGCCGCAGAGCTGGTCGAAACGTGCCTGAAGCGCGTTGCGCCCATCGCGGAGCGAAAGAAGATCGGCGTATTTCTCGACCACGAAGTGCGCGGGGCGCTGACGGGCGATCGGGAATTGATGGAATATGCGCTGTATAATTTGCTGACAAATGCGGTGAAATATTCTCCTCCGGAAACCGAAATCCACGTCATTTCCGAGCTGCGCGGAGGCGAGCTGAGGCTGTCGGTACGCGATCAAGGCATCGGAATGGACGCGAAAGAATTAAAAAATATTTTCAAAAAATTTTATCGGACCCGGCGCGCCGAAGCGTCCGGTGAAGTGGGGACGGGCATCGGACTGTCGATCGTGGAGCAGATCGTCAGTCACCATGGAGGACGCATCGAGGTTTCGAGCGAGCCGCAGAAGGGCTCATGTTTTACCATGATAGTGACAGCGACTTAGGAGCGCTGCACGTCAATGGGCGGACCTGGACAACAGTGGCCGGACCCGTTTTTTGAGCAATTTTTAAAATGCAGAAACTTCTGATCGTGGAAGACGACCAGTCGGTTCGGAACACCATGGTGATGTGCCTCGAACTGGAAGGCTACGACGTGGAGGCGGTCGCGTCGACGCGCGAGGCGATGGAGCGTCTGCGCGCGGCCGCGTATCCGATTGTCATTTCCGATATTTACCTGGATGAGCGCACGGGGCTGGACGTGCTCGAAACGGCGCGCCAGCAGAATCCGGGATGCGCGGTGATCCTGATGACCGGCCGCGGCAGCATGGAAACGGTGATGAAAGCGACCGAGGGCGGCGCGTTCGAATATCTGGCCAAGCCGTTCGAGATGGCGCAGATGATCGAGACCATCAAGCGCGCGGAGAAAACGCTGGGCGGCATCGAGGATGAGCACGAGGCTCCCCCGATCGAGGACCTGCCCGATACGGAAATGATCGGCAGCTCGGCGCGCATGATCGAGCTGTATAAGACCATTTCGCACGTCGCGCCGACCGACGCCACGGTTTTGATCGAAGGCGAAACGGGCAGCGGAAAAGAACTGATCGCGCGGATGATTCATCGCAACAGCCGGCGTTCGCAGCAGCCGTTCGTGCCGGTGGATTGCGGCTCGATCGCGCCGTCGCTGCTTGAAAGCGAACTGTTCGGCACGCTGAAGGGCGCCTACACCGGCGCGGATCGCGATCGCATGGGCGTATTCGAGGCGGCCAATAACGGCACGGTATTTCTCGACGAGATCGGCGATATCGACCTGGGATTTCAGCTCAAGTTGCTGCGATTTCTGCAGGAGCGGGAGATCCGGCCGCTGGGCTCGGCGCGCGCGAAGAGAGTGGACGTGCGGGTGATCGCGGCGACCAATAAAGACATTCAGAAAATGGTGGACGAGGGAAAGTTCCGCGAGGATCTGTGGTACCGGCTGAACGTGGTCCGGCTGACCGTGCCGCCGCTGTGCGAACGGCCCACCGATATCCCGCTGCTGGTCCATTATTTTCTGAAGCGCTACAACGAGCGCTACAAACTGGATTCGCGGCTGGCCGATTCCGGGCTGAAGGCGATGTGCGAGTATAGCTGGCCGGGCAATGTGCGCCAGCTCCAGCACATGATGGAGAAGTTGACGATTCTCGCGCCGAGGATCGACGAAGCCGCGGTGCGCCAGGCGATCGAGCAGATGGATTCGCGCGACGGGGCGAGCGAAACGCTGGCCGACACGGAAACTGAGCAGATCCGCCGCGTGCTGGCCGCCACCAACGGCAACAAAAGCCGCGCCGCGAAAATCCTGGGCATCGAGCGCAAAACGCTGTATCGCAAGCTGGAACGAATGGGTCTGTAACGACCCCCTTCCTTTCCGCCGCCAAGGGGCATATAATCCGGTTTCAAGCTCGGACTCATAGACGTTCCCTGGAGGTCTCAATGTTCGACAGCCTCGACGAGCAGATCAAGAAGGATGAGGAGCGGGTGGTTAGCCCGAAAGCGCGCATGGTGCGCTATGCGCTCTATGTGCTGGCCGCGGTGGTGGTGTTCGGCGGCCTGGTGCTGGGAGTACACCTGGCAGGCAGCTAACGGTAACCGAGGGGTTTTCAACCGGATCGCGGCTAGCGCTGCGGCGATGTTGGAGGATTGTCCGAACTGAGCAGCACAATTTCGCTGCGCGGGAAAGCGAATTTGCGTCCG
>DATHCE010000371.1:0-5225 GCA_035319685.1 Bryobacteraceae bacterium | reverse complement strand
CAGCGCGGAATGCGCCAGTTCCGCAGGCGGGGCCTGATCGGAGTGGGAACCGAATGGGCCCTGGCGAGCACGGCCTTCAATCTGACGCGAATGTTCGCGCGGAGGCGGTCCCTCGGCGGCTAGCGGGGCCGCAGCGCGAGGAAAAAGCAGACCCCCATGCAAATGCAAACCACATCTCACGCCTCCCGGGCCACCCACAAGGCGAGTTTCCACACAAACTCTGAACTGGCGGGGCTTGACGATGTCGTTGAGCCGCAAAGGCAGAGCAAGCCCCCGGCAGTGATGCCGGGGGCAAAAATCGCTGTTTTCACACAGGCTCGTCATGGCGGGGGTAAAAACCGCCGTTTTGGTACAGACTCTGACTGCCGGGGCTTGCCGTTCATCGACATGGATAAGCCCCGCCAGTGAAAGCTGGGGGTAGCCGGCGAGCGGCGCCGTGGCTCAATGGGCGATACCACCCCAACCACTTCACCGCCACGCTCCAATCAGAACAAGCCGCGCACCCACAACTCCGAGGACACTGATCCGAACACGCCCGGCTCCTGCTTCTGCAATCGAAATCCCTCCCGCTTGAGCAGCGGCCAATGGTCCACCAATCGTCTCGTCTCTAAGCCCGTCGTAATTCGAAAAAACAGATACAGCCCCCTCAGCATCCAGCGCGACCACCAACTGGTCTCGCGAAACTCTGAAATCAACCACCGCGCATCGCTGCGAGCCGACCTCGCCACTTTTTCCACCAGCGCCTGCGCATCCCGCTCATCGAAACAATCGAGGAAAAAATGCGTGACGATCAAATCGTATTCACCCTCCGGCAGCGGCATCGTCAGCGCATCCGCCTGATGATAGGTGACGCCCTGCTCACCGGCCCGCGCCCGAGCCAGTTCCAGCATCCGCCCGCTCACATCCACGTAATCGATCGCCCAGCCCGGATGCTGCCTCAAATTCTGATCCACCAGCCTGACCAGAAATCGCCCGTCCCCATCCCCGAGCACCAGCGCGCGCTGCGCATCCTTCACATCCTGCAGAAACGCGACCCTGCGCCGCTCCAAGGCGCGGCCAAAACCGATATATTCGAGCCATCGATACCACCGCGCAATGGGATCGCAGTTCACACCAGCAGTCCCGCGACCGGCAGAAAGAACACCGGGCTCAACAGCGCCACGTCGGCCAGCACGCGCAGCGCATCGCTCGACAGCCGGTGCCTGCCGCGATCGAGCAGCAGGAATGCGATCGCGCTCGCCGCTTCGGCGGCACTCAAAACCGGCCGATGTTCGATCATCATCGCCAGCGACATCGCCGCCACGCACATTGCCGCCGCGCCGATCGGCCGCTTCACGGGACGCCGTTGTTCCCACTGTTCGATCGCGGCGCAATTGATCCAGCACAAACAGGAGAACAGAAAAATCGCGCCGATATCGCCGGCCGACCGCACCTGGCTCCACGCAGCCACGGATGCGCCCAGCGCAAACAGGATCGCCACCGCCGCTTCCTTCGGCCACGCGCGACGCAGTGCCGCCGGCGCCAGATGCACCGCCGCGAAATACAACCCGACCGCGGCCGTCAAGACCAGCCCTCGTTCGAAAATCACGCGCGCCAGGCGCGTCCACGCGAGCCATCCCGCGAGCGCCAGCGCCACGGCCCACACCGGAGCCACCGCGCGCCAATACGACCTGTAAAATTCATGGCGCGGAAGGTTGCTCGTGTCGGTCCACGCATCCATCACGCGATCCGCCGCATAAATCAGCCACACCGCCAGCACCAACAGCGCCGTCGCCAACAGATTCACCTCGGCGTGAAAACAGCGCGCGAACAGAATCTGCCACAGAACCGCCACTACCGGTGCGTCTAAGCTGAGCAGATTCGGCCAAAGCCAGGGTCGCGATCGAGAGGAAGAGGACACCGAAAATCTATTATCCCGAACAAGCGAGCGATCGGCGTTCATCGGCGGCCGTTAAACGCGCCCGTCTCATTCCACAACCTCACCACCGGGTTCTCGCGCTCCGCCCCGAGCACGCTCACCGATCCCACCGATAACGCGAAATATCGGCCTCCCTGCGCCTCCAACCCGACCCATCGCGCCGCCAGCACGCGCAGCATGTGCCCATGTCCGAAAACGACCGTGTCGCCGTTCGCCGCCATCGCCCGCGCGATCACCCGATCCGCCCGCGCCGCTACCTGGCTCCCCGTCTCGCCACCCTTCGGCGTCTTGGTCCAGATCGTCCAACCCGGATCCGTCTTCTGAATCTCCTCGGTCGTCATCCCCTCGTATTCGCCGTAATCCCACTCGCGCAGATTCTCCTCGACCTCCGGCGTAAACCCCGCCAGGCGCGCCGTCTCCATCGCGCGCTTCATCGGACTCGCCAGCACCAGCGCGAACTGTTTCCCGCGCAGCCGCTCGCCGATCTCGATCGCCCTGCTCTCGCCTGCCGCCGTCAGGGCCAAATCGGTGCGCGAGGTGTGCTGCCCTGAAAGGCTCCACGCCGTTTCCCCGTGCCGCACCAGCCACAACTCCTGCTTAGAACTCATTCGTTTCCCGTCGTTTCCAATGAGTGTGCCACACCTCCTGGAACACATTGTGGAACAAGCGCACCCGAATTGGCGTTATACTCTGGTGAAACGGAGGAACGCGACATGTCGCTGCGCGATTTCATCGCCAAGCAATGGATCGACGTCATCCAGTGGACCGAACCGGAGGACGGCATCCTCGCCTACCGGTTCCCGATGCAGGATATGGAGATTCAGAACGGCGGCAAACTCACCGTTCGAGAATCGCAGATGGCGGCGTTCGTCAATGAAGGACGCATCGCCGACATCTTCGGCCCCGGCCTCTACACTCTGACCACCGAAACCCTGCCGATTCTCACTTATTTAATGAACTGGGACAAGAAATTTCAGTCTCCGTTCAAAAGCGACGTTTATTTTTTCTCCACGCGCATTCAAACCAATCAGCGATGGGGCACCGCCACGCCCATCACCATTCGCGACAAGGAATTCGGCGCGGTGCGCGTCCGCGGCTACGGAATTTATTCCTGGCACATCGCCGACGCCAAGGCGTTTCACACCAAAGTCAGCGGCACACGCGAGATCTACCAGGTCGCCGACATCGAAGGCCAGCTCCGCAACACCATCATCGGCCGCATGACCGACACCTTCGCCGAGAGCACTTTGCCGTTCCTCGACATGGCCGCCAATCAGGTTGAGCTCGCGAGCAAGATCGGCGAGGGGTTGAAGCCGATGTTCACCGATCTCGGCCTCGCGCTCGACAGTTTCGTCGTCGAAAATCTCTCGCTTCCCGACGAGCTTCAAAAGATGCTCGACACGCGCATCGGCATGAACATGCTCGGCGATATGGGCAAGTACACGCAATTTCAAGTGGCCAATTCCGTGCCGATTGCCGCCGCGAACGAAGGCGGAATCGCAGGCATCGGGGCTGGATTAGGCGCCGGTTTCACCATGGCCCAGACGATGGCGCAGGCGATGACCAACGCCGTGAAGCCCGCTGAAACTCCCCCGCCCGCATCGCCCGCTCGGGCCCCCGGTGGCGGAACACCGCCTGGCGCGCCCTCCGCCGAAACCAAATTCTGCATGAACTGCGGTAAATCGATTCCGCGATCCGCAAAGTTCTGTCCCGAATGCGGAGGAGCGCAAAATTAGCCGCATGGTTTCAGGTTGTGAGTGGATCGTGGAAGCGCATGAGTGTAACTCGGCCGCGCTCGCCGATCCCCAATCTCTGCGCGATCTGTTCACCGATCTCAT
The DNA here is from genome assembly GCA_035319685.1 of Bryobacteraceae bacterium. Classification (GTDB taxonomy): domain Bacteria; phylum Acidobacteriota; class Terriglobia; order Bryobacterales; family Bryobacteraceae; genus Palsa-187. Next base: position 1,469 of record DATHCE010000371.1, on the reverse strand, counting down.
CCATCGAATGAATCTTCATCCCGTCGCCGAATCGCAGTGGCACCAGTTTCCCGGCGGAGGCATCACCGGACTCGCCCTTCTTCAGGAATCCCACATCGCCTGCCACACTTTCCCCGAGCATCGCTCGCTTTGTTTGAATGTCTTCTGTTGCAAACCGCGCCCCGATTGGGATTTCAAAACTCACTTGCAAAATAAATTCGGAGCCGCGTCGGTCGAGGTCCGCCGCCTCGACCGGCCATACGGGGAGGCGGGCTTCCGCCTGCATCCATTGAGTAAATGAGCACCCCTGCGGCAAACTGCCCCAGTTGCGGCGCTCCGGTTCAGTTCCGATGGTCCGGAGCCGTGCAAATCGTCTGCCCTTTCTGCCATTCGATCCTGGTCCGCACCGACCTCGATCTTCAAGCCGCCGGCAAGGTCGCCGATCTTCCGCCCGATCCTTCGCCCATCCAGCTCCTCACCGAAGGGGCCTGGCAGAACCGGCAATTTCAAGTCACCGGCCGCATCATTTATGAGTACGAACAAGGCGGCTGGAACGAATGGCACATCGTCTTCTCCGACGGCCGCAGCGGATGGCTTTCCGACGCGCAGCTTCAATACGCGGTCTCGTTCCGCGCCGATCCCGGCGGCGCTGTTCCTCCCGCCGGCTCCGTTTATCGCGGCAAGACTTACACATTTCAGGACACCCGGTTCGAAGTCGCCACCATGACCGTCGCCCGGTACAAAGGCGTCGAAGGCGAACTCCCGTTTCCCTATCACGGCCCCGCCGATGAAGACTCCGGCGTGCTTTTCGCCGACCTCCGCACTGCCGGAAAATCCTTCGGCACGCTCGACTATTCCGAAACCCCGCCCATTCTCTTCCTCGGCGAATGGGTCGAGTTCGAAGATCTGCATCTCAAAAATCTCCGCGAATTCGAGGGCTGGAGCGCGCCGCGCGGCTCGTCCAAGGAGTCGCGTTAATCATGTCCTCGCCTCTGGTAGCTCCGCCGGTCGCCAAACTCGCCGCGCTCTATTGCCCCAACTGCGGCGGCCCGATCGAGCTTCGCGGATTCGGCCGAGCCCTTACCGCCGTATGCCCGCAATGCCTCAGCGTACTCGACACCTCGACGCCGCTCGTCAAAATTCTCGGCCAGATTCAGGAAGCGCAGCGCCGCGATCCGCTCATCCCTCTCGGCACGCGAGGCAAATTCGCCGGCGCCGATTGGGATGTGATCGGCTTTCAGATCCGCTCCGTCGACGATCCCGAAGCGAGCTATTGCTGGAACGAATATCTCCTCTTCAATCCCTACAAAGGGTTCCGCTACCTCACCGAATATGACGGCCACTGGAATTTCGTCACGCCGATGGAGGCGATGCCCTCGCGCCGCGCGATCGCGAACCGTCCCGCGGTAACTCTCGACGGCCGCCTCTTTAAGCATTTTTCCGGATGCGAAGCCGCCACCACTTTCGTGCTCGGCGAATTTCCCTGGCGC
>DATHCE010000370.1:0-3759 GCA_035319685.1 Bryobacteraceae bacterium | reverse complement strand
GGCTCGATTACGCGCTGGTCGGACCCGAGCACGCGTGGCTGCACGATCAGCGCCGCGCCGAATATGTTCCCTGCGGCGATGAGGACGCGCTTAAGGCGGCGGTGACGCTGGCGCGCACGGAGGGGATTATTCCCGCGCTCGAATCGGCGCACGCGGTCGCAGAGGCGCTGAAACGAGCGCCGGCAGCGCGCGGAGAGTTGTTTGTCGTCAATCTTTCCGGACGCGGCGATAAAGATACCGATATTTACCGCGAAAATCTTCCTGAATTAAATGCAGCCGACGCGAATCCAGTCACTGTTTAAGAGCCGGAAGCGCAAAGCGCTGATCGCTTACATCACGGCCGGCGATCCGGCGCCGGAGTGCACGCCGGATCTGGTCGCCGCGCTCGAACGCGGCGGCGCGGATCTGATCGAATTGGGCGTTCCCTTCTCCGATCCCATCGCGGATGGTCCGGTCATTCAGAGGGGCTCCGAGCGCGCGTTGAAAGCGGGCACGAACGTCCATAAAGTTCTGGGCATCGCGAAAAAAATTCGCGAGACGTCCGAAATTCCGTTGCTCTTGTTCACGTATTTGAATCCGGTGCTGCGCTATGGATTGGATACGCTGGCGCGCGATGCGAAAGCCGCGGGCATCGACGGATGCCTGTTGACCGACGTGAGCGTCGAAGAGGCTTCGCCCTACGTTTCGGCGATGCGCAGCGCCGGTCTCGACACGGTTTTTCTGGCTGCGCCGACCTCGACGCCCGAGCGATTGAAACTGGTCGCCGAATACTCGACCGGCTTCGTGTATCTGGTTTCCCGCACCGGCGTGACCGGCGAGCGGGCTTCGCTATCGAGCGCCGTCGCGCCGCTGGTCGCCTCCATGCGCGCCATCACGGGGTTGCCGCTCGCGGTCGGCTTCGGAATTTCGACGCCGGAACAGGCGCACGAGGTGGCTCAAATCGCCGACGGCATCGTCGTCGGCAGCGCGTTTGTGCGCTTGATCGAGCAGAAGGGCGATCTCGAATCCTTCACCCGCTCTTTAAGACAAGGCATCGACACAAAAGAAGGCTCCGCGGGATGAATCACGAAGATGCGCTGAAGGCGCTCGCGAAATACCGGGAGCAGGTCGACGCGATCGATCGGGAGCTGCTGACGCTTCTGAACCGGCGCACGAGCGTAGTCGAGCAGATCGGACGGGTCAAGGAAGAAGTGCACCTGCCCATCTACGAACCCAAGCGCGAAGCGGACGTGTTTCACAACGTGACCGTCAACAATCATGGGCCGCTTTCGGCGGAAGCGCTGCAACGGATCTTCGAGCGTATCATCGATGAAATGCGCAGCCTGCAGCGAATGCGGCGCGAGGGAGACTAATTCATGTTAGTGGTGATGGAGCAAGGCGCGACCGACGAGCAGATTCAGGCCGTCATCGACCGGCTGGTGGGCTTGGGATTCACGGTGCACCGTTCCACCGGCGTCATGCATACCGTGCTCGGCGGCGTGGGACCCGTCGATGAAATGGACCCGGCGGATTTCGAGGTGATGGAAGGTGTAAAGGAATGCCATCTCATCGTCTCGCCGTACAAACTGGCGAGCCGCTATTGGCGCCCGCAGGGGACGGTGGTCAAGATCGGCGACGTCGAAATCGGGGGCCCGCGCGTGGTCATCATGGCCGGGCCGTGCAGCGTCGAAAGCCGCGAGCAGATCGAATGCGTGGCCGAACTGGCGGCCGGGCAAGGCGCGCAGATCATGCGGGGAGGCGCGTTCAAGCCGCGCTCGTCGCCCTACAGTTTTCAGGGCCTCGGCGAGGAAGGGCTAAGACTGATGCGCGAGGCGGCGGACCGGCACGGGCTTCTGGTGGTCAGCGAAGTGATGGACCACACCCAGATCCCCCTGCTCAGCGAATATTCCGACATTTTGCAGATCGGCGCGCGCAACATGCAGAATTTCAACCTGCTGCGCGAGATCGGGAAGCTGCGCAAGCCGGCGCTATTGAAGCGCGGCATCGCGGCGACCATCGAAGAGCTGCTGCTCGCAGCGGAATATATCATGAGCGGTGGAAATTACCAGGTCATATTATGCGAGCGCGGCATCCGAACCTTTGAGACCTATACGAGAAACACCATGGATATTTCCGCTATTCCGGTGGTGAAAAAATTGTCGCATTTGCCGATGATCGGCGATCCTTCGCACGGAACCGGGCGCCGCGACCAGGTGCTGCCGATGGCGCGCGCGGCGGTGGCCGCCGGAGCCGACGGCCTGATCGTCGAAGTGCATCCCGATCCGGATCACGCCATGAGCGACGGCGCGCAAACGCTGACGCCTCCGCAGTTCGTCGAGATGATGCAGCAGGTGCGCGCGATCGCGGCGGCGGTGGGGCGCACGGCTTGAAGGTCGCGAGCGTCGTCGGCGTCGGACTGATCGGGGGTTCCTTCGCGCTCGCTCTTCGAAAGGCCGGCTTTTCAGGAAAAATCATCGGCGTCAGTTCCCCCGCAACTGTGGAGACGGCGCTCGCGCGAGGCGTGATCGACGAAGCCTTGCCGCTCGATAAAGCCGCCGCGCAGTCCGATCTGATTTATCTGGCGATGCCCATTGAGCGCATTCTGGACACGCTCGGGCGGCTGGATGAGTGGGTTCTTCCAGGCGCTTTGATCACGGACGCGGGCAGCACCAAGGCCGCGATTGTCGATCGCGCGGCGAACACCATTCATCGCGGATGTTTTGTCGGCGGCCATCCCATGGCGGGCAAGCAGACCCGGGGCGTAGCCGAGGCGGACGCCGATCTGTTTGGCGGACGGCCGTACGTACTGACGTCGCCTCACTCCGAGCTCGAATCCTGGATTGAAAAAATCGGCGCCCGGGTGGTGATTCTCGATGCGCGGGAACATGACCGGCTGGTGGCGCTGAGCTCGCATCTGCCGCAACTGATTTCGACCGCGCTCGCTTTGTCGATCGTGAACGAACCCGGCGCGATGCGCGTCGCGGGTCCGGCCGCGGTGGATCTGACGCGGCTCGCGTTGAGTCCCTATGAGATCTGGCGCGACATTTTCGCGACGAATTCCGAATCGATCGACGCCGCCTTGGGCGCCTTTATCGAGAAACTGGAACAATTAAGAAAGATTTTGCGCGCTCCCGAAATCGAGCGCGAATTCGACCGCGCCGCCGAGGCCGCGCAGGCGCTCCGGAGATGAATTGCATAGCCGTCGATCCGCTCATCAAGAATGCAAATGAAGACTGATCTATTGGCGGAAACCGCCGCACGCGCGGCGCGATACGTCGCCGCGGTCAACGACCGCATGGTCGCTCCGTCGAGTGAAGACCTCGAGCATCTCGATTCGCTCGGCGGCGAGTTGCAGGATGAACCTTGCGATCCGTCCAGGGTCATCGCGCTGCTGGATGAATACGGATCGCCCGCGACGGTCGCCTCGACCGGGGCGCGGTACTTTGGATTCGTCACCGGCGGAGCCCTGCCGGCGGCGATGGCGGCCAATTGGCTGGCCGGCGCCTGGGATCAGAACGCCGCGCTGTTCGCGCAATCGCCGGTCGCATCGAAGATCGAAGAGATCGCGAGCCGTTGGCTTCTGGATGTGCTCGCGCTGCCGGAATCGTCCGGGGTAGGATTCGTCACCGGCGCAACCATGGCCAACTTCACGGCGCTCGCGGCGGCTCGCCACGCGCTGCTGGCGCGCGTGGGATGGAACGTCGAAGAGCGCGGATTATTCGGCGCGCCGGAAATTACGGTGGTCGCCGGAGAGCAGGTCCACCTGTCGATGTTGAAGGC
>DATHCE010000369.1:0-11179 GCA_035319685.1 Bryobacteraceae bacterium | reverse complement strand
CCGCGATTTGCGCCTGCAATACCTCGCCGGCTGGGGCATCAATTCGACGCTCGAAGATGTCCTCTACAGGCAGATCATCAGCTACCGAAGGCCGCCGTCGAATCTGATCACCGGATCCCCCGAGCGTCTTCAATCGCTGATCGTCGCCATGCAGGAACCGCGCTAGCTTCTTGCTTTCCCAGCCGATGAAGTTCGCGCCTTCATGGGGCGAGAATCGAAAACCAGCGGAAGACGTCAGGTACACTCGGATGATGCCTGGCCGGAAAACAAGCTTCGACTCGTTTCGCGCGTGGCCGAAGAACGACATCCAGCCCGCCTGCCAGGATCGTGGATCATAACTCAACCGCCGGAGCCTCCACCGTGCTCGCGTGCCCGCGAAGCGGCAGTTCCCGCAGCGCGAAATTCACCAGGATTGCGCACGTCATGATCGCCGCTCCAACCACGAAGATGGTGTGGATGCCGTGCACCAGCGAGGTTTTCACGTTCGCGAACAGCCGTTCGAGAAGTTGCAATCCTCCCGGATATCGCCCGAATCCGGCCTCGAGCTGCGGACGGATCAGCGGCAGCATCAGCGGATTCGAGAAAGCTTTCAGCGCGATGGCCGGCGTGCCGCGAGGAACGCCGCTCGCGAATTCGCGTTTATACATCGTCAGCAGGACGGTGCCGAAAATCGCGACCCCCATGGTGCTGCCGATGGATCGAAAAAATTGCACCGACGCCGTGGCCGTGCCCATGTGTGCGCGCGGCGCCGCATTTTGCACGGCTACCGTGTACACCGGCTGCACGAAACCCATCCCCAGCCCACAGATCACCATCCCGAGCACCACCTGAGCCCGCACCGTGCTCGCGTCCATCATGGAGAACACCACCATTCCCGCGGCGATGAACCCCGCGCCCGCAATGGCCAGCCTCTTGTACTTCCCCATCCGCGAAACCACCTGTCCGCCAAAAATATTTCCGGTCACCGCCGCGAGCATCAGCGGTGTCAGCAGCGATCCCGACTGCGTCGCCGAAACTCCCAGCACGCCCTGCATAAACAACGGCAGATAAATGATGACACCGAACATTCCCACGCCCAACGTAAAGCTCGCGATCGCGCACACCGTGATCACCGGATCGCGGAACAGCGTCAGCGGAAGCAGCGGCTCGCTTGCCCGCGTTTCGGTGAATAGGAAGGCCGTCAGCATCGCCAAGGCAGCCGCTAGCAGCGATTCGACGCGCGTCGAACCCCATCCGTAATCGGTAGCCCATGTGAGGGCGAGCAGCAACGGCACCAGGCATCCGATCAGCGTCACGACGCCCATCCAATCGATGATGCGCCGCACTCCCTGCGGATGAAACGCGGGGAAATAAAAATACATTGCCAGAATTGCCACGATACCCACCGGCAGGTTCACGTAAAAGCACCAGCGCCACGTCAGGTGATCGGTGATCCAGCCGCCCAGAGTTGGCCCGAAAATCGAGGCCAGTCCCCAAATCGACGCGAATAATCCTTGATATTTTCCGCGCTCCACCGGCGAAAAGATATCGCCGACGATGGTGAAAATCAGGCCGAACATGATGCCCGCTCCCACGCCTTGCAATCCGCGGAAGACGATCAACTGGTTCATTCCGTCGAGCGGCAATTTGAGGTTTCCGGCCGCGCCGCAGAGCGCCGACGATCCCACGAAGATCGTCGCGCCCGCGAGCACAAACCATTTCCGTCCATAAATGTCGGATAGCTTCGCGAATACCGGAACGCAGATCGTCGAGGAAAGCAGGTACGCCGTCGCCACCCATGGGTAACGATCGAATCCGGAAAGCTGTGAGATGATCCTCGGCTCGGCGGTGCCCACGATGGTCTGATCGAGCGCCGCCAGCAACAGCGCCATCATCAATCCCGCGAGCGTGCCGATGAATTGCGGTCGCGTCAGGCGTATGAAGCCGGAGGTGTAATACTTCGGAGCGGCCTCAGTGGTCCCCATTCAGAAATTGTACGATATTCGTGGGATTAACGGTGTTAAGATAGCTTTTGCCATGACCATTCTTCGAGGAATCGCCGCCGTATTCCTTCTGAGCGCGCACGCGTGGGCTGCCGACCCGCATATGACTCCCGCCGAACGCCAGAAAGTCATCGACCTGCTTGTCGAATCGCGCGAGCAGTTGCTCCAATCGGTTGACGGATTGTCCGCCGCCCAGTGGACCTGGAAGCCGTCGCCCGAACGCTGGTCCGTCGGCGAAGTCGCCGAGCATATCACGCTCGCCGAAGGAATGCTGTTCGCGAAGCTCGAGGAGGCAATCTCCAACCCGCCCAATCCCGATTGGGAAACCAAAACGGCGAAGAAGACCGAGTTTCTGGAACGCGTCATGCCCACTCGTCAGGGCAAAGCCATCGCACCCGACGATATCGTACCCTCCGGAAAGTGGACGCAAGCCGAATTCCATATCAAGTTTGAGGAAGCGCGCGCCCGCACGCTCAAATTCACACGCGAAACCCAAGTGCCCCTGAAGGAATACACCGCCGAACACCCCTTTCCGATTTTCAACACGTTGAATGCCTATCAATGGCTGATCTATATCCCCTGGCACAATCAGAGACACGTGAAGCAGATTGAAGAGGTGAAGACGACGCCCGGATTTCCTAAGGAATAATCCTGTTTATAATCGCGCGATGGTGGCTGGCGACATGCGGTGCGGTTCGCCAGCATGGCTGCGACACCCCAGATCGGTCCCGCTTCAGCATCTCCCGTTGCTGCAGCAGGATCAAAATCAAGTCCCAACCTCGTAGCCTCAAAATCCGGGAACAAAAAGGGAGCTTCGCAGTCTCAATCCGGGACCCGTTTTGGTGGCTGGACAGAACTGAGTGTGCCGATTGCGGTCCTCGCCATCGTTCTGGCGATGATCACGCCGCTCCCTCCGTTCCTTTTAGACATACTCATCACGGCGAATATCACTGTTTCGGTGATCGTGCTGCTGGTCTCGATGTATATCACCAGGCCGGTAGAGTTCAGCGTTTTCCCTACGTCTCTCCTTCTGCTCACGCTGTTTCGTCTCGCTTTGAATATCTCTTCATCGCGTCTCATTTTGCTTCGGGGTAATACCGGGACCCGAGCTGCAGGGCAAGTGATTGAAGCCTTCGGAAACTTCGTCGTCGGAGGCAACTATGTCATCGGCGTCGTTATCTTCCTGGTCCTCATCGCGATCCAATACGTGGTCATTAATCATGGTGCGGTCCGCATCTCAGAAGTGACCGCGCGTTTCACTTTGGATGCGCTGCCTGGCAAGCAAATGTCGATTGATTCCGATTTGAACGCCGGCTTGATCGACGAATCCGAGGCGCGCGCCCGGCGCAAGAATCTTGCGGCCGAAGCCGAATTTTACGGCGCGATGGATGGCGCCTCACGATTCACCCAGCGCGATGCCGTCGCCAGCATCATTATCACCGCTATCAACATCATCGCGGGATTCCTGATCGGCGTTTTGCAAAATGGGATGGACCTGAAGCGCGCCCTGACCACCTACACGGTCCTGACCATCGGCGACGGACTGGTCACCGTGATTCCTTCCCTAATGGTTTCCATTTCGGGCGGCCTGATCGTCACCCGTACCAGTTCGGACGGCAAGGTCGGCTCTGATGTCCGAAAACAAATCTTCAGCAATCCTCAACCGTTGATGCTTTCGGGAGCCGTCCTCGTGGCTATGTCGACCTTTCCCGGCCTGCCGACCATTCCATTCCTGCTAATCGGCTCAGGCGTGGGATATGCAGGGTACCGGCTCCGCCAAAAAATTGCCACCGAGGGTAGCCCCGGCCCGGCGACCACTCCGACGCCAGCCAAGGAGAGCCTCGATGCGCTGCTCAAAGTGGAACCGCTTGCGGTTGAGGTCGGATTAGGACTGGTGAAACTCGTCGAAGGCGCACAAAACTCGCCCCTGCTTCGCCGCATCGCCGGAATCCGTCGCCAGATGGCCACCGATCTCGGCTACATGGTCCCGCCGGTACGAGTCACGGATAATTTGCAACTCAAAGCGTCTGAATACGTTGTGCTGCTCAAAGGCGCGGAGATCGGGCGTTTCGAGCTGATGCAAAATCGAGAATTGGCAATCCATCCTGGTGCAGGAACGGCACAAGCCATTGAAGGAATTCCGACACGCGAGCCTGCCTTCGGGATCGCTGCGGTTTGGATTACGTCCGAAAACGCCGACAATGCTCGTGCTAAAGGGTACACCGTCGTCGACTCGGTCAGCGTCCTGGGGACCCATCTTGCGGAATTGATTCGCCGTCACGCTCACGAATTGCTCTCGCGGCAGGACACCAAGAATATTCTGGATCGGGTTGCGGAAGAGAATCCCAAAGTCATCGAAGATCTGGTGCCGAAATTGCTTCCTATGGCGGTCGTGCAGAAAGTTTTCCAGAATCTGTTGCGCGAACGAGTCTCGATCCGAGATTCGGTCACCATTCTGGAAGCGCTCGGTGAGGCGGGATCCGTCACCAAGAACCCGATCCTCCTCACCGAGTTTGCACGCCAAGCGATTCGCCGCCTGTTAGTCCGGCCTTATCTCAATCAGTCCGGCGAACTGCCCGCGTTCTTCATCGATCCGCAAATCGAACACACCGTCGAATCGGCGATAGAGTACCACGAAAACTCGAGCAATCTCAATCTCACGCCCCAGAAGATCCGCGACATTCTGGACCGCGTTTCGCGAGGTTCTGGCTCGACCGATTCACCGATGGCTGCAGTCACCAGCAGTGCGGCACGATATTTCCTGCGCCAGATCATCGAGGGAATGATCCCCAATTTATCCATCCTTTCGCACAGTGAAATTCCCTCCGGCGTGCGAGTCGTGTCGGTAGGTCTGATTCAATGAAACTAAAAAGCTACTTTTCCGGAACAGTCGAGGCGGCGATGGAACTCGCGCGCAAGGAACTCGGCGAGGATGCGCTGCTGGTCAATGCGCGGCCGGCGACGCCCGAAACGCGGCATTTGGGCGCGTATGAGGTGGTGTTCGGAGTGACGCCGAAGCCCAGCGATCCCGCGTCGAAATTGGAAACCAGGCCCGCCGATCGATTGACGCAGGAGCTGGCCGATATGAAGCGCGAAATCGAACGCATGACCCAATGTTTCCGCGCGGCCCGAATGTTCACGCCGGCCGCGGAGGGGACGCAACCGGGACTTTACACCAGGCTGGTCGCGAACGAACTGGACGCGATGATCGCGCAGACGGTCGCGCAGGGCGCGCCGCTCGAACAATTTTTCGAAATCGATCCAACCGTAGGCCGCGCCGGGGCAGCGCGCGGGGTGCTCGCATTGGTGGGTCCTCCCGGCGTCGGGAAGACCACGACGCTGGTGAAGCTCGCGGCGCGCTACGGGCTCAGTTCGCGCAGGCCGGCGCAGATCGTCACCACCGACGTCTACCGGATCGCCGCCGCGGATCAGCTTCGCTCGCTCGCCTCGATTCTCGGGATGGGATGCGATGTGGTGGAAACGCCCGTGGCGCTCGCGCAGTCGCTCGAAGAGCACCGCGGAAAGGATTTCGTGTTCATCGATACGCCCGGTCTTGCCAAGGGCGAGATGGAAGACGGCGCCGATCTGGCGCGGCTGATCGCAACTCATCCGGAAATCGACACGCACCTGGTTCTGGCGGCATCCATGAAGCCCGCCGACATGGCCCAAGTCATCGAGCGCTACGAAATTTTCGCGCCAAAAAAACTTCTGTTCACGCGCATCGACGAGACGGATCGCTTCGGCGCGCTCATCAACGAGGCCGCGCGCCGATCGCTGCCCATCTCATTTCTGGCCACGGGCCAGCAGATTCCCGACGATATCGAACCGGCCACCAAGGACCGGCTTGCGGAGTTGGTGCTGGGCGCACGGGCGCAAGCAAGCATCACGGGCGAAGATGCGCCAGCGAGCATCGGACGCACCGCAGGAGCCGCCGCATGAAAGAGGCAACTCAAATGGGAGCGACGCAACGGCCCACGCCGCGGCTGCGCGGCTATGAAACCGCTCCGCTCAGCGCCGAAGAGCGCGAGCAACTCATTCTGGAACATCTTCCACAAGTGCGGCTGATCGCGCGCCGAATTCACGATCGATTGCCGGGGAGCGTGAGCCTGGACGACCTGGTGTCCACAGGGATCCTCGGCTTGATCTCCGCGATCGATCGTTTCGACCCCACGCAGAACGTAAAGCTGAAGACGTACGCCGAATATAAAATCCGCGGCGCGATCCTGGATAGCCTGCGCGGGCTCGACTGGGCGCCGCGCCAGCAGCGCAAGCGCGCCAAACAGATCGAGGCCGCCATCAGCGCCGTCGAGCAGCGCTTGCATCGCTCGCCGACCGAAGAAGAAATCGCGGCCGAGCTTGGCCAGAGCATCGAAGAGTACCACGAATGGCTGGTGGATTCGCACGGTTTGACGCTCGGAAGTCTCGAAAGCGCGTCGCCGGACGAGGAGAACAACAATCTGTTGAAGTATCTCGCCGACAGCGAAGACGCGTGGCCGTCGCGCCTGCTGGAGCGAAACGAATTACAGAACCTGCTCGCCGAGGCGATTTCCCAAATGCCCGAGATCGAAAAGACGGTGTTGAGTCTGTACTACCACGAGGAATTGACGTTGCGCGAGATCTCGAAGATCGTGCACCTGCATGAGTCGCGCATTTCGCAATTGAAGACGCAGGCGATTTTGCGGCTTCGCTCCTACATGGAGCGCCGCTGGCCGAGCGCGCGAGGAATTTAGATCGTGTCCGCCAAGCGCGCCGAGATCGAAAACTGGCTCGGGGGCGAATTTGCCACGCGCCTTGCCGCCGCCTTCGAGGGGATGACGGGAAACCGTCCCTCGGTCGAATCCAAATCGATCGGGGAAAGCCCCAAGGATGCGGTGCTGCGCTGGCGTCAGCCGTTCTCGAATGTCGCGGGCGCGATGTGGGTATCGGCGAGCGAAGCCGCCTGGCGCGGCGCCGGCGCGCAAGTGCTGAACGCCGCCGGAATTACCGATAGCGAACCTGCACAACTGAAAGCGGAGTGTCTCGAGATCGTCGGCCAGGCGCTGGCCGGAGCAGGCCAGGCGATGGGCGCACGTCTCGGAATCGAAGTGCTGCCCAAAGACGGCCAGGAATCCGACGCCGCGCCGGGAGACCTCTGTTGGGCCTCGGTGCGGGTGAATTTCCACGCTGAGACGGTGGAAGTGTTTCTGGGCATTGAAGCAGCGCTGATCTCCGCGTTCATCGTGGACGAACCCGCACAAATCGAGCCGGCGAATCCGAAATCGAAGACGTTCGAACTGCTGCTGGACGTCGAGCTGCCGGTGAGCGTTTCCTTCGGCCGCGCCCAGGTGGCCCTGAAAGATGTCCTGAAACTGACCACCGGATCGATTGTCGAACTGAATCGCGCCATCGGCGATCCAGTCGAAGTGATCGTGAACAACTGTGTGATCGCGCGGGGCGAGGTGGTGGTAGTTGAAGGAAATTTTGGCGTGCGGATCCAACAGGTGATCAGCCGCCAGGAGCGTTTGAGAACCCTGAACTGAGCCGAGGAATGTGAATTCACGATGATCCACTCCCTGATTTCCTATGTTCTTCTGAGTCTCGGGCTGATGGCGAGCCTCGCATTGTTCCTCAGCATCAAAGGCGAGCTGCGCTCGATCGCGATCAAGAGCCGCAAGCGAATGGAAGAGCTGGCGCGTCAGATCGCCGAGGCGCCCGCGCCGCGCGAGCCCGATCCCGAGACGATCTTCATTCCCGCCTCGCCCCGGCCCGGCATGAACATCACCAAACGCGTTCATGCGATGAGAATGGTGCGCCGCAATGAGGATGTTTCGCACATCGCCGCCGCGCTCGGAGTGCCGCGCCGCGAAGTGGAGTTGCTGATTCGCGTTCAGACCATGAGTGCCGCTGGCGCGCGCCCGTCAAAATAGGCGCTCCCAACGTCGGGCCGGTTCCCGGCGCGATCGTCTTCGAGCCTGACGCTAAGCGTGACCTCGTGATGATCGCGCATCACCACAATCACCGCCGAACCGCGGTGCTGCGCGCGCAGATTCATCGAGATGTCGGCCGGAGTCGTCACGGGGTTGTCATCCACCCGGACGATCACGTCGCCCGCTTTCATTCCGGCTTTCTCGGCCGGTGAATGCCTTGCCACCGAGCGCACCAACACGCCTTCCTTCACGCCGAAATACTCGGCCAACTGGCCATCGAGCGCCTCCGCATCGATCCCCAGCACCGGGCTTCGCCAGGTCATGAAACTGCGCGGCAAATCCGGTAAGCGGGGTGGAAACTGACGAAGCTGATCCTGCCAAGGCTGCATTTCGAAGGGCTGAGACGTGCGCCGCGCGCCGACCCGCAGCGTGATCGTCTGCGGCGCGCCGCTGCGATAAATATCGAGCTTCACTTCACGGCCCGGCGGTGTCTCACGAACCATCCGCGAGAACTGTTCCATGCCCTCCACACGCTGGCCGTTATAGTGGAGCACAACATCGCCAACCTTAAATCCGGCTCTCTCGGCGGGACTGTCTGGCTCGATTCGCGTCACTTCGACGCCGGCTTCTTCCGGCAGCTTCAGCGCCTTTGCACGATTGCCGTCGATTTCCTGGACCATCACGCCGATGAAGCTCGACCCAGCGGCCCGCGGCGTTTGCGCCGCCAGCGTCAAGGTTCCCAATACGAAGATGAATGCGGTTCGCATGCCTGCTCCTACTTCATTTTCCTGACGTAAATGATCCCGCCCGAGGTGTTGATGGTCATCAGAGGACCGCCGCCGTTGATCGATCCCTCATAAACCAGCGGACCCTCATATACCAGCAGCGGCCGGTTGAAACCAGCGGTCCGCGCGCGAATTTCCGAAAAATCGGAAAAGATGCGCGCATTCCCGCCCGTGTCGTTTCTGGCCCTCACCGACAGCGCGAGATTGGACGGGAGGATCGCCGTGACGTCGCCCGAGCCCGCCGAGAGCGATGCGTCGTCGATGTGCGCCCCGGCGAGAATCTCCGCCAGAATCGCGCCCATCGCCGTCGACACGCGCAGGGGACCCGACAAGGTCTTCACGCGGATCGCACCTGCGGCCGATTCGCATCTCACGCCGCGCGCCGAACCCACCACGATCGATCCGCCGCGAGTATCGGCGATGACCATTCCGCCTGCCTGGGAAATTTCGATGACGCCCTCCGCGGTGTGCGCCTCCACGGTCGATGCCGCGCGATCCACCTGGATGTTGCCGCCCTCGGTCTCTAGCGTCAGGGGGCCGGCGGCCTCGTGCACCACGATCTCGCCGCCGGCGGTCTGGCAGTTCGCGTCGGATCCGGCGCTGTCGACGACGATGGAGCCCGCGCCATTCATGCATCGCACCGAACCGCCGATTTTCCCGAGATGAATTTCGCCCCCGCCCGTGCGGCCTTCGAAGTTTCCCCGAATGCGATCGCACCGGATCTGGCCGGCCTGCGTCACCGCCTGCAAGCTTCCGTCGAGGTCGTAGGCCTCAACGTCGCCTATCTGCGTTTCGAGAATCACGCTCGCGATGCGCTGCGGTACCGCAACCTCGATCTGCGTCAGCACGTTCTCATGTGTCAGAGGCGCGATTACCAGTCCCATCACGCCGTTCCGCGAGGTGACGGAAGTCGTCAGGCTCCCGAACAGGCGATGCGCTTCGTTGCGGGTTCGCGCTCTCACCCGCTCCTCGAATTTATAGGTAACCTGCTCGCCGCTTGATCCGCGCAGAATCGCGTGTCCGCGCGTGGTCACCCGAAGGATTTTGCCCTGCGGAATCCCTGCGACCTCGCTCGCGGTCTGCATCCAGTATGGCCCTTCCTGGCGCATCTCGACATCCTGCGCCAGCAGGCGAGTGAGGCCAAGAAAAAGAGCAGGCCACGCATACACACGAAGGAGCGTGAATAAAATCTTCTTCTTCCATTCCTGTTTGTGCGTGTTCATTCGCGGCTAATAAGTCTCAATGGAAGCGTTCATCGATTCCAGCACGCGCCGGCAGCGCTCCCGCACGTAGCCGAGTTTCTCGCCACGCTCCATCACTTCTTGCAGCGTGCCAATCATCTGCCGGTCGACGTTGTGTTCGTCCGTTCCGATCAGCAGATCGATTGCCCGCGTGCGCAAGCCCGGATTCGCGTCGCTCAAGAGCACTTGCGCCAGAGCGCTGCGCACCATCGGCTGGGCGACGAACGGTTTCAAGCCCTCGATCGCCTTCATCCGAACTCCCGCGTTCTGATCGTGCTGGACCGCGAAAATCAGCGCGCCGCGAAACTCCGCCGTTTGCGCGCGGCTGGTGAAGATGTCCACCGTTTCGGCGCGCAGTCCGGGATCCGACGGATCGTTGGCGGCGGCCAGCAGCAGCGTTCGAATCTGATCGTCGTCGGGCCGCCCCGAAATCGTGCGTTGCCGCGTCTCGTCGAGCACGATCTCGACCAGCCCATTCGAAATCGGCGCTACATTTCGCACGCGCGATGCGTCGGCCAACCCCCGGGGCGCGTATTCGCCGCGCGGCCCGAAATTCCCCACCGGCAGGACTCGCGCGGCGAAAAATCCGAGCGCGACGAAGGTCAGCGCACCCGCCGGACGCAGCCATCCAGCCGAAGGATTCAACGTGATCGCGTCCACCAACCGCTCCCACCAACCTGACCGCGCCGGATGCCGGGTCGAGTCTTCTGCGAGTAAACCGGCACGCAAATCCTCGCGGCACTCGAACAGCAATGACGGCGACGGCGTGATCTCAACATTGTCGAATGCCTGATGCAGCACCCGCTCGCGGCCGAGCGCTTCGCGGCATGCCGCGCATTGGTCCAGATGCGACTCGACGCGCTCCTCTTCTTCGAACGACAATTCGACGTAGAGCAGCATCGCCAGCTGCTCGCGCGCCTTGGCGCAGGAAATCGGATCGCTCATATAAAATCTCCTAGCGCCGCCCGCATCTTCCGGGTAGCGCGAAACAGACAATTCTTTGCGGCCTCCTCCGTGGTGCCGAGCACCTCGCCGATGCGCCGCAAGCGCAACCCCTGATAGTGGCGCAACTCGAATACCATTCGCTCGCGCGGCGTCAGCTCGCCCAGAACTTCCTTGATTCGTGTCCGCACCTGCCCGCTCAAGACGTGACGCTGCGGATCGCCGTCGACCCGATCTTCCGGCACAGCCACCATCCGGTCTAAGGGACCCTGGCTGGTCGCGAGCACCGTCGGCTCCTCTTTCCTCACCTTGCGCTTCCGCAT
>DATHCE010000368.1:0-4544 GCA_035319685.1 Bryobacteraceae bacterium | reverse complement strand
CCGCCATCGCCGTCGCCCAGCAGACGCGATTTGAAACCGGCGGCGCCAGCCGCAACCCCGCCGAAGACGCGCGCCCCAATAGCGACCAGGTTCCCGATGCCTACGCCGTCCCCAGCCAGTTCGAAAAAGTTCTGATCCTGCGCTTCAAGTACGACACCGATCTTCTCGCCGGCATTGAAAAAATGGTGAAGGAAAATCACATCGTCAACGGAGTGATTCTGGCCGGCGCCGGCTCGGTCCGCGGCTATCAGATCCATCAGGTCAGCAACCGGACGCTGCCTGCCAAGATCATGACCGAAAAAGATCCCAACCAGCCGGCCGACATCATCAGCATGAACGGCTACATCACCGGCGGAAAAATTCACGCGCACATGACCATGGCCACGCCCGAAAAAGCCTTCGGCGGCCATCTGCACCCGGATACGAAAGTGTTCACCTTCGCGATCGTCACGGTGGGCGTGCTGCCCGATAATCTGGACCTGACCAGGCTCGACCAGACGAATTATCGCTGACGGATTAGCCGCTGGAGGATGTGCGCTAACTTCCCGGCCGCAGAAATAAACGCGTGCGTTGCACTTCGGACATTTCCTGGCGGGTCTTCTTGTCGAAATAAGCCTTGATCACGTCGCGCACGATCGGCGCGGCCGAATATCCATGGCCGCTCGCCTCAAACAGCGCGACCACCATGATCTCCGGCTTCTCGCGCGGCGCGAATCCGACGAACCAGCCGTTTTCTTTCGCCGAATCTCCCGCCGCTTTTCCCGATTTCGCCAGATCCAGCGAAACCCGCTGCGCGGTTCCCGTCTTCCCGCAAATCTCCAGCCCCGGGACCTGCGCCGAGGAGCCCGTGCCGCCTTCATTCACCACGCCGCACATTCCCGAAACCACCGTCGCGATATTTTCGGGACGAAATTCGGCGCGCCGCGCCGGCTCGGGCGCCGCCGCGGATCTCACCAGGTGCGGACGGTACCACACGCCGCCGTTCACCAGTCCGCCGATCGCATACGCCAGTTGAATCGGCGTCACGTTCACCGCGCCTTGCCCGATCGCGACGTTGATGGTCTCGCCGCCGTACCATTTCTCGCGGCGCGTGCGCAGCTTCCATTTGGGCGACGGCATGATGCCCTCCGCTTCGCCCGGCAGATCGACGCCGGTCTTCTTGCCGAGGCCCATCATCTCGCCGTATTCGGCGATGTTGTCGATGCCCATCTTGTTGCCCAGCGTATAAAAATACGTGTCGCAGGAATGCACGATCGCGCCATGCAGGTTCAGCGTGCCATGTTTTTCGTCGCAATGATAAAAGTGGCCGTAAAAGCTCGCGCCGCCGGCGCAGTGGACCGAAAAACTTTCATCGATCGCGCCGCTTTCAAGCGCCGCCATGCTGACGATCGGCTTGAACGTCGAGCCGGGCGCGAACTGCGCCTGGATCGCGCGATTCAACAGCGGATTGTTCGCGTCGTCGGTCAACCGCTTCCAGTCGTCTGCGCGAATCCGTCCCGTGAACAGGTTCGGATCGAACGTCGGACGGCTCACCATCGCCAGCACCTCGCCCGAGCGCGGATCGAGCGCGATCACTGCGCCGCGCTTGTCCTCCATCGCCAGCTCGGCCACCGCCTGCACGTCCAGATCGAGCGTCAGTTGCAGATTGTTGCCCGGCGTCGCTTCCATGTTGTCGAGCAGCTCGTGCTCACGTCCCACGCTGTCCACCACCGCCCGCCGCTGCCCGTCCACGCCGATCAGAACATCGTTGTACTGGCGCTCGAGCCCGGATTTTCCCACCAGGTCGCCCGAGGAATATTTCGCGAAATCCGGCGAGTTCAGCTCCTGTTCGCTCACTTCGCCCACATAGCCGATCACGTGCGCCGCCAGCCCGTTGCGCGGATACAGCCGGCTTTGGGTCAGAATCAGCTCCATTTCCGGAAATGTCCCCGGATCACGATGCGATTCGACAAACGCAATCTCGCCGGGAGTCAGCTCCTGTTTGATCATGATCGGGACATATTTGGGGCGCGATCCGAATCGTTTGAGCCGCTGGCGAATATCGTCCGGGTCCAGATGCAGGCCGGCCGCGATGGCGTCGATGTGTTCCGGCTTCAGATTCTCGCGCGCCAGCATCAGCTTGTAGGCGGAGTGATTGTCGACGATCACGCGCCCGTCGCGATCCAGCATTTTTCCGCGCGGCGCGAGCAGCGGAATGGTCTTGATGCGGTTGTGCTCGGCCAGTTCGCTGTTGGCTTCATGATCGCGCACCTGGAGCACCCAGAACCCGCCGATCAGGAATAGAAAAATTCCGACCGTCAGGTATTGAAACACCGCGATCCGGCCGAGCGCGAAACGGGCGTCGTCCCGCGAATGCCGGAGCGCACGGTCGGGCCTGGCCTGCTCAAAATCGATGTGCAAACCAATTATCTTCGCACGTTTATTTACAAGCCGGCGCGCAACCCGGGACCCGATCGCTCGGCGAATTACCGGAAAAGTGACGGGCGCTCTGGGGATGTATGCAGAGTGGGTGAGAGCGCCCGTCCGTCGTAACGGGGAAAGTTAGATTCAGTCTAAGGTTACCCGTCCCGGTTCGCCATACCAGCAAACCGGTAATTGCGGACCCGGACGGCTGGTAGACCGCGGGGTGCTATCCTGCTTCTCGGAAGGCGTTTCATGCGCTCCCGGAAAGCTTTTCTCGTCGGTATTGCCGTTATCAGCGCCGTCTACGCGTTCCAGCGTCCCTTCCGGCAATATCCCGGCATCGAATACGAGAATTTCCCCCTTCCGCCCGATTGGCAGCAGAAAACCGAATTCGTCTTCGCCCGCCTGATGTACCCGCAGGTGCGTGGCCGCTATCGCGGCTACGGCGCCTACGGCAGCGGCGACTGGACCCAGGGCTTCTCCATGTGGACCCAGGATTACCCCCGCGCCGACCGTCATTTCTCGCAAGCCGTGCGCCGTCTCACCCGTATCGATATTCGCTCCGTCGAGCAGCCCGTCAATCTCGACGACGGCGACGACGTCTACAACTGGCCGTGGCTCTACGCGGTGCAGACCGGCCGCTGGAGCCTCACCGATGCGCAGGCCGCCAAGCTGCGCGACTATCTTCTGCGCGGCGGATTCTTCATGTGCGACGATTTCTGGGGCTCCGAGGATTGGGATGTTTTCATGGCCAGCATGCGCCGCGTGTTTCCCGATCGCCCGGTAGTCGATCTTCCGGACTCGGACCAGGCGTTCCACGCCGTATTCGACCTCGATCACCGCTATCAGGTCCCCGGCGCGCGCTATCTTTCGACCGGCGTCACCTGGAAATGCGAAGGCTGCGAAGCCGAATGGCGCGGCATCTACGACGATCAAGGGCGCCTGATGGTCGCCATGTCGCCCAACTCCGACCTCGGCGACTCCTGGGAGTGGGCCGACGATCCCCGCTACGACGAAAAATTCTCAGCCCTCGGCATCCGCATCGGCGTGAACTACATCGTCTACGCGATGACGCATTAAACGGTAGCCGGTCCATCGATGTTCCTCCGATGCGATCATGCTAAACTCCGGTTTCCCATGCTTGGCGCACTCATCAAAACTCCCCGCATCGACCCCCGATATGTGTGCTTCAAAGTCTCCATTCGCCGCTCGAAAATTCATCGCTACGGCGTCTACGCCGAGGAGTTCATCCCCGCCCGCCGCAAGGTAATCGAGTACACCGGCGAGCGCCTCAATCGCCAACAAGCGAAAGCACGCGACGGCGCATACACCTATCTGTTCGCGGTTGACCCCTACTGGACCCTCGACGGCGCCGTCGGCGGCAGCGGCGCCGAAATCATCAATCATAGTTGCCAGCCCAACCTGATCAGCCGCGTCATGAAGGGCCACATCCTGTATATGAGCCTTCGCGAAATCCAACCCGGCGAAGAGCTGACGGTCGACTACAACTTTTCGATGAACACCGGCAAAACCCGCTGCGTCTGCGGATCCAAATCCTGCCGCGGCATCATCCAAAAACGTTGAATCCGCGCCAGTGATGGCGGGGTTAAATTAGGGCAATAACCACCCGACTCAGTAAGCGGGCCGTGCGACCATTGAACCGGCGCGACGGGCCGGGTCTAGCGTGTGCGTGTTTTGTTCCGCGCCTTCGCGATCCGGGCCGTTATGGGTTTGCCGTGCTCGCGCTTCCATTTCTCTTCTCGGCGGCCGATTTCGGCTTTCGGAACGGCGATCACGGCGCGGGAAAGCTGGTTTAGAGATTCGAAGGGCCGACCGTTAGGCTGCGTCGGGGGCGGTGAGGCGGGTTTCACCACCTACTCCTAAATAAACTTAGAGACGACGGATTTTATCGCAGCAAGATTCGCCTGCTGCTTCTGGAGGTCCGAGAGAGTAAGGCCGGGAACGGCTTCGTAGCGGGCATCCCGACTATGTGTTTTGAGTTCTTGGTAATCCACGTAAACGGAGCGGATATTGCGATCCCTCCGAATGGCGCTATCGCGTTGCGTATGACTGGTTATTGGCCCAACAGCAAGGCTAGCAAAGTAAGCTTGGAGGTAGTGCACCGCCACATAGAAGAGAGC
>DATHCE010000367.1:0-2312 GCA_035319685.1 Bryobacteraceae bacterium | reverse complement strand
GAGCGCGGACTGGAACGAGCAGCCCGCAAACGCATCGAGCGATGGCGGCGCATCGCGCGCGAAGCGAGTGAGCAGTCGCGGCGGGCCATTCTACCCGAAATCGCCGAGCCGGTCGCATTCGGCGGCGTGCTCCAGAATCCCGCGATGTATCGTTACGCGCTCGACGAGGAACCGGGCGCCGAAACTCTGGCGCACGCGCTCCCCGGATCGCGCGACCCCTCGGCGACCGTTGCGCTCCTCATCGGACCCGAAGGCGGATGGACCGGTGAGGAGCGCGCGGCATTTCGCAAAGCCGGTTGGAGCCCCGTATCGCTCGGCGGATTGATCCTGCGCGCGGAGACGGCCGCGATTGCCGCGCTCGCGGTGATTCGCGCCGCTTGGTAATGGCTGTCAGCCACTACCCGCCGCTTGGTACTGCGCTAAATTAGCGCGCCACCCGCCGCTTGGTTGCGCTAACTCGCCTTGGTTAGACTAGAAGTTGGTTAACCGGCTGGTTTTTGAAAATTTGAAGCATCGCCCCGTGCGCACGCTGCTCAGCGCCATCGCCATCGGCGTCCAGGTGACGATGATCCTGACTCTGGTCGGCGTCAGCTACGGCATGCTCGGCGACATCGCCGCGCGCACGCGGGGCACCGGCGCCGATCTCATGGTCCGGCCGCCCGACAGCTCCGTCATCGGATTCTCCGGCAGCATGCCGGAGAGGCTGGTCCCGCTGGTCCGGGAAACTCCTCATATCTCCATCGCGACCGGAGTCCTTCAGCAAAACGTCGGCACCATCGACTACATCATGGGCATTCATCTCCACGAATTCGACCAGATGAGCGGCGGGTTTCAATACGAATCCGGCGGCCCGTTCCAGGCGCCGAGCGATCTGATCGTCGATGAAGTGTTCGCGCGCTCGAAACATGTCAAAGTCGGCGACATGGTCAACATCGGCAAGAACTGGCGCGTCTGCGGGATTGTGGTTCCCGGAAAACTCTCGCGCACCTTCGCCGACATCGCGGGGCTGCAGGAAATGTATTCGTCGACCGGGCAGATCACCACCATTTTTGTCAAAGCGGACCAACCGGAAAATATTCCCGCAGTCATGAGCGAGCTCAACACGCGCCTGGCGGGCTACAAAATCTATTCGATGGAGGAATACGTTTCGCTGATCTCGGTCAACAACATTCCGGAGCTGCGCAAATTCACCGAGGTCGTGATCGGCCTGGGCCTGGTGATCGGATTCCTGGTCGTGTTTCTGTCCATGTACACGGCCGTGCTCGAACGCACGCGGGAGATCGGAATTTTGAAGGCGCTCGGAGCCTCGCCGGCCTACATCCTGGATATGCTGCTTCGGGAAACGGTGCTGCTGTCGATCGCCGGCTCCATCACGGGGTTCCTGATGAGCTATGGAGCGCGTGCCGCGATGCACGCCTTCGTCCCCACCATGACCACCGAAATCGTGTATGGCTGGTGGCCGTATGCCGCGTTGATCGCGCTGGTGGCGTCGCTGATCGGAGCCATTTATCCCGGACTCAAAGCCGCGCGGCAGGACGCGATCGAGGCCCTCTCTTATGATTGAGGTCCGCGATCTGAAGAAGGTCTATCACGTCGGAGAGGTTGACGTGCAGGCGCTGCGCGGGGTCAACCTGAACGTGGCCCGCGGTGAATTCGTCGCGGTCGTCGGACCCAGCGGCTCCGGCAAATCGACGCTGTTTCACATCCTCGGCGGATTGACGCCCCCGACCTCGGGGTCGATCGCCATCGACGGGCACGACCTGCTGAAGATGACCGATTCGCAGCGCACCAACCTCCGCAAAACCACGGTCGGATTTGTGTTCCAGAAATACAACCTGCTTCCTACGCTGACGGCTGAAGAGAACATCGAAATCGCCCGCCACATCGCCGGAAAAAAGGCCGAGATCGACGCGCAGTTTCTCGAAGTCCTGCGGATGCTCGGCATCGAGGGGCGGCTCCATCACAAACCGCGCGCCTTGTCGGGCGGCGAGCAGCAGCGCGTGGCGATCGCGCGAGCCATCGTCAATCATCCCGCGATCCTGCTCGCCGACGAGCCGACCGGAAATCTCGACAGCGAAAATTCGCACGCCGTTCTGACGGTGTTGCGCGACCTGAACGATCGCCTGGGACAAACCATCCTGATGATCACCCACGATCCGGAAGCCGCGGCCTATGCCCATCGCATCGTGCACATGAAAGACGGCCGGATCGTCGATTAGGAGCTTGTTGAAAAAGGGGACAGACTACTCTGTCCCCGATCCGATGTCGTTGATTCATTTGAGAGCAGTCGGAGTGGACAGAGCTGTCTGTCC
>DATHCE010000366.1:0-9642 GCA_035319685.1 Bryobacteraceae bacterium | reverse complement strand
GATCCTCATCCTCATCGAGCATGGACGCGACCAGCGGCCCCGTCTCCGCTTCGGCTTCCGCCTGCTCTTCAGAACCGGCGGATTCCTCAACGGCTTCCGGCGCGGTCTCTCGAACCCGCGCCTTTTCGATTGGCGGCTCCTCTACCGGCAGCGGCGAGGCTTCGGCGCTCGGCTCCGGCGCCGCTTCTGCAGCCCAATGCTCGGGAGCATCGGGAAGCGCGTTCTCGGGCGGATAATGGATCGGCTCGTCGTACTCGTTTTCCACTTCCTCTTCGCCGGATTCGCCGGAGGTGGCAACCTCGGCCATGCCGTTGACGGCAGGTGCTTCCGCGGCCTCCATTCCCTTATATTTCGCAAGCGATTCGCCGGGCAAAATCAGAGGGATGTTTTCTCCGGTGCGAGCTTCAGCCATTTCCGCTTCCGGCGCGGCTTCGGCTTCCGGTTGCGAGGGAGCAGCTTCGGCCGCGTACTTGGCTTCCGGGAATCCGCGCCCGCGATTCCGCCGCCGCCGGGATCGCCGTCCACGCCGGTCTCCTCGATCCTCGCCTCGCTCCGGAGCACGCGGCTCGCCCGAAGCGGCGGCCGGTGCTTCCCCCGTGGGTGCAGCCGCGGGTTCCGCCGGCGGCGCGCCTTCCTGCAAAGCCGCGGGGTGCGTAATGGGATGCGTGAGATGTACCGGCGGCGCTTGCGGCGGACGGCGCTCGCGATCACGTGCGCTGGCGAAATCCCTCGGCGCACGTTCCTCGGTCACCTGGTCGATGTCTTCGTGCTCTTCGAGAAAATCGGAGACGTACAGGAAGGTGTCGCGCTCCAGACCGAGATCGACAAACGCCGATTGCATGCCCGGCAGCACGCGCGTCACCCGTCCTTTATGGATGCTGCCGGCGAGCGAATACTCGTTGGCGCGCTGGAAATAAACCTCGACGAGCTGATCGTCCTCGATCAGCGCCACCCTGGTCTCATGCCGATTGGCCGAGATCACCAATTCCTTACTCATCTCACCCTCCTCACCCGCGCCTCCAATGGCCGCGGGGCTCGCTGGACCAGTGCCGCCGGAGAGTGGAGCGGAGCGGTTCGGGGTAGGATCTGGCCCTCGGCGCCGGAATGGAGCCGTCTCTCATACACTCCGGCTGAACTGCTTGCCCGGCCAGTACAGGAAACCGTGTTGAGCGGGAGGGCTTTCCACAACCCTGGAGCGCCACCAAGCGCGGCCTCCATCGCTTTTCGCCAACACGGCCTCTTAAAAAAATCGTTCTACCGAAACCCGTCTCGTCCTTACACCCACAAGGCGTCAGGCCCGTCGTTGTTCTATCCTTATCTTCGCACTCATCCAAGACCGGCGTGTACGACGCGCCGCGCCTCATCTGACTGCGCTCAAATCCTCAACTCGCAAATCGCCGGAGCCTTACATTGTTCACCAGCCCCAGCATCATGAATACCGAAAACATGCTCGAGCCGCCCGAACTCATCAGCGGCAATGGAATTCCGGTCACCGGCATGTTTCCCACTACCATGCCGACATTCACCAGCAGATGGAACAACAACAAGGTTGCCACCCCCATGCAGATATACATTCCGGCGCGATCGGGCGCCGTCTGCGCGTTCTGCACCACCTGCATCAACAACAGAAAATACAAGCCGAGAGCCACCACTACTCCGACGAATCCATGCTCTTCGGCGAACGCCGAAAAGATGAAGTCGGTATGCGGAACCGGAAGAAATCGAAGCTGCGTTTGGGTCCCCTGCGTCACGCCCCGGCCCCACATCCCGCCGTGCCCCACCGCGATTTTCGATTGAATCACCTGGTAACCGCGGCCCCGGGGATCGGCCGAAGGATCGACGAACGTGACCAGCCGCGCCTTCTGATAATCCTTGAGGAAATACCAGCCGACAGGCAGCGCCAGTGCGCAGACGATCAGCACAATCGCCAGATAACGCCATTGAAGCCCGGCCAGCAAAACCCCGGCGGCCAGAATCGGCAGGTAGGTGGCCCCCGTGCCGAAATCCGGCTGGCTCATCACCAGCACCGTCGGAATTCCGACTAACCCTCCTAGTTTCAACAAGTCACGAAGCCCGATCTCGTCGCTTTTCAGCTCCGACAGGTACCGGGCTACCAGTAATATTATCACTATTTTTTCGAACTCGGAGGTCTGGATCTGAAATCCTGTGCCCGGTATCGTAATCCACCGCCGCGAGTGAAACACCACATCGCCGATCGCAAAAGTGAGCAGCAAAGCTCCGATCGACAAAGCGTACAAAAGGGGAACCTGGCCGAGCAGCGTATGGTAATCGATCGACGTGATCACCCACATGAGGCCCAGGCCTACGAAGATCCACAGGATCTGTCTCCACCACGCGTTATGCCACTTGGTATCGTGCGTGGCGGAATAAATTTGCAGCACGCCGAGCCCGCAAATGATCAGGCTGATGATCAGAAGCGGCCAATCCAGGTCCCGGAAACTGCGGTAACGCGCCACGTTGTTCTCAATTCTAACCGATATTTCTAAGACGCCGGCCGGACGAACAGCGCCATTTGCTGCCGCTTGGGCATCGCCTCGCGAGCTTTCTTATCGAAATACGCCTTCACGATATCGCGCACCATGGGCGCCGCCAGCGCGCCGTGCTCTCCGCCCTCCAGCAGCGCGACCACCACAATCTCCGGATTTTCGCGCGGCGCAAAGCCGGCGAACCATCCGTTGTCCTTCTCGTCCTCGCTCGCTTTCCCGGATTTCACCAGCTCGTTCGACACGCGTTGCGCGCTGCCGGTTTTTCCGCTCAAAGTGACGCCCGGGATCTGCGCCGATGCCCCCGTGCCGCCCTCGTTCACCACGCCGTACATTCCCGCGATCACGTCCGCGACGTTCTGCGGATTCCAATGGGCGCGCCTGGGCGGTTCGATCGCCGCGTTCTTCACCAGGTGCGGCCGGTACCACACGCCGCCCATCGCCAGCCCTCCCATCGCCGAGGCAAGCTGAAGCGGCGTCACCGTCACCGCGCCCTGTCCGATCGCCACCGAAATCGTTTCGCCCGCGTACCATTTCTCGCGCTGCGTGCGCAGTTTCCACTTCGAGGAGGGCATCAGGCCCTCGGCTTCTCCCGGCAGATCGATGCCGGTCTTGGTTCCGAACCCGGCTTCCTCCGCCGTCTGCGCGATCGCGTCGATCCCGGTCCGGTTTCCGACGTTGTAAAAATACACGTCGCAGGATTGCACGATGCCTTTATGCAGACTCACCGCGCCATGTGCGCCCTTTACCCAGCATTTGAAATAGCGCCCGTAAAACGTGGCCCCTCCGCCGCAGTGAAACGTGGTGCCCGCATCGATGGCGCCCGACTCCAGTCCCGCCAACGCGACAATCGGCTTGAACGTCGAGCCCGGCGCGAACTGCGCCTGAATCGCGCGATTCAGCATGGGATTGTTGGGATCGCTGGTCAGCGCCTTCCAATCGTCCTCGCGGATACGGCCCGCAAATGCGTTGGGATCGAACGCCGGACGGCTCACCATCGCCAGCACTTCCCCATTGCGCGGATCGAGCGCGACCACCGCGCCCCGCCGGTTCTCGAGCGACAACTCCGCGACCGCCTGCAAATCCAGATCGATGGTCAGTTGCAGATTATTTCCCGGCGTCGCTTCCTGGTCTTCGAGCGTCTGCCGCTCGCGCCCCAGGCTGTCGACCACCACGCGCCGCTGCCCGTCGACGCCGATCAGCGTGTCGTTGTATTGCCGCTCGATGCCGAATTTGCCGACCACGTCGCCCGAGGAAGATTTCGCAAACTCGGGCGTGTTCAAATCCTGCTCGCTCACCTCGCCCACGTAGCCGATCACATGCGCCGCCAGCCCGTTGCGCGGATACAGCCGCCGCTGGTTCTGAATCAGCTCGAGCTCGGGAAACGTCTGCGGGTCGCGATGCGATTCGACGAAGGCGATCTCCCCCGGCGTCAATTCCTCCTTGATCATCATCGGCACGTATTTGGGCCGCGCATCGAAGCGCCGCAGCCGCTCGCGCAGCTCGTTGGGGTCCAGATGCACACCCTCGGCGATCGCGTCGATGTGCTCCATCTTCAAATTCTCGCGCGTGAGCATCAGCGTGTAGGCGGAATGATTGTCGACGATCACCCGTCCGTCGCGGTCCAGAATTTTTCCGCGCGGCGCCAGCAGCGGAACCGTCTTGATGCGATTCCGCTCGGCCAGTTGATCGTTGGCGGCATGATCGCGAACCTGGAGAATCCAGAATCCGGCGATCAGGAACAGAAAAATCGCGACGGCGAGGTATTGGAACACCGCGATGCGCCCGAGCGCGAATCGCGTGTCGTCCGGAAACAGCCGGCCAGAAGCCTCTGGCTGCTCGCGCTGGTCTTCAACAGGAACCACTCGTTACCCTGTGACCTTCAACTTATCCAGTATATGATATAAAGGCACCGCGACTGCGGCGTTCAACACCGCCTCCACCAGTTTCTGTTGCGGATCGAAATCCACCGCCTGCCCCAGCAGCGCGCGCGACAGCACCCAATAGAAAAATTCGTGAAAAAACACGAAGAACAACGCGAGCACCATCCGCAGCATCGGATTCTCCACGTCGAAGCGCTGGCTCACCGACGCCGCGAAATATCCCACCAGCGTTTTTACGATGCCGAACATCCCCAGCGGATGCCTCGACAGCGCATCCTGCGCCAGGCCGATTCCCGCGCCGATAAAAATGCCCGCCACCGGAGACCGCCGCATCAGCGAGAAATACACCGTCACCAGCAGCGGCAATTCGAGATAGGAAAGATAGGTGATGAACTGCGGAACGTAGACTTGAAACAGAATCGCCGCGAGCGGGATTCCGATCATCGCCCCGATATTGAACTTCGAGACGCGATCTTTTTTTCGTCCCTGCTCCGGAAATCCCTCGGCGAATTCCGTCATGGATTCGCCGGCTTCACCGGCGGCTTGGCGGGAGCCGCATTGGCGGGAGCCGCTTTGGCGGGAGCCGCACTGGCAGGAGCCGCATTGGCAGGAGCCGCTTTGGCGGGAGCCGCACTGGGAGGAGCCGCATGGGATTCGGCGGTCTTCGCATCCTGCGCCTTGCGCGCGACATCGGACGGGCTGAGATTATAATTCGGCGCGCCGGCCCCGCGCTGCCCGTACACGTGTTTCTCCGCCTCGCCGATCTTGCGGTACTCGTCCACCACGCGGTCGGCGTCGGACTCCGGACCATCCTGCGAAGCCGCCGGCGCCGTGCTGGTCGAATCCACCGGCGGGCGATCCAGCAGATGCACCGGCTGCTCGCCCGGCGCCGCATCGGGAATCGGCACGTGCACGCCTTCCACCACGATCAGCACCTGCTCGGTGCCGTTCTGAAATCCGCTCGGCGTCACGTAAATTTCCTTGCGCGCCTTGCCCGGCCTCACCACCGTCGCTTCCCCCACCGGCAGACCCTTGGGGAAAATCAGATCGTCGCCCGAGGTGTAAAACCACTCCCCTTGCTCGACCTTCTCCTCGTTCTGAACATAATCGACGATCACGGTGCTGTGGCCCTGCCCCTTCACCGTTCCATGCACGTGATTTTTTTGCGAGATCACCCCGGCCGCAAACGTCGGATCGGTAATCAGCAACACGAACGACGCCATCGGGTACACGCTTTCCACCTTGCCGACGATCCCATCCGGCGTGATCACGGCCATGCCCTTCCGCACTCCGCTGCCGGACCCGCGGTCCACGATCACCATCGTGCCGCCCGTATCGGTGGTGTTGCCGATGATGTGCGCGGCGACCGTCTTCGAGGGCGACTGCGACTGGAAAATCGCGAGCGACCGCGCCCGGTCCGCCGTGTCGAGCTGCGTCCGCAGAAACTGATTATCCATCTGAATGCGGTCGAGCTCGTCTTTGAGGCGCTTGTTTTCATCGCGCACGTCGAGCAGAACGAAATAATCGCTGAAAAAGTGCGCCACGCTGCTGCGCCCGGTTTCAAGCGCGCGCGCCAGCGGCGTCACCGCCGCCACCGACCAAACCCGAATCAAGCGCACCTCGCCGTTGCTCTTTACCTGATAAGCCAGCAGCACCAGTTGCGCCAGGATGGCCACCAGCAGCACCGACAGGTTGCGATAACGGTTGAGGAGTGCCTCCATACCGCACAGCTCCGTTTATTCGATCGCGATTCGCCGCAGCAATTTAAACTCCGTCAGCATTTTCCCGGTCCCCAGCACCACCGAGGCGAGCGGGTCCTCCGCGATCGAGACCGGCAGTCCGGTTTCCTGCCGGATGCGCTTGTCCAGATTCTTCAACATCGCTCCCCCGCCGGTCAGCACGATGCCCCGATCGCTGATATCGGCGGAAAGCTCCGGCGGAGTCCGCTCCAGCGCCACCCGGATCGCGTTCATGATCGTGGACACGCATTCCGCCAGCGCTTCGCGAATTTCGCTGTCGTCCACCGTGATCGTCTTCGGCACGCCCTCGATCAGATTGCGCCCCTTGATCTCAAACGTCAACGGCTTCTCGAGCGTGTAGGCCGAGCCGATCGCCATCTTCACCTTTTCCGCCGTCGTTTCGCCCACCAGCAGATTGTACTTGCGCTTCATGTACTGCATGATGGCGTCGTCCATCTCGTTGCCCGCCACCCGCACCGAACGCGAATACACGATCCCGCTCAACGAAATCACCGCGACGTCGGTCGTCCCGCCGCCGATGTCTACTACCATATTGCCCGATGGCTCCGTGATCGGGAGCCCGGCGCCGATCGCCGCCACCATCGCCTGCTCCACCAGATACACTTCGCTCGCCTTGGCGTGATAGGCGGAATCGATCACCGCGCGCTTCTCCACCTGCGTAATTTCGCTGGGCACGCCGATGATGATCCGCGGATGCACCAGCATCTTGCGCCCGTGCGCCTTCTGAATAAAATAATTCAGCATGCGCTCGGTGACTTTGAAATCGGCGATCACGCCGTCTTTCATCGGGCGGATCGCGACGATATTTCCCGGCGTCCGGCCGAGCATTTCTTTCGCTTCCCGGCCCACCGCTTCCACTTCGCCATTGGTCTTGTTGATCGCCACAATGGATGGCTCATTGAGCACGATTCCCTTCCCCTTGGCGAAAACCAGCGTGTTGGCGGTTCCAAGATCGATGGCGAGATCGGAGGAAAAAAGACTGAACAACGACCGCAGATTCATAGGAAAATGTTCGACTGGATCATCTTAGGAGGGAAACGTTCCAAGCCATCACCTCAAGCTACCACAGCTACTTGGCGCGGGCAATGTTTTGCTCGAAAGCGGCGGAAGCCGCGCCCGGCAAAGGCCCGTTTCCTTATCTTGCATAGAGCCGTTTCGCGCGGCCGTACCGTGTACCCTTTTTCAACAAGCTCTTAGGCTATACCAAACTGGTCTACACTGGCGTTTGGCCCGGATTTCCATCTCGCGCCGCGCGGTGCTCGCGCTGCCCTTCGCCGCCGCCTGCTCGACGCCCGGACCCGCCGGTTATCGAGGTTACGCCTTCGTCGCCAACGCGGACGGCCAGGCCGTCGCCGCCGTCGATTTGCAGGCCATGGCCGTGGCCAAGCACATCTCCATCGATGGTTCTCCCAGCCAGGTGCTGGCTTCCCGCACGCGGCCGGCCGTTTATGTTTTAACGCCTCCCAACGGCGCGATTCATGAGATCGCGTCCGACCATTTGAGCCTTACCCGAAAGCTGGTCGTCGCCTCGAGCGCGCTCTCCATCGAAGCCGGCCCCAAAGGGCGTTATCTGTACGTTCTGGCGCGCGAGCCGAGAGCCCTTTTGCGCGTCGCGCTCGACTCGTTTCGCGTCGATTCGCGCATCCCGCTGGTCGAAGATCCGGTCGAGTTCGCCGTGAGCGCCGACGGCCAAACCGCCGCCGTTTCCTCAGGCGTCGCCGTCCGGTTCGTCAATCTGGCCTCCGAGCGCCTCGGCAATCCCCTGGCCGCGGGGGATTTCGGCGCGGTGCGCTTCCTCTCCGACAACAGCACCATGATCGCGGCCAATCTGGGCGAACGCCTGCTGTCGCTCTACGATGTTGCGAGCTCAAAGTTGATCACCAACCTGCCGCTCGCCGTCCGGCCCGATTATCTGTGCTTCAATCGCAACGTCGCCGACGAAACCTCCGAGGGCGGCCAGCTTTTCGTTACCGGGGAAGGAATGGATGCCGTAGTGATCGTGTATCCTTACCACACGCCGGAGGTCGGCGAAACCGTGCTGGCCGGCCACGCGCCCGGGCCGATGGCTGCGTCCCTCGCCTACCTGTTCGTCGCCAGCCCCCAATCGGGCGACGTGAGCATCCTGGATATCGCCACTCAAAAAGTGGTAGCTGTGGTTCCGGTGGGCGCCGACCCGGGATTCGTGCTGGTGACCCCGGACGATCAGTACGCGCTGGTTCTCAATCGCAAATCCGGTGACATGGCGGTGCTGCGCGTCGGCGCGATCCAGCCCAATCGCAACAAATCGGCGGCGCTGCTCACCATGATCCCCGTGGGTTCGCGCCCGGTCAGCGCGGCGATCCAAGTCGTTTAGTAAAGAGCTGTTTAATAAAGAGCTGTTTAATAACGAGCTGTTTAATAAAGAGCGGTTTGATGAACAGCCGTCGGCTCACTTGTCCCAATCGGCCGGTTCCGGCCTCAGCGCCGGGTCCTCAGAGTAAGCACGCAGCGCCTCGGACAACTGTGCCTCCCCGGGCGGCAAGTCATGCCTATCCCGCTTGAGATCGCGCAGCAGATCCTTGATTTCTTTGACCTCTCCGCTAATCTGGAAAATCTTGTAAGCACTGAAGATGATCAGCGAATACATCACGACGCTGACCAGTCCGCTCATGACCACGGGAATAAAACCCAAACCCACTTGGCAATCGCCTCCGCTCCGGATAATCGGCCGCATGTAACACAAACTTTACCTGGCGTTCAATCCTTCTCAAAATCGAGCGAAGCCGAGTTCATGCAATACCGCAATCCCGTCGGCCCCGGACCATCCGGAAATACATGCCCCAGGTGCGCCCCGCAATTCGCGCATTCCACCTCCACGCGGCGCATTCCGTGGCTCGTATCCTCCACCATTTTGAGATTCTTCTCATCCGCCGGAGCATAAAAGCTCGGCCATCCGGTGCCCGAATCGAACTTCGTCCCCGAGCTGAACAGCGTCGTTCCGCAGCACACGCAGCGATACGTGCCGTCTTCGTGCATGTCCCAATATTTGCCCGTAAACGGAGCCTCCGTGCCCTTCTGGCGCGTCACGTAGTATTGCTCCGGCGTGAGCTGTTTCTTCCATTCGGCTTCGGATTTTTCCATAGATTCCACTGTACCGCTCCCTATGACTCGCGGGGCTTGCTCGGCCGTGTGTGAAAACAGCGATTTTCACCCCCGGCATGACTGCCGGGGCTTGCTCGGCCGTGTGTGAAAACAGCGATTTTTACCCCGGCATGACTGCCGGGGCTTGCTCGGCTCAACGACATCGTCAAGCCCCGCCTATGAAGGCGGGGTTTAGAAAGCCCCGCCAGTAATGGCGCGGGCACCGCACGAGTCTCCGCGGACTCTTCAGTCGCGATCGGCACTCCTGTTACAGTGAAATGCAGTGGATCAGACGCAGGCGCCGGCGCCGGCCGAACGAAGATTGCTTTGGGGATTTGTAACGCTGGTCGGCGTCGTGATGTTCGTCTATTCGCA
>DATHCE010000365.1:0-25087 GCA_035319685.1 Bryobacteraceae bacterium | reverse complement strand
TGACAATGGGGGCCGCTGGCGGCGGAACTGCTCCTGGCGTTGCGCCCGGCGCCTCGGCGGCGATGGGAGTTCCGCACTTGGCGCAGAACCGTCCTTCCACTTGCGATCCACAGTTTGGGCAAAAAGCCATGATTCCTCCGTATCCATGTCAACTGTACTCGAAATCGATGTTTAAGAGAAGAGCCCGAAGCCCGTTCGACATGATTTAACGCACAAAATTCGCACAAACTGTGTCACGATAGACGAAAATGATTCGCCTGGCGCTCCTCGCTCTCTTCACCACAGCGGCCCTTTCGGCCGCCGATTACAAACTCAAAGCCGCGCCGGAAAACATCGCCTGGGGCTATTACTGGGCCGAAGCGAAACCGGTGCTGACCGTCCATTCCGGAGACACGGTGGAGATCCAGACCGTTTCCGGCAATCCGCAAAATCTGGAGCGCTCGGGCGTCCCCGCCGACCAGATCCAGCCGGAGCTGCGGAAAGTCTATGAGGAAATTCCGCGCGAGAAGCGCGGTCCGGGCGGGCACATTCTCACCGGGCCGGTCTCGATCGAAGGCGCCGAACCGGGCGACGTGCTGGAAGTGCGCATCCAAGAGATCCGCATGGACGTTCTCTACGCTTACAACAGCATGGGCCGCGCCGGATTCCTGTCGGACGTGTTTCCGCAAGGCAAAACGAAAATCATTCCGCTCGACCGGAAGGCAAATATCGGACATTTCGGTCCGGGAATCGACCTGGCGCTGGCGCCATTTTTCGGAAGTATGGGCATCGCGCCGCCGGAGTCGGCGGGGAAGGTCAACAGCGCTCCTCCGGGGATTCACGCCGGCAACCTGGATAACAAATACCTGGTGGCCGGGACGACGCTGTTCATTCCTGTGCACGCCAAGGGCGCGTTATTCGAGGCCGGCGACGGGCACGCGGGAATGGGAAACGGCGAAGTCGACATCACGGCGATGGAAACTTCGCTGACCGGCGTTTTTCAGTTCATCGTTCGCAAGGACATGCATCTCAAATGGCCGCGCGCCGAGACGCCGACGCAATACATCACGATGGGCCTCGATCCGGACCTGACGCAGGCGGCGCGGATCTGCGCGCTCGAGACCATCGATTTTCTGGTCGAGGAAAAGAAAATGACGCGCGAGGATGCGTATGCGCTGTCGAGCGTGGCGGTGGATATGGAGATCACGCAGCTCGTCGACGGGACCAAGGGAGTGCATGCGATGATCCCGAAGAGCATTTTTAAGTGAACGGGCGCCTTCAAGTGAACGGGCGCCGCCCCTGAACGCGCCCTGAACGCCGGGGAACGCCCGATAGGGCGGAAATCGGCAACAATAGGACAAGAGGCCATCGCATGCGGACTGTAGTAGCGCTGGTTTTCGCATGGAATCTGGTGGGACAGGTCCGGCCTGTCAACCCGCCCGCGCCGCAGCGGCCGAACCCTTCCGAACCTGTTGAGGCGTTCGAGCGATTTGTCGCCGAGCATCCCGACGATATGCCGACGCGCATCGCGCTGCTCCAGCGATACTTCAACACGCCGGAAGGAGCGCTTCCGCCGGAGCGGGTGCGGAGCGCGCGCCGCATGCACATCGTGTGGATGATCGAGCACCATCCCGATGCTCCGGAATTGAGCCGGCCCATCGCGGTGATCGATCCCAAGGGACGATTCGCCGATCCGGAAGGGTTTTCGGAGGTGTCGAAACTCTGGTGGAGCCGGGCGGCGGTGCCGAGTGCGACGCCGAAAATCATCGCCAACGCGATTTTCTTTTTCCGCTTTCGCGATCCAGCCGCGGCGCGCGATCTACTCGAATACGGGCTGAAGACGAATCCGAGAGATCACGATCTGGCCCGGATGCGAGGCATGCTCGATGCGATCGCGTTCATCGGGGCTGCCGACGAGGATCCCGACGGGAACGTGACGGCGGTGGACGGGAGCGGCACGAAATCGCCCGCGGCCGTGAAGGCGCGCGAGGAGATCGAATCCACCACCAGCGCGGCGCTCGCCGGCGGCGCAGGCCAATTTTTAACGCAGCAATCGGGATTCCTGACGCGCGAATTCGTCCTGGGCGACGAAGATCCGCTGGAGCTGGCCGGGCGATGGCTCATTCACGCGCGCCAGCTCGATCCGGAAAACGGCGCGTGGATCGACGGACTGATGCAGGTTTATCAGCGGGAGGCGGCGCAGTCGCTCGATCCGCACGCCAAGGTGCAGTATCTCTCGAAGGCGCTGGAGATCGCCGATACGCAGCCGCGGCAGATGCGCGTGCTCAACGACCGCATGGAAGCCGAATTCGACGCGGGCGATTCCGCGGCGGCGGGAAAAGACGCGGAACAATTGCTCGACATCATTACGGTGAATCCTACGGCGGGAAATTTCGACCAGATGATTCACGCTGCGGAAACGATGCTGGGCCGGGTGAAGCTCGCCCAGGGGAATCGGGCGGAGGCGAAGCATCACCTGATGGAATCGGCCAAAGTGAAGCTTCCGGGCGCGCCGAAAATGACGCTCGCACAGGATCTCGTGGACGCGGGCGAGCGCGATGCGGTTCTCGAATATCTGGAAGCGTGCCGCGCGTTCTGGAAATTCGATGAGGGCCGCATCGATCATGCCGAGAAACTGATTCGCACGCAATCGAAGCCCGACATTTTATCGCCGTGGCGGCCGGCGGGCCTGGCGATGGTGCGCAAAAGCGCTCCTGCGTTCGATTTGACGGACCTATCGGGCAAGGAGTGGAAGCTCGACCAGATGGGCGCGAAACCGGTCGCGCTGGCGTTCTGGAACATTGCCTGTGCCGCGTGCCGCGATGAGTTGCAAATGCTCGATCGAATCGCCGGTCCGGATTATGTGGTCCTGGCGGTGAACGATGGCGACGATGAAGCCCGGATGCGGGATTTCGTTTCGAAAAACCACATCGCGTTTCCGGTGCTGGAAGGGAAAGACCTCGCGCGGAAGTACGACGCCGATACGTTGCCGGCGCTGGCGGTGATCGACCGCAATGGCGACGTCGCCGCTTATGCGGTGGGCAACGTTTCCCCGGATATTTTGCGCGCGCAGCTCGCCAGGGGCGTTGCCGGGCGTCCGGTGCTGGCCGCGCCGGTTCCTCTCGACTCCAATCGCAGCGGCGAATGCAATCGTGTGACGTTCGCCTGGAACCCGGTCCCCGCCGCGGAATCGTACCTGGTCGAGTGGGACGTGCCGTTTGAGACGGGATGGCTTTCCGATCATCAACAGGGCCGTTTGGGCGTGATCCCAACTCGCGAGACCAGCACCAGTCTGGAATGTTCCGAGCGGTGTGAAGGCCGCTGGAGGGTCTACGCTGTTAGTGCGCGGGACGGGGCCGGCCGGACGTCG
Source organism: Bryobacteraceae bacterium (assembly GCA_035319685.1). Classification (GTDB taxonomy): domain Bacteria; phylum Acidobacteriota; class Terriglobia; order Bryobacterales; family Bryobacteraceae; genus Palsa-187. The sequence continues at coordinate 21,738 of DATHCE010000365.1, read as the reverse complement.
GAATGGCGTGACTTTGTTTGCCGCTAGGGTTTGTCGCTAGGGCTCGGTCGCGATCTTACAATAATTTACAAATTGGCCTGAAAGCCATTAACGCTGTTAAGTCATTGAGAACCGTTACGTTAAAGCCTCGGTTTGGGGCAAAAAGCTCAAAAATATCCCATAACAGGTGGAACGATTTTGGGTCGAATCATCGTATAGTGGATAAGTTGGAGGTTACCGATGCGCGTCTACACCCTTGGTTTGGCGTGTGCGGCTCTTGCCGCCGCCGCTCCAGTCCCGTCGCAGCCGACCTTTTATAAGGACGTGCTGCCTGTCCTCGAGAAAAACTGCCAGAACTGCCACCGGCCTGGCGAAGCCGGCCCGATGTCTTTCATGAGTTACGAAAGCACGCGGCCGTGGGCAAAGGCGATCAAGAGCGCCGTTGTCTCCAAGAAAATGCCGCCATGGTTTGCGGATCCGCATTATGGCAAGTTCGCCAACGATCGCAGCCTTTCGGATCAGGATGTGAAGACGCTGGTCGCATGGGTGGATAACGGCGCCCAGGCCGGCGATCCCAAAGAAGCGCCGCAGCCGGTGACGTTCGCCGAGGGCTGGGCGATCGGCCAGCCGGATCAGGTGTTCGAGATTCCCACTCCGGTGGACGTTCCGGCGTCGGGTGTTCTCGACTATAAATACGTGGTTATGCACACCGGCTTCACCGCGGACAAGTACGTCCAGTTTGCCGAAACGCGTCCCACCGATCGCGCGCACGTGCATCACATCATCGTGTTCATCCGCGAGCCCGGCAATCCGTGGCTCAAGGACGCCCCGATTGGTGTGGCGTTTGTTCCCTCGACCGACTTACCGAGGCCGAAGGCTGAGGGCAGGGGCGGCAGAGGCGGCGGCGGCGGGGAAGGCGGCGGCGGTGGATTCGGCGGCGATTTTCTGGCCGGGTACGCTCCGGGCACTATCCCGGACACGCTGAAGCCGGGTCAGGCGAAACTGATTCCCGCCGGAAGCGACCTCGTGTTCCAGTTGCACTACACGGCGGATGGGAAGCCGGGCGTGGATCGCAGCAAGGTCGGCGTGATCTTCTCCAAAGCGCAGCCCACCGAGCGCGTGTTGACCTTAGCGGCCACCAATCCGCGATTCACGATTCCTCCGGGCGATCCCAACTACGAAGTGGATTCGAAACTCACGCTGCAAGCCGACTCGACGCTGACCATGATGCTTCCGCACATGCATCTGCGCGGCAAGGATTTCGAATATCGCGTGACCTATCCGGACGGCAAGACGGAAACCATCCTGCGCGTGCCGAATTACAGCTTTAACTGGCAGCTTTCCTATTACCTGGCCCAGCCACTCCACCTGCCGAAAGGTACGACCATCGAGTGCACGGCCCACTACGACAACTCGGTGAACAATCCTTCGAATCCTGACGCGACCAAGGAAGTCCACTACGGCGAGCAGAGCTGGGATGAAATGATGTTCGGATTCTTCGACGTCGCGGTTCCGTTGAACGTGAGCGCGATGGACCTGATGCGTCCGCCGCAGCCCAAACCGACCGGCGCCCTCGAGTAGATTTCGCCGGTCCTCGCGCTTCCCTTCTCGTTTTGATGGGTGTGGCGGCAAGCGCCGCCACACTCGCCCTCCCATGGATCTCCCCGCATGGAATGAGCGCTATCGGTGTCAAGAACAATCGAACGCACCGACTCCACTGGTTATCGAGACAGCCCGCCATTTGAAGCCCGGCCGCGCGCTCGATCTGGCCTGCGGCACCGGCCGGAACGCCTTGTGGCTCGCGTCACAGGGCTGGTCGGTCACCGCCGTCGACGGCTCCCCGGTAGCGATCGACAAGTTGCGCGCTCGCGCCGGTGATTTGCCGATCGTCGCGCAAACGGCGAACCTCGAAAAGGGCGAATTTACGATCGCCGAATCGAGCTGGGATCTGATCCTGATCTGTTATTACCTTCAGCGCGACCTGTTCGAGCAGGTCAAGCGCGGAGTAGCCGCGGGCGGGATCGTCATCGCCATCGTTCATATCGCGGAAGCGGGCGAATCGCCAGGCGAACACCGTTTGGATCATTGTTTGGGTCCGGGAGAACTCGCGGATTACTTTCAAGGCTGGGAGATTCTACACCTCCACGAAGGCGCGTCGCGCGACCCCGCGCATCGCAAGGCGTCCGCCGAAATCGTCGCGAGGCGACGCTGCTAAGGGCTCATCCCCCGATCGAGTACATCGGCCGCGGCGGCGGAACAAAATTCACGGAATTGATTTCGTGGCCGATCCACTTGGCGCGAACCGCGGAGCGCACGGCGTCGCGAATCGCATCGTCGGAATCCGGTCCGCGCAGCAGATCGCGCACATCGGTCTCTTCGATCGCAAACAGGCAGTAGCGAATCTTGCCGTCAGAGGTCAGCCGCAGACGATTGCAGTTCAGACAAAACGGCCGGCTCACCGAGGCGATGAACCCGACACTGCCGACGCCGTCGGCGAAGCGATACTCGGTGGCCGGCGCGCGAGGATCGCGGTCCGGAATTTCCTCGAGCGGACCGATTTCACGCTCGATCATCGCGATGATGTCGTCGGCGAGCAGCACGCGCCCCCGATCCCACAGGTTTTGCGAATCGAGCGGCATAAATTCGATGTAGCGAATCTCGATGCCGCGCTCGCGTCCATAACGGGCTAACGGAACGATGTCGGGCTCCACCAGATTCTTCACGGCGACGGCGTTGACCTTGATGGGGCCGTATCCGATTTCACGGCATAGCTCAAGCGCATACAGAACTTTTTCGAGATCGTCGCGGCGCGTGATTTGTTTGAACCGCTCGCGATCGAGCGTATCGAGATGAACGTTGAGCCGGCGCAATCCCGCGTCGTACAATTCGCGAGCCTGATCGGCCAGCAGCACTCCGTTCGTGGTGAGCGCCAGGTCCTCGATGCCTTCGATCGAGGCCAGCTTCGCGACCAGCTTGGCGAGGTCCTTTCGCACCAGCGGCTCTCCTCCGGTGATGCGCAATTTCCGGATTCCCAGCGTGACGGCGATGCGCACGAAACGCTCGATTTCTTCGAAAGTGAGAATCCGCTCGCGCGCCTGGAACTTCACGTCCGTTTCCGGCATGCAATAGAAGCAGCGGATGTTGCAGCGATCCGTCACGCTGAGCCGCAGGTTGTCGTGCAAACGGCCGAAAGTGTCGACCAGGGGCGTCATCGGACGGCCAGCATTCTTTCGATGGGCGCGCGGGCGCGCTCCATCAGTTCCGGCGCAAGCTCCACGCGCGGGCGCAGCTCGCGCAGAGCGTCGCGCAGCTTTTCGAGCGTATTCCGCTTCATGTACGGGCATTCGCTGCAATTGCACTGCTCGTTCGGGATGAAGTGGAATTTCTTACGCGGCGCCAGTTTTTCGAGCGTGTAACGCACGCCGCTCTCGGTCATGACGATGAACTCCGGCGCGTCCTGCGCCGCGCACCAGTCGACGATCGCCGAGGTCGAGCCGATAAAATCCGCCATGGCGAGCACGTCGCGCGGACATTCCGGATGCGCGGCCACCAGCGCAGAGGGACGCTCCGATCGGGCCTGGCTCAGCTTGCGCGCCGCAAACGTAGCGTGTACGATGCAGGCGCCCTGCCAGATTTTCATGTTGGTCCGCCCGGTCTGTTCGCGAACATAATTTCCGAGATTGATGTCCGGGAGGAACAGAACCGGCCGATCCGCGGGAATCGAGTTGACGATCTTCACCGCGTTTCTCGAAGTGCACAGGATATCGCTTTCGGCCTTCACTTCCACCGAGGTGTTGATGTAGGAAACCACCGTGTATCCGGGATTCGCCGCGCGCCACTCGCGAAGCTGATCGACGGGACAACTATCGACCAGGCTGCATCCGGCGTGACGGTCCGGTACCACCACGATGCGCTCCGGATTGAGGACTTTCGCCGTCTCGGCCATGAACCATACGCCGCAGAATGCGATCACGTCACCCGCGAAATCGCGGGCCTTGCGCGCCAGTTCCAGGCTGTCGCCGACCGCATCGGCCAATTCCTGAATTTCGGGTTCCTGATAATGATGGGCAAGAATCACGGCTCGCCGCGACTGCTTGAGCTCCGCGATTTCATCGGTAATGGACTGAATCGCAACCACGATAATCTTGTATCTCCATTTTAACCCGCCTCCGCTCGAAAGGGTTCAGCGTGACAGATCTTCAGTCCGCGTCCGCGCCGAAAAACGAATCAACAGGAACAGCATGATGAAGAGAACCGCGGCGGCCACGCCGAACTGCCACAGATGGGCGCTGATCCAGTCGCCGGATTCCGCCCCAAGGGTCGCGCCCAGATACGCCAGGCCGAAATAACGCGGAATGCGCGCCGCCATCACCACCGCGAGAAATCGCACGCGGCTGACGCCCATCACGGCCGCGCACGCCGCGAACGCTTTGTAGGGCAACGGGACCGGCAATAGGGCGGGAACGAACACGGTGACGAGTCCATAGCGCCGGAACCAATCGCGAAAACGCAGGCCGCGTCCGGAGGACGTTGCGCGCACCAGGTAGCGCTCGCCGCCGCGGCGCAGAATTTCGACGAAGATGAAGGATCCGATGAACGCCCCAAGCACCGCCAGACCGGCGTTGAACAACCACCTCGACGGGTCGGCGATCGTGACCGCCAGCAACAACAGATCCGTACCGCCGGGATTGGGCACGCCCGCCGAATCGATGATGGCGAACAGAAATACACCCAGCGGGCCCCAGGAAACCGCCAGTGCGCGAAGGCGCTTCATCCGATCATGTCCAGCAACTGCGCTTCGCCGATCACCTTCACTCCGATCTCCCTCGCCTTGTCGAGTTTCGAGCCGGCGTCTTCACCCGCGACGACATAATCCGTTTTCCTGCTGACCGACCCGGTGACCTTGCCCCCCGCCGATTCGATGCGCGCCTTCGCGTCCTCGCGCGCCAGATTCGGCAGCGTTCCGGTGAGCACGAACGTCAATCCGGCGAGCGGTCCACCGGCTTTCTTCTTCACCTCGTAGGCGAACGAAAATCCTTCCTTGCGCAGCCGCTCGATCAATTCGCGGTTACGCTCCTCATGGAAGAACCGCCGGATACTTTCGGCGACTTTCGGCCCCACTTCTTCGGCCTTCTGCAACTCGTCTTCGCTCGCATCCCTGATCGCGTCGAGGCTGCCAAAGTGTTCCGCCAGGAACTGGCTGGTTCTTTCGCCGACGAACGGAATGCCGAGCCCGTTCAAAATTCGCGGCAGCTTTTGCTGCTTCGACGCTTCGATGTTCGCGATTAACTTCTCCGCCGACTTTTTGCCCATCCTTTCAAGCTCGATCAACGGTCCGGCGGTCAGCCGGTAAATATCGGCGACGTTCCGCACCATTTTCCGGTCGACCAGCTGATCGACGATCGCTTCACCCATTCCGTCGATGTCCATCACGCCGCGCGCCGCGAAATGCAGAATCGATTCCTTCAATCGCGCCGGGCAGTTCGTGTTGATGCAGCGGCTGGCCGCCTCGCCCTCGACGCGCACCACTTCGCGGCCGCATTCCGGGCACTCGCGCGGCATTTTGAACGCGCGGCGATGCGCTCCTTGTTTGACGACGCGAACCACCTTCGGGATGACGTCGCCCGACCGTTCCACCAGAACGCTGTCGCCGATTTCCAGGCCGAGCCGCGCGATCTCATCCTCGTTATGCAGCGTCGCGCGCGATACCATCACGCCGCCGACGTTCACCGGCTTCAGAAAGGCCACCGGCGTAAGCGCGCCGGTCCGGCCCACATTCACGTCGATATTCTCGACCACAGTTTCTTTTTGTTGCGCCGCGAATTTATACGCGATCGCCCAACGCGGCGCTTTCGCCGTCCATCCCAATCGATTCTGCTGCTCCACCGAATCGATCTTCGCCACCACGCCGTCGATTTCAAACGGCAGCGACTCGCGCTTCTCGTCCCATTCGTTGCAAAATGCGATCAGTTGCTCAATATCGCGGCACAACTTGCGCCGCGGATTCACATGGAACCCCAGTTCCTGCAATTTGTCGAGCGATTCCCACTGGCTCGGCAGCGCGGGTGCACCGCCGGTGAACAGGAAATAGGGAAAATAATCGAGCCGGCGCGAGGCCGTGACGGCTGGGTCCAGCACGCGTAGCGATCCTGCCGCCGCATTGCGCGGATTGGCGAACACGGGAAGCCCGGCCGCGGCGCGTTCCGCATTCGCTTTTTCGAACGAGCGGCGATTCAGCACCACCTCGCCGCGCACTTCATAATTCGCGTGACTCGATTTCAGCCGCAGCGGGATGGAACGAATGGTTTTGGCGTTCTCCGTCACCTCTTCGCCGATGACGCCGTCGCCGCGCGTCACCGCTTGCGTCATCTTCCCGTCGCGATAGTGCACGGCGAGCGACAAACCGTCCATTTTCAATTCCGCGACGTAGGCGAACTCCTCGCCGGGGAGAAGATTCTTCACCCGCTGATCGAACGCGCGCAGCTCGTCTTCGCCCAGCGCGTTGTCGAGGCTCAGCATCGGGCTCGAATGTGCGACCTTGACGAATCCCTCGCGCGGTTTCCCGCCGACACGCTGGGTCGGAGAATCCGGCGTGACCAATTCCGGATGCGCGTCTTCCAAGCTTTCGAGCTCGCGCATCAATCGGTCATATTCGGCATCGGAAATTTCTGGAGCGTCGAGCACGTAATACAAGTACTCGTGATGGCGCAACTTTTCGCGCAAGTCTTCGATTCTCTTGGAGATGGCGCTCACGTGGCTTGGCGTTGGGCGTTATACTGTAGGAATCGCACCATATCAGCAGCCGGTCCTGATCTATAATCCCGCAGCCGGCCAGCTCCGGCGCAACCCCGAACGTATTCTACAACGTACCACCGAAGCTCTGGCTCGTGCGAGCCTGCGGCCGCGCCTGGCGCCCACTTCCGGGCCCGGCGACGCGACCGAAATCGCTCGCCGCGCGGTCGCCGACGGCGCCGACCTCATTATCGCTCTCGGCGGCGACGGGACCATCAACGAAGCGGTGAACGGAATGGTGCATTCCCAAGCGACGCTCGGCATTCTTCCCGCCGGAACGGCGAACGTTCTGGCGATGGAACTGGGTTTAGGGTCGCGCCTAGGCCGGGCGATCAACGGGCTGGTGGGATGCGTCGAGCGGCGGGTCGCGCTCGGAAAATTGTGCAATGGGGGCAGCGCCGGGAGACATTTTCTGGCGATGGCCGGCGCCGGTTTGGATGCCAAGATCGTCTACGATCTGGATCCGGAGCTGAAGGCGCAGGCAGGCAAGCTCAGCTATTGGCTGGCGGGGTTCGGCCACGTGACGCAGCGCGTCGCGCAGTGCGAAGCCTCGATCGACGGGCAAAAATATCGAGCCGGATTTGTTCTCACGAGCCGCGTCCGCAACTACGGCGGCGACCTTGAAATTGCCAGCGGCGCATCGCTGCTGCGCGACGATTTTGAAGTAGTGATTTTCGAAGGCTCCAATCCTCTGCGCTATCTCTGGTACATGGCCGGCGTCGCAACCAAGACCGTGCAGAAGATGAGCGGCGTCCACACGCTGCGCGCCCGGAACGTATCGCTGACCGGCGACGTTCACGTGCAGGTCGACGGCGAATACGCGGGCCGCCTGCCGGCGCATTTCGAGATCGTCCCCGCCGCGCTCACGCTGCTGGTTCCACCCAACTATGGATAACGTCACGCACACTCTGGTCGGCTTGATGATGTCGCGGGCCGGAATCGATAGGAAAATTCCGCGCGCGGCGCTCATTATGGTGATCGCCGCGAATGTCCCCGATGTCGATGCGGTATCGCTCGCCGGCGGGACGCTTTCCTATCTTAAATGGCATCGCAGCTACACCCACGCGCTGGCGTTCGCGCCGGTGATGGCGCTGATCCCGCTGGCCATCGTCGCGGTGTTTTCCACCCGCGCTTATTTGTTCTCGTTGCTCGGCGTGCTCAGCCACCTTGCGCTCGACTGGACCAATGCGTACGGCATCCGTTTGTTGCTTCCGTTTTCCTCGCGCTGGCTGCGCCTGGATCAAACCGACATCGTCGATCCCTGGATCTGGCTGATTCTACTGCTGGCTCTCGCCGCGCCCGCACTCGCGGGGCTGGTGACCGGCGAAATCAGCTCGAGGAAAACCTCCGGCCCGAAGCTCGGCTGGGCCTGGTTCGCCTTGTTGACCGTTTCGGTTTATGAAGGCGCCAGGTTCACCATGCACACGCGCGCCATCGCAGTGATGAATGCGCGTCTATACAATGGATCGGTCGCGCGCCGTCTCACCGCGGTTCCCGGCCGCTGGACTCCACTGTATTGGCGGGGGATCGTCGAAGGCGACAACTTCGTGGAGATTGTCCCGGTGAGTCTCAATGAGCCGTTTGACCCGTCGGCGGGCCGGCTGGATGATCCCGCGCCGCCCGGTCCCGCGATTGAGGCGGCTAAGCGCACGCACGCATTCGAAGGTTTCGGTGAGTTCTGCCAGCTTCCGTTCTGGAAAACGACGCCCGTTGAGGGCGGAACGGAAGTCGAGCTCATCGATCTGCGGTTTGGCACGCCGCAAAATCCGGGATTCGAGGCGAAAGCGACGGTGGAGAATTCGGGAGAAGTTCGCGACGCCCAGGTCACCTTCGGCGCGCCGCCGGTGCGCACGCGATAATCGCTCTGATGATCGAACGGATGCGGGACGCTTGAACCTATATTCGCCCCGGAGATACCGGCTGTTCCGTTGAGCGGCAAGGGCCGAGCAAGCCCCGGAAGTCATGACCGGGGGTAAAAATCGCTGTTTCCACACAGACTCTCGCGACGCTGGGCTTTGGGTCGACGCGACTAGCGGGAAGTCTTCTTCAACGTTTCGGGTTTGAAGTCGCGGAACTCGATTTCATTCCACACCAGGCTTTTTCCGTCCTTTTCGTGCATGTCCGCTTTGATCGGAACCAGCGCCAGTTGCTCGCCGAGCTTCATGAATTCCCAATTCAGATCCATCGACACGGCTTGCACCGGATACTTCGAGGGAATATCGGTGGTGATGTTGCTGATGCGCAATACTTCGCCCGTATCGGCGTCCGCGAATATCAGCCCGATCATTCCCACGGTCAGATCTTTTTTGCCGATGGTCAGCGCGGAATTTTCTTTAACCACCTTGTAGGCGATCTGATGGACTCGATGGCCGCGCAGCGAGTCCCATTTGCCCCAACTGAAGTCGGCCTTCGCCTTGGGATCGAAAACGTCGGCGAGCAGGGCGTTAAATTCGGCGAGCGACATCAATCCGGGCGGCCGATTCTCGGGATTGCCGGGCTTCTTCCCGCCGATCGAAAGGACCTCGTATTCTTCCTTCTGGCCGATAACGGTGAGCCGCTCATGAATCGTGTCGACCAGCTTCCATTTTGTGTTCGTACCGCTCGCGTCCACGTTGCGGCGCATCACCTGCGTGCAACTGAAGTTCGGCGCGTTCTTGAGATATTCGATCGCCTTCGCCCGAACGTCGGCGATGATCTGTTTCTGCGCCGCGGCGTCAGGGTCCGAGTCCTGTGCGAACGCCGCGCCGGCCATCGCCAGCAGTAGAAAAATGGAGAGTTTCACGGTTGCTTCTTTACCGGAGGCTTCCCAGCCTCATCCTTCTTCTGATCTTTGGAGTCCTCGTCCGAATCGAAGGTGATGCTCGTTTCTGTTCCGAACTTGCGATACAGCGCGAACTCGGCGGAATTCCATACCAGGTATTTCCCTTCACGAGAGTGTAACTCCCATTTTAGCGGTAGAACGTACTCTTGATTTTCGATCTTGGTCACGTCGTACCAAAGATCGAGCGAAACTTCCTGTATAGGAAAATCGTGCGGGATGTCCTCGCACTCAAGCGTAATGCGCATGACGGTGTTGCTGTCGCGGGTGGCCCAGATGCGGCCATGATACCCGGCGATAATCGTACGGTTCGATCCTTCATGCGTGATGCTGTAGTGCGACAGGGGCTGCCGGACGCGATAATCGAATTCGTTCACGATGCGCCCGTCCAGCTTGCCGAGCCGCGCGTATTGAAACTCGGTTTCGGTTTCCGGCGCGAAAATCTCTCCCATCACGCTGCCGAATTCGCCGGACGACGTCGCGCCGCCGAGCTTATTGTGGTCCTTGTTCTGCACCATCTGCCCGTTCACGGCCATCACCTTGTAGCTTTCCTTGTGATCGAAATAGGTGAGCTGCTCCTGGAGCTTGTCCATTTGCCGGTACTGATTGCCGGTGCCGGAAGGATCCATTTGCCGCCGCGTGACCTGATCGCAGATAAAATTCGGCAAGTTCTCCGTATAGTTCATCGCGTAATCGCGGATCTGTTCGAGAATCTGCTTCTGCTCTTCGGGAGCAGGCGTTGCGTAGGTTCGCGGAGGCGGCGCAGCAGCGGCGGGAGGAGCGGGAGCGTCGGACGCAGCCTTGGGAGCGGGCAGTCTCCCCGAGGTTTCGCTCAGTTCGCGCAGCGCGGCCGATGTCCGCGGCCCGGCGCCGAGCATCATCAGTTGCCCCAGCGTATTCTGATCGAGCCGCTCGGTCAGCTGCGTTTTCTTCAATACTTCGGCGACCTCTTTATCGTCCAGCTTCTGCTCCACCGAGGATTTGATGAAGCCGGTCAGTTGCGCCACGGTCATTTGCCTTTGCGCAAACAGCGCGGCGGCGAACATCAGCAGCAGGCATGCTCGTTTCATGGCTGTTTTTTCGTCGCCGGCGGTGTCGCGTCTTTCGAATCGGGCACCGCCGGTTGCTCCTTGGTTTGATCTTCGGGAATCGGATCCGGCGTATCGAACGTGATGGTGGACTCGGTTCCAAACTTGCGATACAGATGGAACTCGGCTTCGTTCCAGGTCATATACCTTCCGTCGCGCGACCACACTTCGGTCTTGAGCGGAAGCACGTACTTCTGGCCGGCGATGTCGATAAAATCGAAGTTCACGTCGAGCCGGACGTCTTTCACCGGAAAATCCGGCGGGATTTCCTCGCACTCGAATTTATACCGCATCACGGCGTTGGTCGCGCGATCCGCGTAGATCAGGCCGTGATAGCCCGCCGTGATCACCCGATGGCTTTCCCCCGCCGCGATGGTGAAGTGCGAGCGCGATTGCGGCACATGGAAGGCGAACACGTACATTCTGCGCCCGCGCAGCGTGGCCCAATGATCCCAGTTGAACTCGGTCGCCGTTTCGGGGTCGAAGATTTCGGCGTAAATCGATCCGAAATCGCCCGACAGCGTCGATCCGCCCAGCCTGGTGTGCTCCACGTTGGCGACCGACTGGCCGTTGATCATCACCACCTTGTAGTTTTCCTTGTGATCGGTGTAGCTGACCTGCTCCTGAATGGTATCGTGCAGCCTCCAGTTTTCCGAGCCCGTCGGATCGTAGTGCCTCCGAGTGACCTGGACGCACAGGTAATTTGGCAGATTATCGGCGTAGCTGCGGGCGTTGTCGACCACCTGGCGCAGAATACGGTCGATCTCCTCCGGGCTGGGCGGAGGAATGGTCGGTTTTGGCTGCTCGGGCGGCGGAGGCGCGGCTACCGGCAGGCTCGCCGACGATTTACTCATCGCGCGCAATGCGAGGATCGTGCGCGGACCGGCGCCCATCCCCTGCAACTCCTCCACGCGACGGTCTTCCAGTTGATCGCTCAGCTTGATTTTTTTCAGGTACGTGGCGATCTTGACGTCGTCCAGATGCAACTGGATGGATGATTTGATGAACGCGATCACCTGATCGGCGGTCATTTCCCGCTGCCCGAGCGCGGCGATGGACATCGCCGCGAACAGGCAGACTGGTAACATCCGTCGCATTGCCGTACCTACTTAGACGGGGAGCGCCGTTTGGCGGGTTTCGATGGCGGCGCCGGGGCCGCTGCTTTCCCCAAAGCCTTTTCGATCGCACTCAGCGCCAGCGGCGCCATCACCCGGTAGCCTTTTGCGTTGGGATGCAAACCATCGTCGCTCAAATCCGATTGCATCTGGCCGGAGGCGTCCACCATTGCCGAGAAATAGTTCAAATATGCATAATCGCGCTGCTCACAAAGCTTCTGAATCCATTCGTTTAGCGCGGAGATGAAAATCGGCGGGCGATCGGTCGTATTCTCATAAGCCGGATTCACGTTCTTATGATAATCGCTGACCGGCGTGACCGACGCGAACACCACTTTGATTTTATAGAGCGTTGCCAGGTCCGCGATCATCAGGTAATTGTTCTCGATCACGGTCAGCGGGATCTGTCGCGCGAGGTCGTTGGTGCCGGCGAGAATCACCACCGCCGCCGGATGCAGATCGATCACGTCGGCTTTCATCCGGCCCAGCATCTGCCCGGTGATTTGCCCACTGATTCCGCGATTGATGAAATCGCTTTCGGTGTAATATTCGTTGAGGCGCCATAAATCCGTGATCGAGTCGCCCAGGAAAACCACCCGCGGCCGGGACGGGTTCGGCGGCGGGACTTTGCTGTTCACCTCCGCGTAGCGTTCGAGATTATCGCGGTCCGCAGTCCGGAGTTGGGCGTCTTTGGAATCAAGCAGGGCGCGGAAATGCGAATCGAGACGGTTGGAGTCGTCGCGCAGTTCCGCCAACTGCCGGCGCGCCGCATCGGGATAGGGATACGGCTTCGGAATCGCATCCGCCAGCGAAAGATACGCGTGCAGATTGGTCATAAACAGATAGGTCGCCTGACCCGATCCCGCACGTTGCTGCAATTGGATGCACGCCTGCCGTACACTTTCGATGAGGGGCGCCGAGGCGCGCTGCAGATCCGGAATCACCACTCCGCCGGCTTCCATCAGATCCACCGAACGCTTGCAAAGCTGATTCACGTCTTGCGAGGAAAGCAGCGCCTCGGGCGCTTGTGCCCACAAGCCCGGCGCGGTCATCAGCACCGCGAGGATTCCGGCTCCTTTCATCAGAAATGTTCCTCCTTGGCAAGCTGCAGCGTCACGGTTCCGATGGGGAACTGCATTCGCAGCCGGATCTGCACCGGCAGACGCCGCTCATCGTCGGTCAGCCAGATAAACGCTCGTCCCTTGCGCGAATAGATCACGCCGTTGAGCATGTTGGCCTCATAACGAATGGCTTCAAACGAGCCGGCCGGGGTCTTCACCGCCTCGCGCTCCTGCGCTTCCACTTTGACCGGCGCCGATTTGCGCCCGTCGCTCAAAGGAAGCTGAGTGGACTGGCCCGGCGGGACGTTCATCGTCCGCAGTTTCATGAACGCGGTGATGACCTCGTGAACGCAATTCGGGATCGCAATCTCGTCGGAGTGCAGGACGACCTCCTTGAGCAGGTCGCGCTCCAGATACGTCGCGTGATTCTGAGAGCGATCGAAAGTGACCTTGGTTTCGTGATGGCGTTTGCCCTCGAACGAATCCATCATCGTGCTGGTGGCGCAAAACGGGTCGTCGAAATTCACCGAATACAGGTCGTGCACTTTGAACAATGTCGAAACGATTCCCGCCGATTCCATCTTCAACTGCGCATGGCGCTTATCGCTTTCGATCACGGCCGTGCCCGCTTCAATCAGCCGCCATTCGACGTTGAACGTCAACCGTTCCGACGAAGGAGCCTCCAGCCTCGGGCCTTTATCGGGGGGATCGGCTTCGGCCTGCGCGGCGGCCCCGACGGTCCGCTTCGAAGCGGTTTGCCCCGGGAGCATCCAGCAGGCGGTCAAGAGAACAACGGCGCGGGCGGAAAACCGCATTACTTTATTGAGTGTACGTTATTGAGTGTATTCGAGCCAAGTCGTACACTCGTAGCATAGGTTCTTGGCATGCGACGCATTCCCGGACGCCACTTTCTCCGCAATCTGATCGAGCGCCGCACGCTGATTTTTCAGCTCGTGCGCCGTGATTTTGAACAGCGCTATATCGGTTCCGCCGCCGGTTGGCTGTGGGGCGTCGTCCATCCCCTGGTGCTTTTGTGGAGCTGGTACTTCGTGTTTGCGATCTGCGCCAAAATCCAACTGCCGCCCGGATCCTTGACGTCGAATTACTGGATGTTCGTCTTTTGCGGAATGCTGCCGTGGCTATTGTTTCAGGATACGGTGATTCGTTCGGCGGGCGCTCTGATCGAGCAGTCGAATCTCATCACCAAAACGATTTTCCCGGCGGAGGTGATTCCGGTTTCGATTTTTTTGTCTTCGCTGATCCATCACCTGATCGCCCTGGCGCTGGCTATCGCTTGCGCCGTGATTTTCGAAGGGAAACTGAGCCCGATGGTCCTGCTTCTGCCGGTTTACATGGTATTCGTCGGGCTGCTCGGGGTGGGTGTGGGCTGGATCGCGTCGAGCCTCCACGTGTATCTCCGGGATACGGCGCAAGTGGTGACCGTTGTGATGACCCTGTGGTTCTGGATGACGCCCATCATGATCAATGAGCAGTCGGTTCCCCAGCGGTTCCGGCCCGTGATCGCGCTGAATCCGATGGCCAGAATCGTGGACGCCTACCGGCAGCGGCTGCTCTCGCCTCAGTGGCCCCAATGGCATGAGCTCGGGATCCTGGCAGTTTACTGCGCCGGAGTCTTCATTGCCGGAGGATTATTTTTCCGCCACCTTAAGCACGGCTTCGCCGACGTGCTCTGAAACTCGCGTCGTCTCCTCACCCAGTTTTCGAGTCATTTGACGCAGACCGATTTTGCGCCAAACCACTCATCTCTTCAAAATTTAAACATTTGCTTTTGGGCCCACACATGCATTATGCTTGCGAAGTAAACGACCCAGTAGTTGAAAAAAGGAGACCCCCGATGCTGACTCGAATCATTACCGCGCTCACGTTCGTCGTGATGTTTGTGACCTTGTGCGGCGCCTATCAGGCTGTGGTTCAGAAGGTTCCGCCCAAACCCACCAACCCGGCTTCCGGCAAGGCTATGTTCATCGAATATTGCGCGGCATGTCATGGCGAGTCGGGGGTCGGCAATGGCCCAGCCGCGTCTGCATTGAAAAAGACTCCCGCGGACTTGACCCAGCTTAGCGCGCACAACGGCGGGAAATTCCCCGAGGCGAAGGTCTCCCGGTTCATCAAAGGCGATGACGTGGTCGCCGCCCATGGTTCGCGCGACATGCCGATCTGGGGCGATGTGTTCCGTTCGATGAGCACCGACAACAGCATGCTCGCCCAGCGCGTCTACAATCTCACCAAGTACGTGGAGTCGATCCAAGCCAAATAAGCTAGAACGGGCGCGCCTCCTGCTTATCCCAAGCCCGGTGACGCGCCCGGCTTCAGTCCGAGTATTGCATCAAGGTCATGAATCCCCGGTCCATGTGCAGTTGCTGATGGCAGTGGAACAGGCTCGGCCCCGGGTTCGACGCGACCAAGTCCACTTCCACCTTCTTCCAGCCTGGTACCATCACCACGTCTTTAAATACTCCCGAGGTCGGCTTGTCGACGAAGCGTGTAATCTCAAACGTATGCCGGTGTAAATGCACCGGATGCGCCATCGCGCTCTGATTGTCGAAGATCAACCGGTAGCGCCGGCCCTCCTTGACCCTGAGCGGTTCGGTATGCGGGTACGATTTTCCGTTGATGGTCCACTTGCCTGAACCGGAGTTTTCCTTGAACTCCATTGGAAAGCGCCCATCCGGCTCCGGATGCGTCTTGGTTTCGCCGAATAGCGTGTAATCCCATTCGAAGGGGGGCGGCGGAGACCATCGGGGCGGGCCCTGTTGATCCGCGTACTCCACCACGACGCCCATTCCGGCAGCCCGGTCTTTTTCGCGCGTCGACGCGAGCATCCAGACGCCGGGATGATCCATTTCGACGATGGCGTCGACTCGTTCCGCCGGCCCAAGTTCGAGAACGGGTACCGTGGCCGGCTTGGGAAGATCATTTCCGTCGAGGCTCAGTACCTGAAAAGAATGCAGCGGGAGCCAGATGCGGTGGGTAGTGGTCGCGCTCGCATTCACGATGCGGAACAACACCCGCTGTCCCGGACGAACGCGTACCGGCTCGCCCGCGCCGAGCATTTTCCCGTTAATTGAAAACAATTTGTATTCGATGTCGTCGTCCACCAGCTCCGGTTCCCATTCATGCATCATGAGGGGGACCTCAAGATCGTAGCGGCCGGGATCGCTGGCCGGTTCGACCAGGAGCAATCCGAATTGGCCGGTATAAGTGCCTCGATGAAGCATTTTCCCGGTCATCGTATTGTGGCTGTGATACCAGCGCGTTCCCGCCGGTCGCGCGATGAAGGTGTACCGCCTTGTTTGGTTAGACGCAACCGGGGGCGTGCCCTCTTCGTGCGCTCCATCGACTTCCGGCGGAATATGCAACCCGTGCCAATGGACCAACTCGTGATCCGGGGTGTCGTTGGAAACGTCGACGGTGAAGGAATGGCCTTCTTTGACGCGCAGAATCGGGCCGGGAACCTGGCCGTTATAGGCAACCGTGCGGACCGTCTTCCTGGGGCCCAAATCGAGCGCCATCGCCTCGATTTTCAGCCTTGCGTCCGGGTCAAGCTCCGCGTGAAGACGGGAACAAAGCCAGGCTGCCGGCAACGACAGAATTTGGCGACGGTTCATCGGGAGCGCAGGAGCACGCCTGCTGCCATACTCCCGTTATTCTTTTGACGAAGCATTTTCGCCGTCGGACGCTGCCGGCTGAGCTGCTGCATCCGAAGCGGACTGCTCGTCCGGCGGCTCCACGATCTCGCCATAGGTATCGCTCTTCTCGTCCTTGGGCGTGTAGTAGGAGTGGTAATACGTGTACTTGCTGTACAGCTCGCCACGGCGGGCGCCATTGACGATGATGCCGAGCACGTTGTTGTTACACAACGACTGCATGGCGCGCGTCACCGAATCGATAGTGGTGTGCCCGATGCGTACCACCAGCAAGGTTCCATGGCAGAGCGTGGACAGCAGATTTGCGTCGGCCGCGAACAGCAGCGGCGGGCTGTCGAGAATAATCCAATTGAACAGGGTCGGCAGCCGGTCCAGCATGAGCTTCACTTCCCGCAGATTCAACAGCTCCAGCGGGTTGATCACGGCCTCGCCGGCGGGCATGATATACAGGTTGGTCCCCGCGAGTTTGCGCATCGCCTCGTGTAACGGAACCTTTCCCAGCAGATAATCGGTGATCCCCGGGCTCCGCTCGGTCTGAAACAGGGTGTGCACGATGGGACGGCGGAAATCGAAGTCGGCGAGCAGCGTCACGTTGCCAGCCAGATGAGCCTCGGCCAGTGCGAGGTTCGCCGCCGACAGCGACTTGCCTTCGGCCGGCGACGGACTGGTCACCACGAGGGTGTGAATCGGTTGCAGGCTCTTCATGTGGTTCAGCCGGGTCCGCACGGTGCGAAACTCTTCCATCGGCGCTTCGTGCGGCCGCGAGACGTCGATGAGGAGCGAATCGGGAGCGGTATGGAACGGAATTTCCTCCACCCGATCCAGGAGGCCTGCGAGGTTGGGTCCCGGATCCACCGCTACGGTTGCGGAGCGGGCCTCCCCGGCGGACCGGTTCGCCGGCGGCGAGAGCATCCCCGCCTGTTCCGCGCGGCGCAACGCATCATGTACTCGACTCATTCGGTTTCCTCCGGGTCCCTTTCAAATCCTCATCGGGAATTGGCGACGTAATAATACACCACCGAGCCCGCCATGATCACCACGGCTGCCAGACACGCGGTAGTCCATCCCAGCCACGCTAGGCGCCGCCGGCGGCGCACTACGAAATCGTTCTCAAGCAGCGGGATGCTGCCCAGAATCGACAGTTGGGTGTAGGCCCGCACGTCCTTCAGGTTCTTGAGCGACGTGTCCTTCATCTCTCTCGCGCCCGCAATAACGATGCCTAGCAGCAACCCGATACCCGCGCCCACGGAGATCACCAGCGGGCGTTTGGGCTCGGTCGGCGTCATCGGCAGGGATGCCGGATCGAGCAATTCGAGCAGTTCGCCTTCTTTTCTCTGTTCCATCGCTTCGGCGCGCTCGGCTTTCTCCAGCCGCTCCTCCAGGTCTACGTACTTTTGCTTGGCGAGATCGCGGTCGCGCACCAGATCGCCATATTCCTGCTCGCCGAGCGGGACGGTTTCAAGACGCGCTTCGTACGATTTAATCGCGTCGGTAGCGCGCTTGAGTTCCTTGGTGGTTTCCTGAATTTCCAGATCCTTCGCTTCGCTGCTGCTTTGCAGCTGGCGAATGCGCGCGTCGATATCGCGCTGCTCCCGCAGCACCTGCTGGTTTACCACCTTGGGAGCCGGCGAGGACTTGGATTCGGCCTTCTTGCTGATATCTTCCTTCTCAATCTCATCCCGCTTCTGTTTGGCCACAGCCAGACGCCCGGCGGCGGTCTGCACGTCCGGGTAGTTATCGCTGTATTTCTGGCGCAGGACCCGCAGGGTGTCGTCCCAATATTGAACCTCTTTATCCGCTTCGGCGAGCTTCTCGTTTTTCTGCGCGACTTCCGCGTTCATCACGTCGCTAGGCTGCTTATTGATCTCGGTCTGCTGATCTTTGAGGATTCGCAACGTCGCCTCGATCTGAAGCTTATCCTGCTGCGCGCGGCTGAGGTTCGCGTTGAGCGCGTAAACCTGGCTTTGGAGCGCGCTCACCTGCTGCACGTTGCTCTGCACCTGGTCCGGGAGCTTGCCGTTGTTCTTCATCCGGAAAGCGGTGAGCTTGTCCTCGATCGCGTCCAACTCTTTTTTGGCCTGATCGAGCTCATCCTTCATGAACTGCGTCGTCTGGAACGTCCGATTGGTGCTGTTGCGGATATTTTCATCGATGAACCGCGCCCCAAGGTCCTGCACCACCTTCTGCGCCAGGAGCCGGTCGGAATAGGAAAACTGGATCGCGAAAGCAGGAATCGTGCGCACGCCGCCGCTGTTCGGATTCGCTCCGGTTACCGGCAGGATGCTGATGTTCTTCTTCATCAGCTCGATCACGTCCTCCACCGGCATGCGGCTGATTTCGCGCGGGTACAGACCGTAGTTCCGGATGATGTTGGTCAACTCGTTGCGGCTCAGAATTTCCTGCTCCATCGAGCTGATGCGGTCGAACATGGCCTGATTTATGGAAGACTGGACCATGCTTTCCGGAATCTGCTGCGGCGTGATCTTCACCACTTCCTGTGAGACATAGCTGTCGGGCCACATGTAGACGCCGACCACGCTCGCGACGACGCAGAGCAGGAAGGGTCCGAAGATCCAACCCCTGTGACGGCGCAGGATATCGATGTAATCCTCGACGTCCAAAGCGCGCCGGGGAGTGCTGTAGGTTTCAGTCGGTTGCATGGTCGGAACTCTTTTTAAGGAACCCTTCGCTATTCTTTCACGACGATCGTGTCGCCGTTTTCGAGCTCGATGTTCTGATCGAGCTTTCTCCCTTTGATGAAATCTTTATAACTGAAATGAAAGCGCTTGCCGCCGTTGCGGATAATCAGGATGTCTTTTTCATTGGCGAAATCGCGGAATCCGCCGGCTTGATTGATCGCGTCGAACACCTTGGTGGTTACCACCAGCGGATACGTGCCCGGACGGTTGACGCCGCCGGTGATCGAGTATTTCTTGCTGTTGACCTGAAGCACCTCAACGGTCATGTCGGGCGGGTGCTCCTTGGAAAAGTACTCGGCAAGGCCCTGCTTCAGCTGGTCGGCCAGGCGCTCCGGAGTGAGACCGGCCGCCTGCACGTCGCCGATCAACGGCATGGTAATCTTGCCGTCCGGCCGCACGCCTTTGGGGCCCGTAAAATCGGGTTCACGCCAGACTTTGATGTTGAGGATATCCTCCGGGCCGATCACGTAGGTCCTCGGATCGATCGGAAGACCGGTCGCATCCGGCGCTATTGCGTTGGGCACCTTCGGCGCCTCGTTTTTCTCCGGAGCCGGCGGCAGGTTATTATTGGGGTTTTGCTGCTGTTGTTGCGCCGCGGCGGCGAAAACCAAAATCTCCAGCGCGACCAGTACCGCTAGGCTTCTGCGAACCACGGTTTTTGGAACTCCTTCTCCGACTGCGGCTTGTAAACAAGCCGCAAATTATTTTATTGTACAACGTTGCGCCGTTGGGCTGCATTACGATAAAACCGCATTTGCCGCGTTGTGTCCAGTAACCTCGGTACCGTAACCTGAGAACCGGAGGAGACCCAAATGAACTACTTCCTGGCGAAAACCGACCCGGAAACGTACTCGATCGGCGATCTGGAACGCGAGAAAAAGACGGTTTGGGATGGCGTGACCAATCCACAGGCGGTTCGCGCCATACGGGAAATGCGCTCGGGCGACCGGGTCTTCGTTTATCACAGCGGAGGAGTTTCGGGAGTCGTCGGAATGGCGACGGTCCTCTCGGACGGAAGGCCGGATCCGAAAAATCCGAAATCGGCGGTGGCGGATTTCGAGTACGCGGGACGGCTGGATCCTCCCACGACGCTCGCCGAGATCAAACAATCGAAAAAGTTCGACGACTGGGCGCTGGTTCGCCAGGGCAGATTATCGACGATGCCAGCGCCCGCAAAGTTCGTGGAGTGGATGCGCGCGCGCTATCCGAAGGCCGGGATTTAGGCTCCTGCGATTCGCAAAATAGCGGCGAGGCTGCGATCGACGTCCTGTTCCGTAGTCGCCCATGAGGATACGCTGATGCGCATGGCGGCTTGTGCGTTCCACTCGGTCCCGCCGCACCAGCAGGTGCCCTCTCTCTGCACCTCGGCGATCACGCGCCGCGTCCGGTCCGCATCGCCGAACGAGACCAAAACTTGATTCAACACCACGTCATTGAGCACGGCGAATCCCGCTTGGCGCAATCCGCTCGCGAATCGCGACGCGAGCCGGCAGTTTCGCTCGATCATTTCCGCCAATCCACGACGGCCCAGCGACCGCAGCGCAGCCCATACCTCCACGCCGCGCGCGCGACGCGACGCTTCGGGCGCATATTGCCACGGCTCGCGATGCTCGCCCATCGGGATATAGGCGGCGCGCACGGTCATCGCGGCGCGGAGATGTTCGGGATCGCGCACGATCGCGAACCCCGAGTCGTAGGGCACGTTCAGCCACTTGTGGGCATCCGCCGCCCACGAATCGGCGCCGGCGAATCCAGTCACCAGGTGAGCCCGATCCGGCGCCGCCGCGGCCCACAATCCGAATGCTCCGTCGACGTGCACCCAGGCGCCAGCCCGGTGCGCACGCGCGCAAATTTCCGCGGCCGGATCGAACGCCCCGCTATTCACATTGCCGGCCTGAATCGCCACCAGCGTCCGGTCATCGAGCGGCGGCAACCGGCTCGCAATCATGCGTCCCTGATCGTCGGCGGGCACGGTCACCACGCGCTTCCGGCCGAATCCGAGCATCGACAAAGCCTTCAACATCGACAGGTGGACCTGCTCTCCGGCGACCACCGTAATTTCCGGCGCGCCGAATAATCCGCGCTCTTCCACGTTCCATCCCGCGCGCGCCAGCAGCGCGTGGCGAGCCGCCGCGAGCGCCGTGAAGTTGGCCATGGTTGCGCCGGTGACGAATCCCACCCCGGACGATTCCGGCAGCGCGAGCACATCGAGAAGCCAACGGCTCGCGATCTCTTCGATCTTCGATGCGACCGGCGATTGCGCGAATAGCGCTGCGTTCTGATCCCAGGCGCCGGCCAGCCAATTGGCCGCCATCGCCGCCGGCAGGGCTCCGCCGGTGACGAATCCGAAGTACCGCGCCCCGGTCGACGCGACTGTCGCGGGCGATCCGTATTCATCGAGCAGCGCGATGACCTGGGACGGATCGCAAGGTTCGTCCTGCAACTCGCCGCCGAGCGAATCGAGATGCTCGATGTCTTCACTCGACGGAGCGACCATGCGGTCGTTGACCGCGGCGAC
>DATHCE010000364.1:0-10346 GCA_035319685.1 Bryobacteraceae bacterium | reverse complement strand
CTTTCTACGTCGGATTCGAGCAAAAAATGTTCGGCGACCAGCTTATCAGCCGCGGCGCCCACCTTCCTTAAATATTCTTCCTTGCTCTTGTAGCGCTCTTCAATCGAGGGGCGCGGATCGCCGTTCTTTTCGCGCTCCGCTTTCGTTCTCGCAAACGGGATGAAGCTGCCGACCATGCTTTGGATTTCATCCGAGGCTCCGATCTGAGCGTCGCGCAGATTCCAGCCGGTGTAGGTGGCGAGCGGGACGGCGAGTTCGGGCAGGCGAATTCCGGCGGTTTCGTTGCCGTCGCGATCGACTTGAGGAACCAGCGTCGGAAACGGCGTCGCGACCTTAGGAGGCTCGTAGGCGACGATGCCCTTCGAGGCAAAATCGGGGCCGAAGTCGAGACGCCATGCGTAGGCGGGTATCGCGGGGACGTTCACGCCGGGGATTTTCGGAAACGCCAGCGCGGCGGGCGTGACCAGGTCGTCTTTATCGACGTGGGGGATTTGCGAGGCGGGCGGCGGAGTGCCGTCGGTGATCCATTTATTCATGTCGACCAGCAGCGCGCGCATCGCGAAACGATAATCCTGCGGATTCTCTTCGTTCTGCGTGTTGTTCTTCACGGGTCGCGCGTTGGCGCCGTGCTGCGTGCCGGCGAGGTAATAAATTCGCGTGGTGGGCGGGGGCGCGACGTCGTGCTTGCCGTCGGGGCTTATGTGGATGAGGCCGGCGTTGCGTCCCCAGTATTCGTAAGACCCGTTCGTGTAGAAAATTTTCGGCACCACACCGTCCTTGCGTGCGCGATCGAGCATGCTGGCGGTGATCCCGTCGTCGGTTTCGGGCAGGTCGGTGAAAGGGAACAGGTCCGTGGGGTAGAAGAAATTCATCCAGGTGTGGCCGTCGCGCGAGGGCTGCGCGAAGCGGTGATTGAAGCTGCCGCGGCCGGCTCCCGCGACGTGCGCCCAAAGCCCGTCGAAGACCTGATGGCCCTGTTCGTCGGCGTTGAAACCGTCGTAAAGAAATTTTCGAAGGAAGCGTCCGCTCTGCGAAGTGCCGAAACCGATGGCTCGCGCGACTTCGTGCTGCGCCTTCATATAAGAGATGTAATCGCGAATGGCGGCGGGGCCGAGTCCCACGACGGCGGGGTCTATTCCGGTGTAAACCACTTCGTAGATGCGGCCGGGTTCAAAGCCGGCGGCGTATTCGACGTGCGTAGCATCGGCGCTGAATTTCCATTGGTCGCGAGGGATAGTGGTGCGCGGCGCGTCGGCTTTGTCGCGAACGGTGAGCGTGGCGGATGATTCGTCGGCGACGGCGTAGGGGATCTGCGCGCGATCGCCGAGGGATGCCGAGGTGACCCGGCGATCCACCATGATTTCCGATCGTACGGGTCCGGTGATGCCTCCGATGACCGGCGCGTAGAGCTTCATGTGGGTGCGGTCGGGAACGTCGAATTCCCAGCCGACCCAGACCAGCGTGTAGCCGTCCTCAAACAGAAGCGGATCGCCGGCGTCGTCGCGCGTGGCAAGGTCGAACATGCCCGTCATGCCTTTGCCGCCGCGGTTGGAGATTTCGAGCAACGCCGTGCCGTTCGATTTCGCCGGATCTTTCGGCTTGAGCACATCGAAGTCGGAAGAAAATTCGACTAGGCCTTGAGCGTTGCGCGGGGCGCGGTCGAGGTCGACGATGATCTTGTTGTGAGCAAGCGCGGGGTCGACGGCGAAGTAGACTTTGCCAATGATCTCCTCGTAATTGTTGGGGAGATCCTTGCGCTGGGCGACGTCCACTTTGACGACATGGGCGTAGGCAAGCGCGGAAATGAGCAGCAAAGCGTAGCGGCGCGGCATGGAGATCATTCTACATACGTTTCGGGGGCCGCGCAGGGAGGCGCGGAGTGATGTAGAATCCTCGCTATGCCGAAATACGTGATTGAACGGAACATCCCTAACGCCGCCAATTTGTCGGCGGAGGAATTGCAGGCCATTTCACGGAAATCGAACGATGTCCTGAGCGGCCTGGGGCCGCAGATTCAGTGGTTGCAGAGTTACGTGACGGAGGACAAGATTTACTGCGTATACATTGCGCCGAACCCGGAGCTGATTCGAGAACACGCCGAGCGCGGAGGGTTTCCCGCGGATCGAATCAGCGAGGTGAGCGGTGTGATTGATCCGACCACGGCGGAGCAGCGGACAGCGAAGGCAACCGGCGAGTAATCGGAATCAGGCGAGCGTCAAATTTGCGCTTGCGCGAAGAGTCATCCCGGCGAATTCGCCGCGCGCGAGTTTGGGGAACGCGGCGGCGGCGATCATGGCGGCGTTGTCGGTCGAAAGACCCGGTTCGGGGAAGAAGATCGGGTACGGGAGACGGCTCGATTCGGCGGCGCGGCGCAGGCCGGTGTTGCAGGCGACTCCGCCGGAAACGATGAGGCTGTGCGCGCCGATTTCTTCCGCTGATTTCAATGCGCGGCGCAGCAGTTCCTCGATCACGGTGTGCTGGAAGGACGCGAGCAGATCGAGCGTCGCACGCGGAGTTAACGCGAGCCATTGAGCCAGATCGGGGCGCAGATTTCGGGCGAGCAGAGCCTTGCGCCCGGCGATTTCGGCGTCCATATCTCGCGCTTCAACCCATCGCAGAACGGCGGTCTTGATGCCGCTGAAACTGAAATCGAGCGTGTTGCCTTTCATCTTCGCCGGGGTGAACTTTACCGCGCGCGGATCGCCGTGCGGGGCGAGCAGGTCGACGACGGGTCCGCCGGGATAGCCGAAGCCGAGAAGCTTGGCGACCTTGTCGAAGGCCTCGCCGGCCGCGTCGTCGCGAGTCTTGCCCAGAAGGCGGTAATGAAATCCTTCGAGGACTTCAAACAGATGGGTGTGGCCTCCACTGACCACCAGAGCGAGCGCGGGAAATTCGACCGGGTTCTGGCTGATGACGGCGTGAATGTGTCCTTCGATGTGGTTGACGGCAATGAGCGGTTTCTTATAAACCATCGCGAGCGATTTCGCGTAAGTCATGCCGACCAGCAGCGATCCGACCAGGCCTGGGCCTTGCGTGACGGCGATGGCGGCGAGATCGGGGAGCGCCGTGCCCGCCTGTTCGAGCGCGAGCCGGACCGCGGGAACGATGGCGCGAAGATGTTCGCGCGAAGCGAGCTCGGGCACAACGCCGCCGTAGCGGGAATGCGTGTCCATTTGCGACGCGATCACCGAGGAGAGAATGCGCGATCCGGTTTCGACGATGGCCGCCGCCGTTTCATCGCACGAAGACTCAATTCCCAGAATCTTCATTCTGAATTCTGACTCCTGGCTCCCGATTCTTTCATAATGAAAATTGTTTCTCTCCAATTTCGATTATCACCTGCCTGAGGAGTTGATCGCACAAGAGCCGCTCGCAGATCGCGCGGGGGCCAGGATGCTGGTGGTGGATCGCGCGGCGGGCACGGTTGCGGATCGGGAATTTCGTGATTTTCCCTCGTATGTGCGCCCGGGCGATTGTATCGTGCTGAACGACTCGCGCGTGTTTCCGTCGCGTCTCTACGGGCATCGCCAGCATGGGACGGGCGGTCGCGTCGAAGTGTTTCTGACGCGGCAGATGTCGCCGGATGGGTTGACCTGGGAAGCGCTGGTGCGGCCGGGAAGAAAAATGCGCACGGGCGAGCGCATCATCGTTTCCGATGACTTGATGGTCGAGATTCTGGGGCGCGGCGAGTTCGGCGAGCGCACCGTGCGTTTACATCCACGGGGCGATTTGAATGCGATTCTCGATCGCGTCGGGCATGTGCCTTTGCCGCCGTACATTCGCCGCGCGGATACGACTGCGGATCGCGAGCGGTATCAAACCGTGTTCGCGCGGGAGCGAGGTTCGGTGGCCGCGCCGACGGCGGGACTGCATTTCACTCCGGAAATTCTGGAGGCGTGCCGATTGGCGGGAGCGGCGATCGCTCGCGTCACACTGCACATCGGATTAGGGACGTTTCAACCGATTCACGATGACGTGATCGAAAAAGTCCATTTGCACTCGGAGCGATTCGCCGTGCCGGAAGAAACGGTGCGGGCGATGGACGCGGCTTCGCGCGTAATCGCGATCGGGACCACCAGCGTGCGGGCCATCGAGAGCGATCCGGTACGCGGCGAAACGGATTTGTTTATTTATCCGGGATTCCAATTCCGGCGCACGGGCGCGATGCTGACCAATTTTCATTTGCCGAAATCGAGCCTGCTGGTGCTGGTGTGCGCGTTCGCAGGAATGGAACTGATACGGAAGGCGTACCGGCACGCGGTCGAATCGCGCTATCGATTTTTTTCCTACGGCGACTGCATGCTCATTTTGTGATGATCAAGAGGCTTCCCTCGATTGCCGCGCTGTTGGTGGCCGCGTACTTTGCGTATCTGGCCTCGTTCGCGATCCATGCGCATTTCGCGGTGGACGATCCGACCAACCTCGGCTATTATTACCGGCGTGGATTCGCGACGACGCTGCTCGACACCGCGCGGTTCTGGAGCACAGCGTACCGTCCCATGGGCGGTTTGTTTTATCTGCCGATTTATTACCTATTTCACCTGAATCCGCTGCCGTATCGAATCGTAATTCTGGCTCTGATTGCGTCGAATATCGCGCTGACCTGGCGGATCGCGGAGCGGTTGACGGAATCGAAGGCCGCGCCGGCGCTCGCCTCGGCGCTCATGTGCGGGCATGCGGCGATGATCACGATTTACCTGAACACTTCGATGATCTACGACGTCCTGACGTATTTTTTCACGGCGCTGATGCTGGCCGTGTATGTTGGCGTTCGCTCGCGGAGCAGGGAATTGACGGGGATGCAGACGGCGATCGTGATTCTCGCCTACATCGCGGCGATCGATTCAAAAGAGATCGCGGTGGTCGCGGCGGGATGGGTGCTGGCGTACGAAATTCTGATCCGGAGCGCGCGTCGATGGGCGACGCCGGTAGCGCTGATGGCGATCGGGGCGATTTATACGGCCGGAAAAATGATGGGGCCGCATGCGCTGGCGCAAGATCCCGGCTATCGGATCGAGTTTACACTTCATCGGTACCTATTGAATAACGAAATATACTGGAATAGTTTGTTTTATTCGGAATATTTCCAGAATTCGCGGCGCCTTTTGATCGAGTGGGGATTGCTGACGCTCCTCTGCATGTTATTCCGCAAGCGGGAGGTGTGGTGGTGCTGGTTTCTGGTTTCAACCGCAACACTCGCCATCTCGTTCACTGTCGTCCCGCGCGATGGCGCAGCGTTGTACCTGCCGTTGCTCGCATGGGCTCTGCTGGTAAGCGCGATGGTCGCGAGCGTGCCGCGCCATCCGGCGAGCGAATGGGCGGCCGGATGGGTGATCATCGTGCTGATCGCCGGCCTGTGGACTGCCGATACGATTCATCGCTGGCGCGACGAGTGGGCGCCGTTCCTGGCGACGCAGGACCTGACCTGGTCAGTGATCACTCAGGTCCGCGAGTTGCCCCGTCCGGCGCCGGGAAGCCGCGTGATGATCCTGAGCAGCCCGTTCAACGGGTGGGATGCGTACTTCATCGCCGAGCTCGCCTGGAACGACCGTTCGATTCAAATCCAGATGGGCGACAAATCACCGCAGCCGCCTAGCGCGGAGGAGCTGAAATCGTTCGATTGGGTCCTGGCGTTCGACCGGGACATACTGCGGGTGGTACGGAGGCCCTAGCCTGAACTGGCGGACTTTTTTCGTTGATGGCCCATGTGTCACGGAAAGTCCGCCCATGATGGCGAGGGCAGGCGCGGGTTTTCACACCGATTCTAAAACGTCAGGCAACATTTGCGAGCTTGAGAACGTCCTACAATTTAAGAGGGAGGCGTTATGCGGCTAGTCCTGATTGCGATGCTGGCGACGGCGTGCGGGGCTTTCGCGCAACGCTCCGGGGGCGGTGGGCACGGCGGCGGATTCCGTGGATCGGGTCATCCGAGCGCCGCTCCGAGGGTGTCACACGTTCACGCAGGCACGGCGGTTGTGCCTTATCCGGTTTTTTACGGCGGTTACACCTACTTTTACGATCCCTCGCTCTATGGCAGCCCGTACACGGACCAGTCGCCGCCGGCCGGGCAGGCGCCGCCAGCCGGGTATGACAGCGGATATTACAATGGCGGCTATGGCGATACCGGTGCGGCGAATGGAGCTCCGGGACAAGCGCCGGTGGTGATCATCAATCAGAATTTCCGGCCGGACGCGGCAAACCCGGTGTTGAAGGATTATTCCAACTCGACGCTGCCGCCTCCAGGCGCGATGCCGGAGGCAACGAACCCGCCGCCCGACGATCAGCCGACCATTTACCTGATCGCGATGAAGGACCACACGATTTTTCCCGCGGTCGCCTATTGGGTGGAGGGCGATACGCTGAATTACATCACCACCGAAGGCAGCCAGAACCGCGCGTCGCTCTCGCTCGTGGACCGCGATTTTTCGACGCAGTTGAACAACGAGCGGCACGTCGAGTTTAAATTGCCGGCCCCGAAACAACCCTAAAGCAAACCCTTGGCGAATCCGCCGTCGATCAGGATGGATTGGCCGGTGATGTAGCTGGCTCGTTCGGAAGCGAGAAAAACCACCGCGTCGGCGAATTCGTCGGGACGCGCGAGCCGGCCCAGCGGGATTTGCGCCGTCCATTGCCGCTCGATCTTCTCAATCGTTGCGCCGGACTGTTCGGCAAGCGCGGAAGACAAGTCCTTCAGGCGATCGGTTGCCGTGTAGCCCGGGCAAACGTTGTTCACCAGAACGTTGTGGGCGGCGTATTCGTTGGAAAGACTCTTGACGAGTCCGGCAACCGCGGCGCGCACCGAGTTCGAAAGAATCAGGCCGTCGACCGGCTGCTTCACGGTGAGCGAGGTAATGGTGATCAGGCGGCCCCAGCCGCGGTCGCGCATTCCAGGCAAAACCTCGCGCGCCAGAAACAGCGTGCTCATCAGATTCAGGTCGATGGCGCGGCGCCACTCGTCGACGCTGATCGAGTCGAATGGCTTGGCGGGCGGGCCTCCTGCGTTGGTGACGCAGATGTCGATCCGTCCGAACTGCTCGAGCACGCCGTTGACGAAGCTGTGGACCTCTTCCTCATCGGTGACATCGACCGGTACGGCGAGAACTTCCACGCCGGTATCGCGGCGGATCTCGCCGGCGGTCTGGTGGAGCGTCGGGGGATTGCGCGAACACAAGGCCAGCTTCGCTCCCTCCCGCGCCAGGCCCAGGGCGACAGCTTTTCCGAGGCCGGAGCTGGACGCCGCGACCAACGCGACGCGATCTTTTATGCCGAGGTCCATTTTCTTGAATCCCGGGCGCGGTTACGTTCTCTCGCGCTCGCCGCGCCGGAGATACGCGTCATCTTTATTGAGCCAGTCGTGGCGGATCGGCGAGAAAATATCGAGATCCAGTGTGTCCTCCAGCGCCACGGCGCGATGCGGAACGTTCGAAGGGATGTGTAGCGTCTCGCCCGCGCGCACGATCACTTCGGCGCCTTCCAGTTCGAACTTCAGCGCGCCTTTGAGGATGTAGGTGATCTGCTCGCTTTCGTGATGATGCTCGGGTACCACCGCGTCTTTCTTCAGGAACACTTGCGCGACCATCGCCTTTTCCCCGGTGACGAGCCTGCGCGATATCAGGTCGCTCATCGATTCGAGCGGGATCGAATCCCAGCTTGTGTGTGTGTGGGTCATGTGGATTCTATTTTAGCGGGTGAAAAAGAAAACCGCCCGCGGGAGCGCGGGCGGTCGAAGGAGATTAGAGAATCGAAATGGAAAGAGAGTCTAGGCGGTCGCTTTAAGGAACGCGGCCTGGAACTTTTTCATTTCCTCGGCGGTGCCGACGGTGACGCGAACGCAGTTGGGCCACACCGGCCAGACGCGTCCCACGTAGACCAGGTCTTTGTGCATCGCCTCGCGGACGTCGCGGCCCGGGCGCTTGCAATCGACCATGAACTTATTGGACAGCGACGGGACCACTTTGAAGCCGTGCTTTTCAAGGAACGCGATGGTGGAGTCGCGAACTTCGGCGTTGATTTTCTTACGTTCCGGAATCACGTTCGATGCTTTTAGGCTGGCCATCGCGCCGGCAACGGCGCTGACGGGATTCCAGTTAATGCCGAAGCCGCGCGTCTTCTTGATGAGGTCCGGACGTCCGATGGCGACACCCGCGCGCAGGCCGGCCATTCCATAAATCTTGGAGAAGGTGCGCAGGATGATGACGTCCTTTTCCGCCTTTACCAGGCGCATGGAGGTGTTTTCTTCCTTGCCGGCAAAATGGACGTAGGCCTCGTCGATCAGCACCACCGAGCCGGCCGGCTTGTTGGCCACCAGCCACTCGATGTCTTCCTTCTTGGTCATCGAGCCGGTAGGATTGTTCGGGTTGCACATATAAATAAGACCGGCGTTCTGCACCGCGGCCATGGCTTTCACGTCGTGGGCGTAGTCGCTGGTGAGCGGGACCTTCACAACCGGCGCGCCGATGAATCGCGCGGCTTCCTCGCCCGCTTCGTAACCGGGATCGGCGATGACGAAAGACTTGGTCGGCGAGCAGAAGCTCAACACGGCCTGCAGCAACGGGGCGCTCGATCCGTCATGCACCTGGACGAATCTCTGGTCTACGCCTTCCTGGGAGCCCATCACTTCGCTGAGCTCGCTGGGCAGGTAGAACATGTACCGGCCGCCCTGCGGAAGAATCTCGTGCATGGCCTGAAGCGCCTCTTTGCACGGACCCAGAGGATTCTCGTTGTTGTCGATTTTCACGGCGCCGGGCGGCAGTTTGCGGTTCTCGGCGATTTGAGCGAGGGCGAATTCCCCAGAAAAAGGCAGGGTTGAGCCGGCGGCAAACAGCGTCGCCAGACGGCCGAAACTCCGCCGCGAAAAACCGCGTTTCAGGAAATCCGATTTTTGTTCAGGGGTGAGGATCATAATGTTTTCTCCTTAGTCTACATGGACTGGACTTGCTGTTCGGATCGCACCACATGCTTCAGCCGTGGATGCCTTAGAGTGAGACATCACATGGGCAGTTCCGCGGTTACGGTCAAAACGATATAATTCACCCGTCACCAGAAAGTGGCCCAAGTACGCGGCTAGAATAACCCAGAACCGGAAGCAAGTCAACTATGCCGAATGGTCACCACCACTTTGTGGAGGCCCACGGGAGCCGAAAATGGAAACAAAAATAAAAAGTGCGCCCGTATCAACCATCTGGCAGCAAATACGGTTTTCCATAGGGTTTTCCATCGAGATGGAAGCAGTTTTTTGTTGACAAATCTTTGATTTTGCATTATCTTCCGTAGTAACTCAGGTGTTTCGAGCGCTAGCAAGGGTCACTTCGACCTTGGGGGTCTCGCAATCTTTAGGCAATTTTTGAGAGGTGGTCCCCCGTCGTTCCCGAACTTGCGCCCACGTTGATACAAGAGGTTTCGAGCTGGAAGCTCCGGTAGGAGCTGGGAGGCCTTGTGAAGAAGAGAACCTGCAGTCTACTTAGCATCCTTGTGCTGGCGATCGTTGGAAGTGCCCTGATCTCAGCCCAAACATTTGTCGGCAGCATCCGAGGTCTCATTCTCGACCCGGGCGGTGCAACCGTCGCGAACGCCAACCTCACCCTTAAAAATGAGGCGACGGGCGTAGTCACTACTACCGTCAGCAATTCAGTGGGTCAGTATGTCTTCGCGCAATTGGAGCCCGGGACCTACACCATCACGGTCGAGTTGTCGGGCTTCAAGAGGCTCGAGCATCCCGGCGTCATCGTTGCAGTCCAGCAGGAGGTCGGGCTCGATCTCCGGATGGAGTTAGGGCAAGTCACCGAAAGCGTGCAGGTGACCACCGAAGTTCCGCTTATCGAGAACGCAACGGCGTCGAACGGGACGACGCTCAATACGCAGCAGCTCACCGATCTTCCGAACCTGGGCCGCAACACGTTCCTGTTCACGAAAATGGACAATAACGTGGTGCCTTCGGGTCCACCCGCGTGGAACCGTTTCCAGGACCAGACCGGATCGTCGAACCTGTCGATTGGCGGCGGACCGATTCGCGGCAACAATTATTTGATTGACGGCGTGCCGGTGACCGACTCCAACAATCGCGCCGTAATCATTCCCACCGAAGAAGGCGTGCAGGAGATGAAGCTGCAAACCGGAACCTACGATGCGACCATGGGTCGAACCGGCGGCGGCGTTTTCAACACGCTGATCAAGACGGGCACCAACGATATCCACGGCGACGTGCAAGGATATTACCGCCCCTCTGGCGGGACGGCGAACTTTTACTTCAACAACCTGGTCGGCGCGCCGGCTACGCCTGAGAATTGGGAAAACTGGGCCGCTTCGCTCGGCGGACCGATCGTGATACCGAAAATCTATCACGGACG
>DATHCE010000363.1:0-4460 GCA_035319685.1 Bryobacteraceae bacterium | reverse complement strand
AATTTCCGGCCATCCCAGGCGCTGCGGTTCGGTCACGTTACGGAAACGGCTCCCGAACCAGGTCCGAATCAGGGGATCGAAGAACTCGAGCGGCACTTCTATCGGTATTATAGTACGCGCAGCAATTCCATCATCACGTTGATGCAAACTGAATGGACGTAAGCCCCAGCCGCTCGCGGGTCGTGCGAAACTAGCGAATAAGGACCATGAAGTACGTTCTTACGCTCCTTTTTTTCGCGGCGTCCGCGCTCGCTCAGAGCCCGTCTCAGGGCGTTGCAGCGGATTGGGACGTCGCGCCCACCGTGGACGCGCTTTCCGCGCAGGCCAAACGTCTGAAGCCGATTCTCGACCAGTTGACGCCGCAGGAATGGGTGGCGCAGGGCGCGCCGCAAACCTACGTTGCGCAGTGGAAAGGCGCCGAGGATGAGCTTCGCTACCTGGTCGATTCGGCCGCCGCGCTCAAGAAGCAGCCGGAGCGATTGACGCTGGCGCTCGATACGTATTTCCGCCTGCAAGGATTGACCGCGCGGCTCGATTCGCTGGTCGACGGCGTGCGCCATTATCAGAATCCCGCGGTTGGCGATCTGCTGGTCGGCGTGCTGGCGGAAAATTCCGCGAATCGCGACCAGCTCCGTCAATACATCACGGATCTGGCGGCCACCAAGGAACAGGAGTTCGCGATCGCCGATAAGGAAGCGCAGCGCTGCCGCGGAATTTTGAATCACCAGCCCGCAAAACCGGCCGCCACGACCAAGAAGAGCCCCAACCCATGACGGAAACTCAGACTTTCACCTGCAACATCTGCGGCGAGCCGTCGACGGAAATTTGCGTCTACTGCACCAAGGATACCTGCGACAATCATCGCTGCGAAAAATGCCTGCGGTGCAGCGATTGCTGCCAATGCGAATTCCGCAGGAACCAGGACTGATGCGCACTGCGATTCTTGCTCTCTTTTCCATCGCCATGCTCCCGGCACAATCTAAAATTCTGGTGCACGGCCACCGTGGCGCGCGCGCCATGCGGCCCGAAAATACGCTTCCCGCGTTCGAGTATGCGATCGGCGTCGGCGCCGACGTGCTGGAACTCGACATGGCGGTCACCAAAGACAACGTGATCGTCATCTCCCACGATCCGTATCTGCATCCGCCCGTGTGCAGCGGTCCCGTACCGGAGGCGATGATTCATGAGCTGACGCTCGCGCAGGTTCGCGAGTGGGATTGCGGAAAAATCCGGAACCCCGGCTTCCCCAAACAGACGCCCATCGAGGGAACCAGGATGCCGACGCTCGACCAGGTGTTCGATCTGGCGCCCAACGGAACGGTGCAGTTCAACATCGAAACCAAGAGCTTTGCCGATCATCCCGAGCGGACGCCGCCGCCCGACGAGTTCGCCCGCATGGTTCTGGAAGTCGTGCGCAAACACAAAATGGAGCAGCGCGTCCTGCTGCAATCCTTCGATTTCCGCACGCTGCACGCGATGGCGAAGCTCGCGCCGGAGATCCGGCGCGTCGCGTTGTGGGAAGGCGACAACCGCAGCTTCGTCGCGATCGCCAAGGACGCGGATGCGCCCATCGTGTCTCCGTACTACCAATTGGTCACTCCCGCAAAAGTCCGCGAAGCGCATGCCGCCGGGCTTCAGGTGGTGCCGTGGACTCCGGACGCGCCGAGAGAGTGGCAGTACCTGATCGACGCCAAGGTGGACGCGATCATCACCGACGATCCCGCCGCATTGATCGCGTATCTGAAGCAGAGAAATTTGCGCTAGAAATCGGCAAGCGTTCGAGCCGCGCGTGAAGGCGCCTTCGACAAAGGCTTATTCAGTTCCTCGAGCACCGGCGCCATCGCCTTATATCGCTTGACCACTTCCGCCAGCAGCTTCGGCGTGGTCGCGATCTCCGGTTCAAGCGTCGTGTAGTACACCCATCGCTTCATCTTGATGAGATCCGCGGCCGGGTGATCCGGCGGGAACCCCTTCGGGATGCGTTGGAGCGAGTCGCCGTGTAACTTGCTCATCAGTTTTTCAGGACCTTTCGCGATCTTGCGGAACGCCGCGTAATTTTCGGCGAGCCAGGTGCGAATGGCCAGCATCTGCTCCGGCGACGGATCGTAGATGCCTCCGGCGACGCCGAGCTCTTTCGCGGAGACGGAAAAATAAAATCCCACGCCGGCGCGCCGTTCTCCGCCGCGGCGCGGAAAAATCGAAGCCACGTGCGTCTTATACGGCGATTTGTCGGCGCTGAAGCGCGTGTCGCGATAGATGCGGAACACCGCCTTTTTGGGATCGGTGATGTAATCCGGCGCGAACTTCGCGAATTCGGCGTTGATCGCCTCCACCAGCGCGAACATCGGCGCGCGAACCGTGGTCTCGAAAATTTCTTTGCGCGGCTGGAACCATTCGCGCCGGTTGTTGCGCGCCAGCTCGCGCAGGAATTTGAGCGCTTCGGGCGGAAACATTCCGCGCCTCCTTTATAATCGGCAATAGATGCTGTTTCGCCTTCTGGCGATTCCCAATTTACACGTTTTCGTGAATGCGGCGCTGGCGCGGTACACCCGGTTCGAGATCGGCGGACCGGCGCGCGTGCTGCTCGACGCCGCCGACCAAACCGCGCTCGTGGACGCCTGGCGGGCCATCGACGAAACCGGCTGGCCTCGCGTGGTGATCGGCGGGGGAACCAAC
Organism: Bryobacteraceae bacterium; assembly: GCA_035319685.1. Taxonomy (GTDB): domain Bacteria; phylum Acidobacteriota; class Terriglobia; order Bryobacterales; family Bryobacteraceae; genus Palsa-187. The sequence continues at coordinate 1,784 of DATHCE010000363.1, read as the reverse complement.
CTGATTGTCGCCGACGAGGGATTCCCCGGAGCCGTCCTGCGCTACACCGCAAGCGCGATCGCGATTGACCAGTGCCGCGTGCGCGTGGATGCGGGCGCGGTGTTGCAGAGCCTGGTGGACGCGACCATCGATTGCGGCTTGCGCGGCCTCGAAACCATGACCGGGATTCCGGGCTGGGTCGGCGGCGCGATCTACGGCAACGCCGGCGCCTATGGCCATTCGATGGATGAGCGCGTCGAGAGCGTTCGCTTCTTCGACGGGATCGCGATCCGCGAAATCAGCAATGCGGAGTGCGAATTTCGTTATCGCGACAGCGTGTTTAAGCGCCACAAGGACTGGGTGATCCTTTCCGCGGCCTTGCGCCTGGATCGGGCCGACCCGTCCGAATTAGGCGCGCGCGCCCAAAGCATCCGGAAAATCCGCGATGCCAAGTATCCGCCGGAGATGCGCTGCGCCGGCAGCATTTTCAAAAATCTCCTGCTCGCGGATCTGTCCGAAGGCGTGCGCGCCCAAATTCCGGAATCGGTGATTCGCGAAGGAAAGGTCCCGTCCGCGTATTTTCTCGAACAGGCCGGAGCCAAGGGATTGGCGGATGGAGCCATCCGCGTCGCCGATTACCATGCCAATCTGATTTACAATACCGGCGGCGCGACGGCGCACCAGTTGCGTGCGATGATCAGCCTGCTGAAGACGCGCGTGCGCGACCGTTTCGCGATCGAGCTCGAAGAAGAAGTGCAATACGTGGGCTAAGCGGCTGCGCCCTCCTGCTTCTCACTGGACCGATATGGTCACGCCCGCCTGTGTGGAAAATCCGCCGGCATTCGCGACCACGCCCAGATTTCCGGGCGCGATATAGCCGGAGGGAAGCACGATGTTGATCTGCCACAAGCCCGCGTAGCCGGCAGCAGGCCCCGAATAAAGGATCTGCGCGGGATATCCGCCGACGGTCACGGTCACAGGCAGTCCGGTCACGCCCTCGCCGGTTCCGTACAGCACCATGATCGAGCCGAGCAAGGCTGGATTCGACGGGGAGTTGAGCGTGCCGTCCTGGTTGATCGCCGAGGCTTCACCGTTCGCGCCTGCGTAAAGCGCGGGAGCGGCCGGCGCAACGGTTGCGGAAGCCTGTCCGGCTAGGTTGCCGTTGTCTAGAACTTGAATCGATACTGAGGACAAGGTTCCGATCTGCGGCGGTACCTCGACCAGAAACTGGGAACTGTTGAGCGCCACAATCGGCGCGGCGAAGTTGCCGAACATCACCTGCGTATTGGGCGCATCGGAGGCGCCGAGGCCGGTGCCCATCAGCTGGACCAGCATTCCCGGCGCGATCGGCCCCGATTCGAGGCTTGCGGCGTTGAGCAAGGTAATGGTGGGCGCAACCACCGCAGCCGGCTGCGGGACCAGTTGACGGACGCGATCGTTGGCCAGGTCCGCGATATCGAGCGCGCCGCCGGCGTCCGTCGAAAGATCCCATGGAGAATTGAGCTGCGCCGCGAGTGCCGGTCCCGCGTCGCCCGAGAATCCCGCGGCCCCGGTTCCCGCGACGATCGCCGCGTTTCCGCCGGAATCGATATGCACAATCGCGTTGAGCCCCGCATCGGCGACGAAAAAGTCTCCCGCGCTTCCGAGTGCGATGCCGCTCGGCTCGATCCAGCTCCCTTCCGCGAAGCTGGTCAGGGTTCCCAGGGCGTTCAAGCGGCGCACATGCCTCCCCGCAGTCTCGACGAAATACAGATCGCCGCTGGCATCAAGCGCCATCGCGCGCGGCGATTCCAGGCCCGACATCA
>DATHCE010000362.1:0-2906 GCA_035319685.1 Bryobacteraceae bacterium | reverse complement strand
TAACTGCGCTCGCCCGTGAAATTCTTGTCGAGCGGATCGGTCCCGAGGACCGTGCCCGCGGATATTTCGTTGCGATCGCCGAGGGTCGTCCAGCGCTTGACGTAGACGTAGGGTTCCAGGCGCGTTTCGGCGCCGAGGATTACGTCCTGCTCGATGACGGCAAACTCGCCGACCACCGAGCCGGGACCGATGACGGCATCGGGATGGATGCGCGCGGTGGGCGCGATTTGAGCGGAAGGATCAATCATCGGGGTGCAAACAGGGGACACGACCGCTCTGTCCACTGAGATTCGAAGCGGCAGCGCGGGCGTGAAACAAGCGGGGACAGAGCGGTCAGTTCCCTATGCACGTTCGAATAATCCGGCTGCGCCCTGCCCGCCGCCGATGCACATGGTCACGACGCCGTACCGTGATTTGCGGCGCGCCATTTCGTTGGCGATCGTTCCGACCATGCGCGAACCGGTCATGCCGAAAGGATGGCCGATGGCGATGGAGCCGCCGTTGACGTTCAGAATTTCCTGCGGGATGTCGAGGCGGTCGCGGCAATACACCACCTGCACGGCGAAGGCTTCGTTGAGTTCCCACAGATCGATGTCGCTCATCTTGAGGCCCTGCCGCTCAAGTAGTCTCGGGATCGCGAACACGGGACCGATGCCCATTTCGTCGGGCTCGCATCCGGCCACGGCGAATCCGCGGAAAATCAGTTTGTATGGGATGCCGAGTCGGTCGGCCCGTTCCCGCGACATGAGCAGCGTCGCCGATGCGCCGTCGGAAAGCTGCGAGGCGTTGCCGGCGGTGACCGAGCCTTCGCCGCTCGTCTGATCGAAATGCGGCTTCAATGCGAGCAAGCCTTCGAGCGTCGTGTCGGGGCGATTGCATTCGTCGCGATCGCAACACACTTCCTTGGTCCCGATTTTTTCTCCTGTCTTTTTGTCGAGCACGGCCATGGTGGTCTTCATCGGAGCGATTTCGCCGGCGAAAAAGCCTTCCTGTTGGGCGCGGGCGGTGCGCTTCTGGCTTTCGAGCGAATATTCGTCCTGCGCCAGGCGGCTGACTTTGTAGCGTTTGGCGACCACTTCCGCGGTATCGCCCATCACCATATAGATTCCCGGCTTGTGCTCCTCGATCCATTTGTTGGGATCGCGATTGCGCTGCGTCATCGAAATGCTTTCGGTCCCTCCGCCGATGGCGGCATCAACGCCTTCGTGAATAATTTCGTGCGCGGCGACGGCGATGGCCTGCAAACCCGACGAGCAGAATCGATTGATGGTTGTTCCGGCGACGGTAACGGGCAGGCCGGCCAGAATCGCGGCCACGCGGGCCACGTTATCGCCCTGCGCGCCGTGCGGCTGCGCGCAGCCCAGAACAACATCCTCGATTTCGGACGAATCAAGCTGCGGCGTCTTGCGCAGAACATCCCGGATGCAGTGCGCGGCGAGGTTATCCGGACGCGTCATGTTGAAAGATCCGCGGAAGGATTTCGCAAGGCCAGTCCGCGAGCTGGCGACCACCACAGCTTCTCTCATAGGGGTTATGGGCTCAGGTTACCGCGTTTTCACTGCGTTTTCAGGACTGCAAACAGCGCGATCCAGAGCACTCCCAGGAAATGCCAATAGTAGCCGGCGACGTCGACCAGCTCCCGGCGCTTCGATTTTGCGAGCATCACCACCAGCAGCGCGATCAGGCCGCCGATGAGATGCGCGGCGTGCAGTCCGGTGAACAAATAGAAGAACGAGCTGTGCGGATTCTGGGTCAGGTACACGCCCTGGCGAACCAGTTCCCGCCACGCGGTCAGCTGCGACGCGAGAAATACGCCGCCGAGGCACGCGGTCGCGAGCAGCAGGCGCGAGGCCAGCCGCCAGTGTCCCTTGCGAAACACGCGACGCGCGGATTCCATCGTGACGCTGCTCACCAGAATGACGCCGGTGCTGAACCACAGAGTGTTCGGAAGCTCGATCGGGGTCCAGAAGGGCGGATGCGATGCCCGCCAGCAATAAGCGAGGACCAGCGCAGCGAAGAAAGCGAAAATCGCCACCAGAATCGCGATGAGTCCGACGCGATAGATTCCTGGCGTCGACTTGTCCGGATCTTCGAGCGACGCGGGCAGAACTACCACTTGATCGGTTTTCTCGGCCCGGTCGCTTAAGATGCGGGACATCGGCACAACCTCGCAGAGACTATTCTACAGCCTTTTGCTTTGCTCGATTTCAGCCTTTTGCTTTGCTCGATTACAGCCTTTTGCCTTGCTCGATTACAGCCTTTTGCTTTGGCCCGATCGCCGTTTTTTGGATCTGGACCAAATCGTCCCGCGCAGGCGTGAGCAGGCGCTTGGGCAGCTTGGAACCGTAGATCAGGCGTTCGACTACCGGCATCGCGCGGCGCACCCACTTGCCATGCAGCACCAGGCTGCCGGCGACCAGCAACGGATGCGGAACCGCGGTACAGCATCGCGCGCACATATCGATTTCGCTGCCGCGCCCTACCGCGTGGAGACGGCGGAGGGTCCGCATCTGGTCGGAATTGAAAATTTCTTCGAGCGCTTGGCTTCGTAAATCTCCCACGGGTTGGCCGTCGAGCATGTAACTCTGGCAGCACGGAAACACCCGGCCATCGTGCTTCACGTACATCGCGCCGCGCCATAAATAGTGGCACGGGCGCGACTCGCGATGACCTTCGGGCTGCACCAGATTGGTTTCGTCTTCTTTGACGCGCACCTGATCGACGCCCTCGACCCCGCCCCAGAAGCGGCGGAATTCGTCCACTTCGTCCGCATTTCCGGGCATGCGGACCATCTGCACGACAATCTGCATTTTCGACTTGCGGGCATGCTTCATGCGGGCGAATTGAACGAAATTGTCGCGCACTTTTTCGAAGCGCGCGCCCTTGCGGTAATGCTCGAAGGTTTC
>DATHCE010000361.1:0-10866 GCA_035319685.1 Bryobacteraceae bacterium | reverse complement strand
CGGTCGCGATACTGCTCGAAGTAAGGATAGGAAATTCCGCGCGCCATCACGAGTTGTTTGGGCGAGCGCGCGGCGGGCATGTCGCGCAGCATGAAAACGTTGACTTCGCTGAAGACGGTGGTGGTGACGCCGATGCCCAGGCCGAGCGAAATAATTCCGACGGCGGCAAATCCCGGAGACTTGATGAGCGCGCGCAGCGCATAGGCGAGGTCACGGCGGAGCTCGCTCGCATATTCGACAGGAATGCGTAGCGTCAGACGCCCGAGCAGGCGCAGCAGGCCGGTAAATCCATGGCGGTTCCAGATGTCGACGACACAGTCTTCGCCAAGCTGGATCACGTCGGCGCCGTAGAGAATTTGAAATTCGTGAGGGAAGGCGCGCGCCAGCAGGCGATAGATCCACAGGCAGAATTTCACGGCAGGATTCATGAGCGGACCTCAAAACCTCGCTTGGACGTTAGCACTGAGTGGATGTCGTGGTCAAGGTCATTGGCGTTATGGCGCAGGGCCTGCGTGAAATCGCCCATGGAAACGGGCGAGGCGCGCTCGAATCGGCAAATGATTGGCGTCAGTTTCCGGGAACAACGAATTTGGCTCTCGGAGTGCAAAGGCCAAAAGCAGCGGAAAAGCATGGCATGGTGTGAGGGGCTCGCTGTTGATGGGGACTCTTCGCGATTCGCCGGGTTGCGGAAAGACAGGCGACGCGAAGGGACGATCGTCAGGGTGTGCGTTTGCAAGGGACGCACACCCTGATTGAGGATTGTAAGTCGTTCACAGCCCGGCCTCGCCGAGCTTTTTCCACGCCTCAGTCCAGGTAAAGCGATCGAGATAGAGAGCGCGTCCCGCCTCGCCGAGGCGCCGGCGCAGCGGAGGGTCGTCGAGCAGGCGCAGAATCGCGCCGGCGAAGGCTTCCGGATCATCCGCGATCAGCAGGTGCTCGCCGTCGCGCGCCCCCAGGCCTTCTGCGCCGAGGGTGGTCGAGACAACGGCGCGCCGGGCGGCCCAGGCCTCGAGAATTTTGAATCGCGTCCCGCTGCCGGACAATAGGGGCACGACGCACACCTTCGCTTCGGCCAGAGCGGCGACCGCATCGCCGATCGCGCCGGTCATAATGATTCGATCGCAACCGGCGACGATCTTTCTCACGGCATGTTCATTGCGCCCGATCAGTCGCCATTCGATCTGCGGATCGCGTTCCCGCAGTCGAGGCCAGATCCGCGCATGAAACCAGCGCACGGCTTCGACATTGGGATGGTATTCGAGATTCCCGCTGAAGGCGATGCAATTTTGCTCCGGCGTTTCGCGCGGCGCGATTTCGGGCAGAGCGTTGGGATAAACGCAGACATCGGGATGCGGGCCGGCACCGGAACGCGTGATACGCCGCGCATCTTCGTCCGAGGCAGCCAGCACCAGATCGAACTGGGGGATCCATTGACGCTCTAATTTTCGGTACGCCGCGGCGAAACGGCGTCCGGCAATCGAAGCGAGGGCGCCGGTTGCGGAGGCGTGCGTGCGCGCGAGCTCGCTTTCGACGTTGTGCAGATCGAGCACCAGGCGGTCGCAGTGCGGCCGCAACGCCGCAGCATAGGGAGCGCACCAGAAATGTTCCACGACGCCCACGCGGTAGCGACGGCCGGTCAGGAACGGATCGAGCTGCGCTTCAAATCCCGAGAAGCGATCGACCAACGGGGGCACGCCGCGAAGGAATCGCCAGCCGTTGCGCCAGATGCGCGCGGCCGTGGATCGCGAATGATAGGGAACGGTGAAGCCGGCCAAGGTGACGTCGTATTTCGCGCGGAGATATTCAAGCAGAGAGGCGGACCGCAAACCTCCGCCGCCGGCGCCGGGGAGGGGAGCTTCGGGCGAAAGAAACAGCGCAGCGTCTCTCGATTCCTTCATGGCGGAATGATCAATGCCGGAAAATTCGGCGGGCCGTTTCATACACCTCGATGGTGCGCTGCGCGGTGCCCTTCCAGGAAAATTCGAGCGCTCGCGAGCGGGCGCGATCGCGCATCGACGCGAAATCCTGCGGCCGGCTCGCAACCGCGCTGAGCGCCGCGACGATCGCCTTCATATCGGACACGTCGAGGCATAACGCGGCATCCCCGGCCACTTCCATGATCGCCGGATCGCGCGACGTGATCACGAGCGCGCCGCACTGCATCGCTTCGAGCACCGGCAATCCGAAACCTTCATATAACGACGGATAAACGAGCGCGAGCGCGCCGGAATACAGCGCGGGCAAATCGTGATCGGCGACCGCACCGAGCAGGCGCAGCCCGGCCTCCGGCGCAATCGGAGCGGCATCCGAGCGGGTTCTTCCGGCGATCACGAGATCCACCAGGTGCGAGCGGCGCACCTCGCGCCAGGCTTCGATCAATCGCGCGATGTTCTTGCGCGGCTCAATGGTGCCGACGAACAGGAAATACGGTGTCCCGGACGGCGCCTGCTCGACGGGATGAAACTCGCCGGATGCCGCCAGCGGCACGGCGACGACGCGATCCGCGGAAAGAGCAAACCGCTCGATGGCGGCGCGACGCACGGTTTCGCTCGGCGTAATCACCATGGTGGGAATCACGGTGCGCAGCAGGATTGCGGTGCGGCGGCGGATGCGGGAGGCCTGCGGCTGCCAGCTCCTCTCGAGCCAGGGCGACAGGTCGTGCAGCGTCATCACGCTCGGACGCAGCGGCAGATAAGGAACCGAGAAATCGGTGCCGTGAAACAGATCGATGCGCCGGCGCGTCATTTCCTGCTGCACGCCCCACAACCACCACTTGCGTTCGGCGATGGATCGCGGGCCGGTGCCGGCGTGCAGGCGGGGCAGATCGGCGGCAGCGAACGGCTGATCGGAAAGGAGCCAGTAATCGTGCTCCGGAAAATGAGTGGCGAGCGCGCGCGACAGTTCCAGAGTGTAGCGGGCGACTCCGCCGGTCGATACCGTTAATGGTGTTGCGTCCAGGCCGATGGTCACGATATTTTTTCCGGCGGGCGTAGTGTAGGATATCATCGTGGGCGCAGAGAACCTGAATCCGCTGGATGAGCTGAAGAGTCTCGATCGCCAGGTCGATCTGGTAAAAGATCTGGAGGGCTTGAAGCCGATCTTTTACCGGCTGGATGAGATCGCCCGGCAGTATACGGCCGATTTCGAAATTCAGTTGACCGTCGGCGATATCAAACAACATCTGGTAAATCGCGGTACGCGGCTCAAGCAGGAAAAGACCGCCGGGCCGGCGCCGGGCGCTGAGCCGACGGTGGTGCTGAATCCGCCGCCGGTGAGTCAAACGCCGCCGCCGGTCGCGCCGCCGCCGATCCCCCAGGCGCCGCAGTTCAGCGAGGCGCCGCCGCCGCTGCCGCCGCCGGCCGTGCCGCCGCCCACACCGGCGCCGCGAACCATCAAGATTCCTCCGGTGCCGCCCGGCGCGCCGGCCGCCGCTCCGCCTATGCAGGAAATGCTGGCGACCGGCCAACAGACTCCGGCATTTGCGCCTCCGCCGGGTCCGCCGCAAGCGCAACAACCTCCGCCGGGTCCGCCGCCGAAGGCGCCGTTGAATGTGCGGCGTGCCTTGATCCTGGGCGCGCTCGCCGGGTCCGTCATCTCGATCGCGCTGCTGGCGTTTCTGGTGAACCAGGCTCGCAAGCGCAACCTGAGCGAGCACAAGGAACCGGTGGGGATCGAGGTCGCCATCGCGACCACGCCGCCAGGCGCATCGATCCGCATCAATGGCGAGGTGAAGTGCACCTCCAATTGCAACCTCACGCTCGCGCCCGGCAATTATCAGGTGACCGCGTTTCTGGAGGGCTACGATCCGGCCACCAGCGCGGTCAACGTTGTGCCGGGCGAGCCGACTTCGGTCAACCTGGCGATGATCGCGCAGGCGACGCAGCTTCGGATCCTCACCGATCTCGATCAGGGCAAGGTCGGCCTCGACGATCAGCCTCCGGTGGATTTGCAGGAAGGCCAGTTCGTCCTGGAGAAGGTCGAGTCCGGGCCGCACACCATCAAGCTGACATCGCGCACCGGCGATGCGTCGTTTTCCTTCGACATCGCCGACGCGAAGGCGCCCGCGATCAGCGGCGCCGTGACCACGCACAACCTGATCGCAGTGCTGGTGGCGAGTATGGGCACGCAGGCGCGCGTGGTGACCAATTCCGGGCCGATGAAGCTCGCGCTGAACGGACAGGCGCAGGACGATGCGGGGCCGGCCGGCGTCGATCTGCGCAACTTTCAAGCGGGCGTGGACGAACTGGTGGTGGGCGACGCGCAGAACCAGCGCAATATGAAGGAGACGTTCGGCCCGGGGCCGATGCTCACGGCGTTTCTCAAATCCGATCTCAACATCGGCACGCTGATCGTTTCCACCGGGGAAGACGACGCGCACGTTTTCGTCAATAACAAGGAGTATCGCCGCCTGACCAAACGCGGGCAGGTGCGCATCCCGGCGATCGGCAACGTGAGCGTCCGTGTGGCCAAGCCGGGTTTTCAGGACACGCCGGTCGAAACCGCGGAAGTGAAGAAGGGCGCCGAGGTGCGGCTGGAATTCAAGATGACGCCGCTGCCCCAGGTGAGCATGCTGCAAATTCACGGAGCGACGCCGGGCGCCGAAGTGCTCATCGATTCGACCAGCGTCGGCGCGGTGGGCGCGGATGGAAATTTCGCGTACAACACGGTTGCGCCGGGCGATCATACCATCGATTTACAGCACGACCAATTCACGCCCAAGCGAATCCAGCGGAGCTTCAAAGCCGGACAAGCGGTGGTGCTGCAAGGGGCCGACGTGGTGCTGGCGGCGATGGTCACCACCGGGACCGTCAAGCTGGTGCGCACGCCGCCGGATGCCGTCGTCACCTATCGCCGCGGCGATGAATCGCAAACGCACGAGCTGAAGGCGAATCAGTTGGATCTGCCGGCGGGCAGCTACATCTTTTTCGCGAAAGCGCCGGGCTACGTGGATAAAATCGAACGCTTGCAGGTGGCGGCGGGCGAAACGCGGACGCTGGAGGTTTCGCTCGCCAAGGAGCACGTCGCGGTGGCGGCGGCGAAAAACGGAGGGATCGCGGATTTCGAGGAAGCGGGCGCATGGAAGAAGGACGGCGAACTGTGGGTCCATCGCGGCGGAGGCTTCGTCCCCTACAAGCTTGGCCCGCAGGGCGTCTATACGTTCACGGTCGAGCTGCTGCATGGAGGAAACGTTTTCAAAGGCGGGCGGATTCGCTGGGCCGTCCAATATGCCGACGCGAAAAATTATCTGCTTTACGAGCTCGACAAAAAAACATTTTGGGCGGAAGTGGTCGAGAAGGGAAAAAAGCTCGAGCGCGCCAAGACCGAGCACGGCGTACCGAATCAAAAGGCGTACACCGTTCAAATCGAGATCACGGCCGAGCACGTGGTGACTCGCATCAAGAACGGCAATGATTGGCTGGTGCTCGATTCCTTTGCCGAACCCGGCCGGAATCCGGCGTCGGGCAAATTCGGTTTCCTGATTCAAGGCAACGACGAGATCGGGATTTCGGATTTCACGTTCCAGCCGAAATGAGACCCCCAATCATCAGATGCCGACCAGGCGCCGATTCTTAAGCGCGGCGCTGATCGGCCTGGCGGCGAAAGCGGAGCGCCGGGTCTCCGGCGGATTCGTCAACGACGCATTTCCCGCCGGCCATCGCATTCGCGATCGCGCCGCGTTTCCGGCGGCGCCGCGTACCGAAACATTTCCGATCGTGATTGTGGGCGGAGGAATGGCCGGATTGAGCGCGGCCTGGCGTCTTCAAAAGCGCGGCTTTCGCGACTTCGTTCTGGTCGAAATGGAAGCGCAGCCCGGCGGCAATTCGCGATGGGGAGAAAACGAGATCACCGCGTATCCGTGGGCCGCGCATTACGTGCCCGTTCCCGATGCGCGGGCGACGCTGGTTCGCGAATTGTTCGAAGAGCTGGCCGTTTTGAAAGACGGCATTTGGGACGAGCGGCATTTGTGCTTCGCCCCGCAGGAGCGCCTGTACCTGCATGGCCGCTGGCAGGAAGGCATCGAGCCGGAGATTGCGTCGACCGATCGCGACCGCGAGGATTACCGGCGCTTTCACGATCTTATGGCCGAGTTTCGCGCGTCCGGGCAATTCACCATTCCGATGGAGCGTGGCGCACGGCCCTCGGAACTGGATCACTTGTCGATGCAGCAGTGGATGGCCGCGAACAAGTTCACATCGCCGTATTTGAACTGGTACGTCAATTACGCCTGCCGCGACGATTACGGGGCGCTCGCGCGCGACACCTCGGCATGGGCCGGCATTCAGTATTTTGCGTCGCGAGACCCGGAAGAAAAGGGACCGCTGACGTGGCCGGAGGGCAACGGATGGATCGCGCGGCAATTGATCGACCGGTTGAAGCCGTGGATTCGCGCCGGATCGGCGGTGTACTCGATCGTTCGCGATGGCCGGCGCCTCCGGGTCCGGACCGAAAAAACCGATTACATCGCCGAGCGCGTGATTTTCGCCGCGCCGACGTTTCTCGCGCCGTACATCATCGAAGGCGCGCCGCGCGCGGAAGGATTCGTTTACTCGCCGTGGCTGACGGCGAACCTGACCGTCGAACGCGTGCCGGAAGATGTCGCCTGGGACAACGTGATCTACGAATCGCCCGCGCTCGGCTACGTGGACGCGACGCATATGAGCCTCCGGACGTTTATCCCGCGTTCGGTGTGGACATTCTACTGGTCGCTTGCGCAATACGCGCCCGCGGATGCTCGCGCGCTGCTGCTCGACCAAGACTGGAGCTACTGGCGCGAGGCGATTTTCCTCGATTTATCGCGCGCGCATCCCGATATTCGCGGCCGTGTGTCGCGGGTCGACGTGATGCGCATCGGCCACGCGATGGCCCGGCCGGTGCCGGGATTTCTGGAGTCGGAATCGCGGCGCCGTTTCGGGTCCGCCAAAGGCCCGATTTATTACGCGAACTCCGATTTGAGCGGATTTTCGATTTTCGAAGAAGCGCAATACCGGGGTGTCACGGCTGCCGATCGCGCCCTGCGGGATGTGAGTAGTGCGTAAAAGTTCAGGCGCCACCGGGATGTGGGTAGTCGGATAATTTCTACATTGTCCGACTGCCGGGATGTGGGTTGAGCGTGGTGCGGCTATTATAGAAAATACTATGGGTGACGTTGCGCTCATCAGCGCTGCGGCGGGTATATTCGGTGCGACCGGGTTCATGGAATATGCGGTGCGCGGACGGTCCAGCCGCGTGTTCGGGCCCTCGGTGTATCGCGGGGATCGAACCCGGCCGGCGCTCGCGCTCACCTTCGACGACGGCCCTAGCGAATCGACGCCCGCGCTGCTCGAGGTTCTGGCCAGACATACAGTGCCCGCGACGTTTTTCATGTGCGGAAGCAATGTCCGCCGCTGTCCTTCGATCGCGCGCAGCGTCGTCGCCGCCGGCCACGAAGCCGGCAACCACTCCGATTCGCATCCGCGCATGGATTTTCGCAGTCCCGAGTTCATCTATCGCGAAATGGCGCTCGCGCAGGAGACCATTCATGAGACCACGGGCGCGATTCCCAAGCTGTTTCGCGCTCCCTACGGGGTCCGCTGGTTCGGATTGCGCGCCGCGCAGCAGCGCCTGCATCTGAACGGCGTAATGTGGACCGTCATCGGGCACGATTGGAAGTGGCCCGCGCCGCGGGTTGCGCGCCTGCTGATTTCCTACGCCGCCAACGGCGGCATACTATGCCTCCACGACGGGCGTACTCTGGAGCGCGCGCCCGACATCCGCGCGACGCTCGACGCCGTGGAAATGATCATCCCCGCCCTCAAGGAGCGCGGCTTTCATTTCGAAACCGTGAGTCAGATTCTATGTCCGAAGACCTGATCGCGCGCGTCGCCGGAGTGGTCGCCAGGACCCAGCATATCCCTCCCGAATCGGTGACCATCGACAGCACCTTCGAGGAGCTGAAAATCGATTCTCTCGACGGCATCAACATTCTGTTCGCGCTCGAAGGCGAATTCGACGTCGATATTCCCGACGACGCCGCCAGGAAGATCCGGTCCGTCCGCGAAATGGCGCAAGGAATCGAAACGCTGCTCGCGGCCAAACAGGCGCCCGAGCGGGTGCCATAACGGGAGAAATGACGCGTCGCGTCGCGGTCACCGGAATCGGCGTGATCGCCGCGCCCGGAAACACCCGCGATGCATTCTGGCGCGCGCTTTCCGAAGGCGCTTCGGCGATTCGCCCCATCACGCGGATCCCTCCCGGCCTGCTGCGGTTTCCCAACGCGGCGGAAGTGACGGGCTATCGCGCCTCGGATTTTTTCGACGAAAAAGAAGCCGACATGCTGGACCGGTTTGCGCAGTTCGGCGTGGTCGCCGCGCGGGAAGCGGTCGCCGGCGCGGGGATCGCCTTCGATCGCGCGCTCGGCGAGAACACCGCGATCGTCACAGGCTCCTGTGTGGGCGGCCAGACCACCGAAGATGAAGGCTTCGTTCTGCTGTATGGGCAGAAGGCGGCGCGCTTTCCTCCCTTGACGATTCCCAAAGTGATGGCCAACGCCGGCGCGAGCCGCATCTCGCTTGAATTCGGAATCACCGGACCGGTCTACACGATTTCGACGGCGTGCTCCTCGGCGAATCACGCCATCGGGCAGGCGTTCTGGATGATTCGCAGCGGCGCGGCCCAAGTGGCGATCGCGGGCGGCAGCGAGGCTCCCTTCTCGCTCGGAATGCTGAAATCATGGGAGGCGATGCGCGTCGTGTCGCCCGATACGTGCCGTCCGTTTTCGCGCGATCGAAACGGGCTGATCCTCGGCGAAGGCGCGGCGATGCTGGTGATGGAGCCGCTCGAACGCGCCCAGGCGCGCGGAGCCACGATTTGGGGAGAGATCGCCGGCTTCGGCATGTCGTCGGACGCTCATCATTTGACCCAGCCGCTCCCCGCGGGAGCCGCGCGCGCGATGCGCATGGCGCTCGCCGATGCGGGGGTCGCGCCGGACCTGATCGGCTACGTCAACGCGCATGGCACCGGAACCTGGTCCAATGACCCGGCCGAAACGCAGGCCATTCGCGGCGTGTTCGGCGCGCATGCCGATAAACTGCTGGTCAGCTCCACCAAGTCGATCCACGGCCACACGCTCGGCGCCGCCGGAGCGATCGAAGCCGCGGCCACGTTGCTCGCCATGCACCACGGAATCGTTCCGCCGACCGCGAATTTCACCGGACCCGATCCAGCCTGCGATCTCGACGTTGTCCCCAACACCGCGCGAGCCGCCGATGTCCAGTATGCCGTCTCGAACTCGTTTGCCTTTGGCGGTCTCAACGCGGTGCTGGTTTTTCGCAAAATATAGGCGATTCATGAACGGGGAAACCAACCTAAGCTCCTAGAAGGGCCCGCTGTGGATCGAGGAAACAAAGCCGAGAAGAAAGGCGATCCCCCCGGCGATCGCGATCAGCATTTTTTTGCGTCTCATGCTTGTGATTACCTCTGAAACGAGCATAGGTTACTTCCTCCGCTCCATCTCCAGGAAACCGGCGAACGGCGAAAATTAACGGACCAATAACGCGGACTGCTATAGTGACGGATTCGTGCGCTGGCTTCCGGCCGTCTCCATGATGCTGGTCTCGACGATCAGCTATATCGATCGCAACACGCTGGCGCTGCTCGCGCCGACCATCCTTCGGGACGCGCATCTCAGCAATGCGCAGTACGGCTTCATCATTTCGGCGTTTTCCATCGCCTACATGTTCGCCAATCCCTTGTGGGGACGAATCCTCGACCGCGTGGGATTGCGCACAGGCATGACCGCCGCGGTTTCGCTGTGGACCGTCGCGTCGGCGGCGCATTCCTTCGCCGCAGGATTCCGCAGCTTCGCCATCGCGCGCGGCGTGCTCGGGTTCGGCGAGGGCGCGACGTTTCCCGGTGCGCTGCGAACCGTGGTGCAGACGCTTCGTCCCGAGCAGTGGTCGCGAGGCGTCGCGGTTTCCTATAGCGGCGGGTCGCTCGGCGCGCTGATCACGCCCATCATCATCACGCCCATCGCCGCCATGTGGGGATGGCGCGCCGCGTTCTGGTTCACCGGCGCCGTCGGAGCGCTGTGGCTCGCCCTGTGGGCGATGCTCACGCGCCGTCCGGAGTTGAACAAGCCGCCCGCGGAATCCGCAAAACCCGGTTTGCCCGATTGGAAGGACGCGCGGCTCTGGGCGTTCCTGGCCGCCTACGCCCTGGGCGGATTTCCCGCCGCGTTCGTGCTGTATCAATCCGCGATTTATTTCAGCATGGCCATGCACAAATCGCAGGTCGAGATCGGATACGTGTTGTGGGTCCCGCCGCTCGGCTGGGAGCTTGGGTATTTTTTCTGGGGATGGATTACGGATCGGTTCACGCATGCCGGCGCATCGATTCGCGCCTTGCGCCGCCTGTTTTTCCTGGTGATGTGCCTCGGCCTGCCGCTCGCGCTGGTGGCCCGCGTCGAATCGTTTTACGGCGCGCTGGCCGTGATGTTCGCCGCGATGTTCACGGCTGCGGGTTTTATCATCGCATCGGTCGCCTACGCGACCAGTCACTACTCGATGCGCCACGCCGGCTTGATCGCGGGGCTGGGGGCCGGCGCGTGGTCCGCGGTCGTCGCCATCGTGATGCCGGGGTTTGGAACATTGTTCGACCTGCGCTCCTTCGATGCCGCATTCGCGCTGGCGGCGCTGTTTCCCGTCGCCGGCTATTGCATATGGCGCTCGCTGAATCGGCATATTCTACGCAGTACTCAGGTGATGTCGTAGTACGGAACCGCTTCAAAAGCTGCGCGGGACGTATTGGCTTGCGACGGCGCTTATGGCATTCTCGAAATGTAACCGAGGGCCGGATCGGAGGGCGGCCTTCGGGTCCTCACCATAGACT
>DATHCE010000360.1:0-11835 GCA_035319685.1 Bryobacteraceae bacterium | reverse complement strand
CGAGGCTGCACAGAAGCGAGGCGCGTATCAAGACGTTTGAGTTTAACGCAACCGGTACAGGATCGAAAAGCCGGCGCGCTCCACGGGCCGGTATTGAGCGAGCCACGCCGCAAGATACGGCTGCCGGTCGATCGCCAGCGCAGGGTTGTACGCGCCCAGTCCGTCGACGATCCAGGTGGGTTTGGTGGCGACCAACTCGGCACGATTGGGCGCGATGAAATCGGGCGCGATGGCCGTGCTGTCGAACAAATGACGATCGGCGAGCACCCCCGAAATGGGCTGGCTTTCGAGGAATCGCGTTCCGGCGGGAAGGCGCGAATCGATGAAAATATCGGGGCGATATCCCCACACGAACAAGGTATCGCCGGTTTGCGCAAGCGCGCGAAGCCTGAGGGAAACCGCGCGGCTGTCGCGATCCATATCCAGATCGCGCCACGATTCGCCGCGCGCGAGCGTCACGTAGCGCGGCGCAAATCGAATCAGCGGGACGGCGAGAAGAACGATCAACGCGGCCATTCTCCACCGCCTTTCGGGCGCCCATCCGCGCGCCGCCGCGATCGTCATGGGAGCCAGCAGCAGAAAATAATAGCGCGGGAAAAAACGGAGGCCGACGACCACTCCGAGCAACGCGATCCCGATCCATGCGGCGATTCTCCACTTGCGTTCGCGCCCGATAAAGAGGATGGAGCCGATCGCCAGCGCCGCGTGAAACCCGAGCCAATCGGCGGTTCGCTTCGCGCCTTCGGCGAGCGGATTTTCGACGAAGGTGTTCGAGGCGTAAATCGATCCCCATTGCCACACCTGGCGGTAGAACTCGCGCGCCGAGCCGTGCGCGGCCATCCATCCGATGGCGGCCGCATTCGGCAGCGCGAATCCGGCCAGCAATACCGGCAAGGCGCGCCATTGCCACAGCGCGCACGCGGCCAGCACGAACACGGCTTTCGAGCTGCACAGCAATCCGAGGCCGGCGGCAACTCCGCTCCAGAACGGCCGCGCGCGGAATGCGAAATAGATCGCAGCCAGATGCGGCAGGATCAGCAGCATGTCCGACGCCAGAGGGATCACCGCCGAGGGCAAATCAAACGTCAGGAAAAACGCCGCGAACCCAAATGCGAGGATGCCCTCATAT
Organism: Bryobacteraceae bacterium; assembly: GCA_035319685.1. Taxonomy (GTDB): domain Bacteria; phylum Acidobacteriota; class Terriglobia; order Bryobacterales; family Bryobacteraceae; genus Palsa-187. The sequence continues at coordinate 10,706 of DATHCE010000360.1, read as the reverse complement.
TCGCTCCATTTCGCGCGCGCGAATTTCCACGCCATGCCCGCGACCGCGAGCACGTAGATCGCCCCGGCGAGCCGCAGCAGAATTCCATCGCGCGCGCCCCACCACAAATCGATCCAGGCGACCAGCGGAGGCTTGTCGAACCAGACGTCGCGATAGAGCGTTTTCCCCATCGCGACTTGCATCGCGGCGGCGAGCGGAAGATTGTCGTCGGCCCAGAGAACGGAAGCATGACAGAGCCGGAGGCCAACCACCGCAATGCAGGCGAGAGCGGCGACCCAGGCCAGCCTGACGCGCCGCCCCATCCGCGACTACTGCACCTGGCCGGCGGCCAGCGCTTCGACGAAGCCGCGCTCGATGGGCCAGGTTCCGGTGACGCGCTTGTCGCGCTGCTGGAAATTTCCGGCGACCAGCACGCCGCTCAGATCGTTCGGGTTGGGTTTCATATGGTCGCGATCCAGCATGTTCTTAAGAAGCGTGGTCGTCCGGGTCAATTGTGTGGCCATGGCCGCGGCCACTTCCGGCGTCGGGCAGGAAACCTCCAGGCGAATTTGCAGGCGCCGGGCGTCGGAGCCGATGGCGCCCGCCGCGAACGTCACCTGCTCGGCTTGCGCGAGCGGGCTCAGGAAGGAATGGGTTCCGGTGGGAAGATTTTCGACGTTGCTGAACACGAACGACGGCGCGGAAATCCACACCGGCTCGGGCGGAAGCTGCGGCGGATTCTTCCATTGACTCGGACCGATCATGTTACGCCGTGCTCCTCAGGCGAAACCGCCAGCGCGAGCACGTTCGCGCTCAACATGTAATAAGAAATGTGGCGATTGGGTGTGCTGGCGGCCATCGTGCACACCGAATTGGAGCACGTCCCCCCTTGTGCGCGCGCATAACTGGCGAGCTTGGCCCAGGCAAACCGTCCGCGCAGCGTGAAATATTCGCTGCCATGAAAAAACGCGGCCGCGGCCGCGTCCAGATCCCTCGAATAATCGAACCCCGTCCCGGAAACGAATTTCTGATAGTCGGGCTCTTCGGCGGCTTTATTTCCGGCAATCATTTGCAGAATGCCGCCTTTGCGCAGCGCGTCGAAATCGATGTAGACGTGCGTCGCCTGATCGGGCGGAAGGCATTCGAGCATCGCCGCCGCATCGAACGTGCGCGCGCTGCGGCGCCACCAGGCGAAAATGACCGCGCCGGCGCACATCAGAATCACGATCGCGGCAAGCTGCCACGGTTGAAAACGAAACTTCATCACGTAACCGGAAGCCGGCGGCGGCTTCCTCGCCTATCTAATCCTCGCCCACCTGGTCCTCTATCCGGTCCTCTCCTATCTGGCGCGAGGTTACACCGCCGTCGCGGCTTCTACCATCCGCTCGCGCTTCCACAGCTCGATGTACGGCTTCAGATCGTCCATCATTTTGGCGAATTGCTTCGGGTCGAGCGATTGCGCGCCGTCGCTCATCGCCTTGCCCGGATCGGGATGCATCTCGACCAGCAATCCGTCCGCTCCGATCGCGACCGCGGCGCGCGACAGCGCAGGCACCAGGCTGCGCTTGCCGGTCGCGTGGCTCGGATCGAGGATCACCGGCAGGTGGGTCAGCTCGTTCAACGCAGCCACCGCGGCGATGTCGCAGGTGTTGCGCGTCACGGTTTCAAACGTCCGGATGCCGCGTTCGCACAGCATCACCTGCGGATTTCCGTGCGCCACCACGTATTCGGCGGACATCAGCAACTCTTTCACTGTGGAGCTCATGCCGCGCTTGAGAAGCACCGGCCGTGGGCACTTGCCGAGCGTCTTGAGAAGCGCGAAATTCTGCATGTTGCGCGCGCCGATCTGCAAAATATCGGCGTACTCGCTCACCAAATCCACGTCCCGGTCGCTCATCACCTCGGTAATGATGCCGAGTCCGGTAGCGCGGCGGGCCTGGTCGAGCAGCTTGAGTCCCTCGATTTCCAGGCCTTGAAAGTCGTAGGGCGAAGTGCGCGGCTTGAAGGCTCCGCCGCGCAGAAATTTTGCTCCGTAGCGCGCCGCGATCGCGGCCGATTCCAAAATCTGGCGCTCGCTTTCGACCGAACAGGGTCCGGCCATGACCACGAACTCATCGCCCCCGAAGGTGACCCCGCGGATCGTAATCTGGGTCTTGTGCGGCCGGAATTCCCGGCTGACGAATTTATACGGCGCGGAAATACGCACGGCCTTTTCGACCCCCGGCATCGCTTCGAGCGATTCCAGGCACGCGGTCACATCGCCGATGCCAACCACGCCGATCACGATCCGCTCCTCCCCTTCGATCGTGTGAATTTTGTACCCGAACTCCTCGATGCGCGCGCAAACTTGCGCGACTTCGTCGCGGGTGGCGTGCAGCTTCATCGAGATGATCATTGGTAATCCTCCTCCAAAAACAAAACCCACTCTTTCGAGTGGGCCGGAATTGCTGTGAAAACGCCGCGCACCACTCGTCTGATTTCAGGCGCTAAAATAAGGACGCCGAAAAGTAGACGAGACCCCGGAATGGCACAGCATGGAGCGGCGCAACATGAAAATGTCAGTGTATCACGCCTTCCCGGTGTAACGTTGCCGACTTGCATTTCGCCTTCCTATGGATTAGACTGGGCCCGCTTGGCCATGTGAACGAACAACACGACGGCAAAAGTAGAGATTCCACCCGGAGCTCATCATTTCAGGACCTGCGGAAGGAGAAACATATGCAACGATTGCATCAGCTTAAGACGACCACGATTGTCGTCGCGCTCGCATGCATGACTGCCACGGCGTTTGGCCAGTGGCACCAGAAGGACACAGAATGGGGGTATTACACCGCGGATCAAGCGGGGACCAAATACCGCCCGCTGTCCCAGATCAACGCGTCGAATTTCAATCAGCTCGAAGTGGCGTGGCGCTTCAAAACTGATAATTTCGGTACGCGGCCCGAGTTCAAACTGGAAGGGACGCCGCTGATGGTCAACGGCGTGATTTACGCCACTGCGGGCACGCGCCGCGACGTCGTGGCGCTCGATGCCAAAAACGGCGAAATTCTGTGGGTACACAGCATGCACGAAGGACAGCGCGCGGCCATCGCTCCGCGCCAGCTTTCCGGACGCGGCTTGTCCTTCTGGAGCGATGGGCACGGGGACGATCGCGTCGTCTACGTGACCACCGGATATCGCCTGGTGGAACTGAATGCCAAGAACGGGATGACCATCTCCGGTTTCGGCGAGAACGGCGTGGTGGACCTGAAGGTCGGCATGTACACCGGAACGGGCAAACAGATCGATCTTGAAACCGGCGAGGCCGGGCTGCACTCGACGCCCACCATCGTGAACGACACGATCATCGTCGGCTCGTCGTTCAAAGAAGGTATGACGGTGGTCACGCGCAACAATACCAAGGGATTGGTTCGCGCTTATAACGTGCACACCGGCAAACTGATCTGGACCTTCCGCACCATCCCAAAGAAGGGCGAGTTCGGTTACGACACCTGGGAGAACGGCTCGGCCGACTACAACGGAAACACCGGCGTGTGGACGCAGATCTCCGTGGATCCACAGCTCGGTCTGGCGTATCTGCCGGTGGAGTCGCCGACTTCGGATTATTATGGCGGCGAGCGCCCGGGCAACGATCTGTTCGGCGAAAGCCTGGTGTGCGTCGACATCAAGACCGGCGAGCGCAAGTGGTTTTACCAGATCGTGCACCATCCGATCTGGGATTATGATCTGTCCTCGGCGCCGCTGCTCGCCGACATCAATGTGGACGGCAAGGCGATCAAAGCCGTGGCGCTGCCGAGCAAGGAAGCGTTCCTGTATGTGTTCGATCGGGTGACCGGCAAGCCGGTATGGCCGATCGAAGAGCGTCCGGTGGCGCAGACCGACGTGCCCGGCGAAAAAACCTCGCCCACGCAGCCGTTCCCGACCAAGCCGCCCGCCTACGCGCGCAACTACATCAAAGTTCCCGACGACTTGATCGACTTCACGCCCGAAATGCGCGCCGACGCGATCGATCGATTGAAGAGCTATCGCGTGGAAGGCATGTTCACGCCTGGCGTAATCGGCGATCCGAAGCACTGGCTGGGAGGCTTGAACCTGGGCAACGCCAGCGGCGGCACCAATTGGCCCGGCGCCGGCTACGATCCGGAATTGCACACCGTGTTTGCGCAGGCCGCGCAAGCCTTCGTGACGCCGATCTCGCTGCGGACTCCGCCTCCGGGATTTACGGACATCCGCTACGTTTCCGGGCGCAACGATCAACCGTTCCGTGAGGCGCAGGGCCCCGGCTTCGGCAGCGCGGCGGACGCTCCTCAACCGAGGCGGGCTCCGGCGGCGCGCGGTGGCGCGGAGGGAGGCCGCGGCGGCGCTGAGGCAGGCCGCGGTGGCGCTGCCGCAGCCGGCGGTGGCGGCGGCGGATTTGGCGGATTGCTCGTCCAGGGTCTGCCGATCGTGAAGCCGCCTTACGGCGTCATCTCGGCGGTCAATCTCGATAAGGGCGACATCACCTGGCAGGTCCCCTACGGCGAGACGCCCGACAACGTTCGCATGAACCCGGCCCTCAAGGGCATGAACATCGGCAACACCGGCATGAACGGCAGCGTCGGGGTGCTCATCACCAAGACGCTGGTGATCGTAGGCGACAGCCAGGTCACCTCGATAACGCATCCGCGCGGCGCGATGATGCGTGCCTACGACAAGGCCACCGGCAAGGAAGTCGGCGCGGTCTGGATGCCGGCTCCGGTCAGCGGATCGCCGATGACCTATGAATGGCAGGGCCGGCAGTATATTATCATCGCGGTAAGCGGCGGCACGTACTCGGGCGAGTACATCGCCTACGCGTTGCCGGAATCCGAGTAGTTTTCTTCTCTCGCGAACGCTCGCGGTCCATTCCAGGGCCGCGAGCGTTCGTTTCTCACTTCTTCACGATCCCCTCGATCGCTTCCAGTTCCCTGCCCGCATCCGACCATTTGCCTTGCGCGGCCAGATCCTGATAGCGCTTCAGATGTTCGCGGATCTGCTCTATGCGCGGATCGCCCGATGGCTGCGGCGCGGCGTTGAGCGCCGGGGTGGTCTGAAGGGTCGTCTGCAGGGTCGTCTTGGCCGGCGGCGCCTGGCCCTTCATCTCCGCCTCCAGTTGCGCCAGCGCTTCCTCGTAAGTGTCCGTGTACACCAAATTATTCCCCGCCACCAGCGCGACCTTTTTCAACTGCGGCATCCGCGCCTGCGACGCCTGGATGTAAATCGGCGCGACATACATCAGCGTCTGATCGATCGGCAGCGTCAGTATCTGGCTCCGCAGCACCTGCGAGCCTTGCTGATTCCACAGCGTCAGGTCTTTGGAAATGTTCTGATCCTGATTGATCCGCGCCTCCACCTGCATCGGACCGGGCACAATCTCCTGCTTGGGAAGGTCCAGATAGACGATCTCGCCCAGATGCGGGCCGTCGCAGCGCGCCACCATCAGCCCGATCAGGTTGGTTTTGTTGCGCGGCGTATAGGGGACCATCAACAGAAATTCGGGCTTGGCTTCGCCGGGAAGGGTCGCGATCATGTAGGTCGGCGCCACCGGCTCGGGCTGATTGTTCTGCCCGCTGGTGAACGTCGCCAGGTCCCACAGATCGGCGCGATTGTAATACGATTCCGGATCCTTCATGTGATAGGTGCGATACATCTCCGCCTGCGTGCGGAACAGCATCTCCGGCGCTCGCGTGTGCGCCCGCAGATCGGCGGGCATGTCCGAGGCCGCCAGAAACAGGTCTGGAAACAAGCGGCGATACGCCTGGATCAGCGGGTCCTGCTCGTCGAAAACATACATGTGCACGTCGCCATCGTAGGCGTCGACCGTCGCCTTCACCGAATTGCGGATGTAGTTGAACGGCTGCCCGTTGTCGAAGGAAATTTCGCGTGAATAGGGATGCGCGTCGCTGGTCAGATATCCGTCGACGATCCATTCCAGGCGTCCTGAACCGGTGATCACCAGATACGGATCGTTGTCCCAGGTGATGAATTCCGCGAGCTCGCTCAATCGCTCCGGAATCTTGCGGCGGATCATCATGCGGCTGTCGGATGTGACCGCGTTGGTCAACACGATGTTCCAGTCGCCTTCGCTGATCGCAGCCAGCGTCCGGATGCCCGCCCCGGACACCGGGAAACCTCCGCGCCCGTCGTAGCGGATGTTCACTTCGCTCGATCCCGACGGATAATCGAACTCGGGCTGTTGGGTGCGCACGAACACCGGCTCATGCGAGTTTTCGCCGAAATAAATCTGCGGGCGCGTGACTTTGAGACTCGGCGTGAGCACCTGAATCGGCGCGTCCTTGATCAGCAGCACCGGCAATCCCTCGCTGGTGATGCGATTGGCCTCCGCCAGCGCCAGGCCGTAGCCGTGCGTGAAAATCAGCGCGCGATTCATCCATAAATTCCGCGCCTCGCCGAGCTGGTTCAAATCCAGATCGCGCGGAGCGAGCAGAACCTGCCGCAACCGCCCGTCGATCTGGTAGCGATCGACGTCGGTGTTTTCGTAAGAATACGGCCGCAGCGGCTGCGTCTGGCTGAGCGTGTCATGAAACGCGCGCCAATCCCATAGGCGAACGTTGTCCAGCAGCAGCTTATTGCGCTCGAAATCGATGCTTCCCTCGACCTTGGCGGGAAACTCGATTTCCCGGCTGTGGCGATCGAGCCCGAAAGCCGCGCGCGTCGCTTCCAGGTGCCGTTCGATGAACGGCCGCTCGAGCGTCAGCTCGTTCGGTTTCACGTACAACCCGCTGACGATCGGCGGCACCACCCAATCGATCACCAGCACCACCGCGCACACCATCGCGAGCTTGCGCCGTCCGGCCAGAACCAGCAGCGCGGCCAGAATCGCGGCGCCCGCCTTCGCCGTTTGCAGCGGCAAGCCGAAATTTTGCTGAATATAATCGATGCCCACCAGCACCTGCCCGTGGTCGCTCGACAGCAGGTCGTAACGCCCGAGCCAGAAATCCACGGCGAGCATCAACAGAAACAGCGTCAGCAGCCCGTTCAGCAAGCCCGTTTCCAGGCGCCCGAGCGATCTGAGGTCGCTCAAATCGAGCTGCGCTTGCGATCCGAAGCCCGGAAATTCGCGCCGGATCTGCCAGCCTCGCGCCGCCAGATAATACGCGAGCGCCCCCGCCAGCGCAATCGCCGCCACGAAGTTGATCAGCATGCTATACATCGGCAAATCGAAAAAATAAAAGCCGAGCGGCCGCCCGAACACCGGATCGTGCCATTCGCTCGCCGGCGTCATGCCGTGCCCGCCGAAATAGCGCGCGACGGTCCAGCCATCCACGGCTGCCAGAGCAATGATCAGCGCCAGAAACAGGGCTCCGAACAAGGTGACCCAGGCGTACAGGCGATGGTCGCGCAACCGCTCGCCCGCATGCCTCACTCCGCGCGCGTGCGCAATCCACAACACCCCGAACCCGATCAGCCACGCGCCGATGCCCGGCACGTAGCGATACACCGACATGAGAATCCACGTCGGCACCTGGCCCAGCTCTCGCCACCAGAAGTAGTCGATGATGAAGCTGCAAATCGAGCGGCCAAAGAAAAACAGCAGAAGCAGCGCGGCCACCAGCGCCACGATCTTGCGTTGTGAACCCACCTGTGAACCCACGGAGCGTCGCGGAAGCTCTCTCATGTCCACTTCAGGGTACACCCGCGGGGTTATACGCGTGATATGCTCGACGGCATGAAGAGTCTCGCGTTATTTCTGCTTTGCGCGGCGCTGGCGATGGCCGCCGATATTTCCGGCAAGTGGACCTTCAACGTCGTGCTCGACGCCGGCTCCGGAAGTCCGACCTTCGAGTTCAAGCAGGCGGGCGAAAAGTTAACCGGGACCTATCACGGCACGCTCGGCGACGCATCGCTCACAGGAACGGTGAAGGGCAACCAGGTGGAGTTCACCATCGAGAGCGATCAGGGGCAGGCGAAATACAGCGGAACGCTCGACGGCGCGACCAAGATCAAGGGTACCGTCGATTACGGCCAGCTCGGCAAGGGGAAGTTTGACGGAACGAAAAATTGACGCCTTACAGCAGCCGGAAGTTGACTTCGATCGTGGCAATCACCGGGACGGGCTTGCCGTCCTTCATGCCCGGCTTGAAGCGCCATTTGCCCACCGCTTCGAGCGCCTTCTGATCCAGGCCCAGCCCGAGCGAGCGGGTGATGTGCATCTGCTGCGGCAGTCCGTGCTCATCGACCACCAGTTGCAGCACCACCGTGCCCTGCCACTTGGCCTTGCGGGCTTCTTCGGAATACTCTGGTTCGACTTTGGAGAGCACCGACGGCGGCGAAACGCCTCCGCCAATCCGATACGCCCCTCCGCCGAATCCGCCGCCCGACCCCGGCCCGGTTCCCGGTCCGCGGCCTGAGCCGACGCCGCCGCCGATTCCACTGCCGATTCCGCCGCCCATTCCGGTGCCATTCGAAGGAATGCCCATACGGCTCAACGGATCGCCATAATTGGGAGCTTCGATATTCGGCGGCGCCACTTCCGAGACGATGGTCGGAACCATCGGCAGTTTGGGATGCTCCGGGGGATCGACGCGAGGAGGGGTGAACTGCCGCGGCGCGATTTTCGGAAGTTTGCCCTTGCTCGCTTCAAGCGGGGACTGCGTGCCGCCGCCTCCGCCGCCATGCATCTGCTTGGGCTGTTCCGGAAGATAAGGCTTCAGGTCCGGCGCGAACAGCGGCGTCACTTCCGAAATCATCTTCCGCACCGGCTTGAGCGACCCGATCCAGAAAATCAGCACGATCACCGCGATGTGGATCAGAATCGAGTAGACGCCCGCTTTCTTCTCGTTACCGCCGTAAAATCCCCAGAACTCGCCCACTTCCAGTGGCTTAGAGGTTACTTCGAGCGGCGGAAGCTTGGGCGGATGGATCGCATCTCTAACGTTCTGGACAAACGTCTTATACCAGGGCGTCTCGAGCGACCCTGGCGTCAGCAGGTGGGCTAAATGAACGTCGGGGTCATCGGCGGGCGATGGGCTGCGCGAGGCCTCCACGTCTTTAACTTCTTGTTCCAGCACTTCCTTACCCCCGGTCCGTTACACTTCCACGCAACTAAGACGACGACGCCCGATCCGTGGTTTCAGTATTTGGAATCCACGCCTTCGGGCTGGTGATGCCTCGTGTCCACCTTGAGCCATCGCCCAAATTTTAACACATTGACGCAACGTCTGCTATCCCGTCTCTATGAGTTTTGGAAGCCCATGAACCTCTTGGTTTCCCGCCACAAACGGTCGAGCACGTCGGTCAATTCGTGACCCGAATCCACCTCGCACAACCGGGCATTGGGATGGCTCGCGCAGAATTTTCGGGATATTTCCACAGGCACCACCGGATCGTCGATTCCGTGAATCACCAGCGCCGGCTGCGAAAAATCCGGCTCATCCTCATATTTCGCCGCATCTTCAACAAAACCGTACCCGAGCGCCCGATCTTCACCGAAAGCGTAATGAAAAAACGGAAGCGACCCGTCCCGTTTCCACCGGTCCATCTGATCGGCGTAACGTTCTCGCCACCGGCTCGGGAATTGAAAGGCCGGCGCGAGCAGCACCAGCCGCTCGACATTTCTGTGTCGTGCCGCGTACAACGCCGCCAGATACCCGCCCAAACTCGATCCCATCAGGATCACCGGGTCGCCCGAAACCGCCCGATCCATCGCTCCGATCATCCGCGTTATGGTCATATGTTCGAAATCGCCTTCATCCAGTTGCGGGATTTCGAAATCCCCTGTTTTCAGGCCCCGTTCTTCAAACCGCGCGCGAAAAAATTGCGCCTTGCTCGATTGCGGACCCGACGCGAAGCCGTGCAGATAAACGACGCGCGTCATTTCGCGTTGATCTTCAACCGGCTCGATGCGCCGAACTTATGAAAATCGGTGTAGAAGAAATGATTTTCGGCCACCACCCTGCCGCCGCGCAGCTCCTGGTGTTCGGTCGAGGAAGGGAGCAGCGCGCCGTAAGGCGACATCTTGTAGGTCACCGCCGCTTCTTCGCGCACCGCGTCCGGGCCGTCGCCCGAATGGGTCGCGAGCGTGATCTGCAACGGCACATAATCCTCGCTCCGGACGCGAATCTCGCCTTCGAGCCTCAATCGCGTGGCCTGGTCGCCTTTGTTTTCCTGAAACAGCGTCAGCGCTTCCGAGCCGTCGATTTGTTTATAAGAAAAAACCAGCGCCCGATCGTAGCCGATCATTTTCGTGCCCCGCGCCGTGAACTCGTAGCGCTCGATGTCGCGGCGCGTGAACAGAAGAAGCATCTGCCCGAAGTCGGTGACCGCGCCCACCAGGCCGTATCGTTCGAAACTCTTGAGCAGCGCCTTCTTCTGGCCGTCGTCATTGCTGGTGATCGCCGTGGCCAGCGCGTCCTGCGCCTTCTTTGTATCCTGCACTTTTTTGCCGTCCACCGAGATCACCTGCCGCAGCTCGTGGATGGCTTCCGCCTGGCCGGCGAATTTCGCGAATCCATATTCGGAGACCACTTCGCGATCTTCAAACTTCGGTTTTTCGGCCGCGGTGCCGGCCCGCGGATGAAATCGCGAAGGACGCTTCATCGCCGACTGGTGCAGCGTTTCCGTCCCGAGCACATCCGTCGCGATCCTGGCAAACGCTTCGGCCTCCTCGGAAACGCGCGCGGACATCTTCTGCGTCAGCTCATCGCCGCGAACCAGCGAAGCCAGCATCAGTAGCGTAAACCACCGCA
>DATHCE010000359.1:0-7051 GCA_035319685.1 Bryobacteraceae bacterium | reverse complement strand
TGATGTGCTGTTTTTCCGCGAACGCGATGGCGTCGCGAATGGAGCGTTCCCGGCTCGCTGAAATCGCCACCGGCTCTTTTTGTTCGAGCACCGGAAGCATCGCTTCCATCTTCAGATCCTTCTTGAATCCCGGAGCATTCGCGGCGCGCTCCTTCTGATACTGCCGCGCGGCGTCGAAAAAGTCGTTGATCTTCTGGATCTGCTCATCGTATTGGCGCCGGGCTTCGGTAAACGTCGCAGGTCCGCGGCCGGCCGCGGGAAACTCGGCCTCGCCGCCGCGTCCGCCGCGGCCCCCGATCGACGGGAAATTCAACTGCATCGCCGCGCTGCGATTGATCTCCATCTCTTCCCAGGTCCAGCCGGCCAGATGGATGAGCGCCGCTTCGCCCGAAACGAACTGCGCCGCCGCGCCGCCGCGCCCGCCGCCGCCGCCCCCGCGACCCGCCCCCGGATACGTCATCGCGCTGGTGATCCCGTTCACGCGCGTCGCCGCGAAAGTCGCGCTATCCGGATTCACGGCGATCAGAGCTTTCAACTGCGGCAGAAACTCGCCGATTTCGTTGGTGTCGACCGTGACACGCTCGGACGAAATTTCGTTCAACCCCAGCTCGGTCCCCGAATCGATCATGCCGGGATACACGCGCAGCCCTTTCGCCTCGACGATCCTGGCCCCTTTCGGCGCGACGATCTTCGCGCCAATGTCGGCGATTTTCCCGTCCTCAATCAGAAGCGAGACGCCCTTGATCTCCGCGCCGGTGACCGGATACACATCCGCATTGCGGATCAACACCGCGTCGCTCGCGGCAAACGCCGCGGCGCAACCGACGAAAACCGCCAGGGCGGCCGGTCCCATTATTGCCGCGGGCTTCATTGGGGTCTCCTCGCGCCGCGGCCTTGCGGCTGATCCGGTTTCTCGCTTTTCTCGCTCTCGATCAGCTTCTGCTTCTCGGCTTCCTTCGCCGCGCGGCCGCTAATGTCCTGGTCGCGATCGAAATACTTGTGCCCGTCGATCAGCACCTTCTGGACCTTCGAAAATTCCGACAATGGGTCCTTATCGTAGATCACGATGTCGGCGTCCTTGCCCACTTCGATCGATCCCACGCGGTTGTCGACGCCCAACTGTTTGGCCGGATTCAGGGTCACCATCGCCAGCGCATCCTCGCGCGACATGCCGCCGTACTTCATCGCCTTGGCCGCTTCCGTGTTCAGGCGCCCGGTCAACTCGCCGTCCTCGCTGTCGCTATTCAGGCTCACCAGCACGCCTTTTTTCGCCATGATGGCGGCGTTGTAGGGAATCGCGTCGAACACCTCCATCTTGTAGCCGAACCAGTCGCTGAAAGTCGACGCTCCAGCGCCGCTCGCCGCGATCTCCTTGGCCACTTTATATCCTTCCATTACGTGCTGAAAGGTGCGAATCTTGAATCCGTAATCGTCGGCGATGCGGATCAGCATCAGGATTTCATCGGCGCGATAACAGTGCGCGTGCACGTAGCGGGTGCCTTCGAGCACTTCCTTCAGCGCTTCCAGCTTCAGATCCTTGCGCGGCGCCAGCGGATGCCGGCCGGCCCGCACTTCCGCGTCGTACTTGTCCCATTCCGCCTTGTAGGCGACCGCTTGGTTGAACGCTTCGCGAATGGTATCCTCGACGCCCATGCGCGTCGCCGGATACCGCAATTCGCCCCCGCGTCCACCGGCCTGCGGATTGCCAGCGCGCTTCGGATTTTCGCCCAGCGCGAACTTGAGGCCCGGTTTGGCGCCCTCGAAAATCAGCCCGTCGGCGTCCTGGCCCCAGCGCATCTTGAGCACGATGGTCTGCCCGCCGATCGAGTTCGCCGATCCGTGCAGAACATTCGCCGCGGTCACCCCTCCGGCCAGAGCGCGATAAAGCGCGATGTCCTCCGGGTTGATCACATCTTTGATGTTGACCATCGAGGACACCGACACGCTGCCTTCATTCATGTTTCCATCCACCCCGATGTGCACATGGCAATCGATGATTCCCGGGATCACCCATTGCCCGCCGGCGTCGATCACCGTCGCGCCTTCCGGCACCGCGATGTTGTCGCCCACTTCGGCGATTTTTCCGTCGCGCACCAGAATCGAGCCTTTGATGGTCCCTTGGGCGCCCTCCGTCATGATGGTCGCGTTCCGGATGACCGTCACTTCGGCGCGCAAACTCGCGAGCGCAAGCAATCCCAGCAGCAGTTTCGTTTTCATTTGTGATTCTCCGTCGCCGCCGCTCCGCGTCCGCCTGTCTGCGGCGCCGGCGTGTGCTTCACGCCGTCGATGAATACCATCTCCACCTTGGTGCGATCCTCGAAAATCTCGCCACGAGTCACCACCAGGTTCGCGATCTTGCCTTTTTCAATGCTGCCCAGCCGGTCCGCCACGCCGTAAATTTCCGCGGGCGTCAGGGTCAGCGCGCGCACCGCCGCTTCGCGCGGCAACCCGCCGTCGATGGCCTTTTTCACCGCCCGTTCCAGGTCCCGCGTCTGATCGATTCCATCGGAATAAAACGCGAACGCGAGCCCCGCCTGATGAAGCACCGCCGGAGCCGCCGGCGCCTTGTCCCGGTCCTCCAGCACGCGCAATGAAGCGACGTCGTCGGGATTCGCGTCGCGCGGCGCTTCCGGCCACTTCAGGCTCACCAGCACCGGCATATTTTTTCCCTTCAAATGATCCACCGACCGCGGGTCGAACCCTTCGCGCATCCCATACAGAATCGTCGGCTGCTTCAACTCCTCGCCGAACCGCACCATCCGCTCGATCTCCACCCAGCGATTAGCGGGCAGCAGAATCCGCTTCGATTCGATCACGCCTTCAAGAGCGCGATCGTAATCGGGCCGCTTCATTCCGCGCGGATCGCGATCGTAGGCCGCTTTCACCGCCTGATAGTGGCCGGCATCGAGATAAATCTGCCGCACGTATGCGATCACGCCCATCAGAGAGCTCGGAAATCCCGCGCCGAAAGGCGAGGTGTGCAGCGCGATGTATTGCCCTACGCTCGGAACGAGCACCATATCTGCCGTTTTTTCGCCCGCCAGATTGACGATCGATCCCTGCCCTCCGAAGATTCCGCTGGTCGGAAACGCGACCGCGGTGGTGAACCCGGCGTCGCGCGCCGCCTCGAATCGGCGGTCGTTCGGTTGCATTAGGTCGGCCGCCTTGATCCAGCTCGTCGTCTGCGGACGATCCTCCGGACCCCACGCGCGCGGCCCGGCGGGAGCCGCCGCGCCTCCTCGCCCGCCGCGCCCATTCGTCGCGCCCGAGTCCGGCATGCCCCAGGTGCTGAGCGCGTCGATCAATCCGGGATAGACAGTCAATCCTTCGCCTTCGATCACCATCGCGTCGGGTGGCGGCGTGACGTTAGCGCCGACCGATTCAATCAGCCCGTCGCGCAGAACCACGGCGCCTTTATCGATCGCCGGACCGCTGACCGTCACGATCTTCACATTACGGATGGCGATGGCGGCCGGCTGCGGCTGCGCGGCCGCGCAGGCCCCAAATACGAGCAGCGCTGATATCAGGTTTTTCGACATAAAGGTTCCTGCGCTTAGTAACCAGCAGCGGTGATTCGCTTATTATATAGGTTCCCCGCCAACTTTATCCGTGGGCGAATGATTACATGGCAAGAAAAAAGGGCGTAAGTTACAAGGATGCCGGCGTCGATATCCCGGAAGCCGACCGGGCCGTCGCTTCCATCCGCAGCCTGGCCCGGCGCACCTTCACGAAGGACGTTCTCACCGACATCGGCAGCTTTGGCGGAGGCTTTCACCTCCAAGGCTTTCGCGATCCCGTGTTGGTGTCCTCGACCGACGGCGTCGGCACGAAGCTGAAGCTCGCGTTCCTCACCGGACGACACTCGACGATCGGCGAAGACCTGGTGAACCACTGCGTGAACGACATCGGCGTACAGGGCGCGATCCCCTTGTTTTTTTTGGATTATTTCGCGATCGGGAAGCTGGATGCGAAGGTCGCCGCGCAGGTGGTCTCCGGCGTCGCGCGCGGGTGCAAGGCGAACGGATGCGCGCTAATCGGCGGCGAAACCGCCGAGATGCCCGGGCTCTACGCGCCCGGCGAATACGATCTGGCCGGCTTCATCGTCGGCGCAGTCGAGCGGAAACGCATGATCACCGGCGCATCGATCCGCTCCGGCGACGTGCTGATCGGGTTGCCTTCGACGGGCCTGCATACCAACGGATACTCGCTCGCGCGAAAGCTGCTGTTCGAAATCGCCGGCCACACCCCGGAAGCGCGCCTGGACGAGCTTCGGATCACACTGGCCGATGAGCTGCTGAAGGTCCATCGCAGCTATCTGAAACCTCTGCGCGCGCTGGACGACGCGGGAATCCTGAAAGGCGCGGCGCACATCACCGGCGGAGGCATTACCGGGAACACGCCGCGGATTCTCCCCCAAGGACTCGGCGTACGGATCGAGCGGGGCTCGTGGCCGGTTCTGCCGATCTTCGAGCTGCTGCGGAAAATCGGCGACATTCCCGAAGACGACTGGCGGCGAACGTTCAACCTCGGCATCGGGATGATTTTCGCCGTGTCGAAAAAACACGCGCCGGAAGCGGGCAAGATCCTCGCGTCGCTGCGCGAGCCCTGGTATCAAATCGGCGCGGTCATCAAGGGGAAAGGCGTTCGCTACGTTGGATGAAACGCCTGGGCATACTTCTTTCCGGCCGTGGATCGAACTTCGGCGCGATCGCCGATTCGATCGCCGCGGGCCGGCTCGAGGCGGAAATTGCCATCGTCATCTCGAATCGCGCCGGCGCACCCGGCATCGCCGCCGCGCACCAGCGCGGATTCCGTTCCGCGGTGCTCGATTCGAAAGGCCTCGACCGCGAGATCTATGACCGCGAGCTCATCGATTTGCTGCGGGCCCATCGCGTCGATCTGGTCTGCCTGGCCGGCTATATGCGCATTTTGAGCGGGTATTTCATCCGCGAATTCCCGCATCGCATTTTGAATATTCACCCATCCCTGCTGCCCGCGTTTCCCGGGCTCGATGCGCAGCACCAGGCGCTCGAGCACGGCGTGAAGTTTTCAGGATGCTCGGTCCACTTTGTCGACGAAGGTGTCGATTCGGGTCCGATCGTCGCGCAGGCGGTGGTTCCCGTTCTGGACGGCGATACGGTCGAAACTCTTTCGGCGCGAATCCTGAAAGAGGAACATCGCATCTACACCGAAGCGATCCGGCTGGTGCTTTCCGGCAGGTTTCGGATCGAAGGCCGGCGCGTCGTGGCGATCACTTAACTCATTATTTAACTCATTACTTAACTCATTACTTAGCCCATTATTTAGCCCATTACTTAACAACGCGGATGGTCCAGAAATCGTCGGCGAGATTCGTGTCGGCCAGATACGCGTAGGGGATGGTGAAGTATCCGCCCATACCCCAATCGGCGCCCCAGGAATTTCGAACCAGGAACCGGCTGGAGGAGTCGTCGTAGCCCGCCGCCATCACCGCATGGCCGCCCAGGGACATTTCCGATGCAGCCGGCATCGGCGCCACGCCCGAGCTCGCCACTTGATCGCTTTCGAAACTTTCATACACCGTGAATCCGAACACGAACGGATATCCGGCCGTCAGACAGGCCTTCATTTGCGAGACGTCCTGCGCCAGGCGGCTATATTGCACCGCCGGATGCGTGCTGCCGATTTTGTAACAGATGGCCGGGGGCCGGTCGGCGAAATTCGCTTCGATATACGGCCAGGAAGGCTCGGGACAGACTCCCTGGCTGGCGACGGCCTTGATGCCATCGCGAATCATCGCGCCGCTGTCGCTCTGGACGGTGCCTTCAAGAGCGCGTTCGTTGTAATAAATGAACAGGCGCGACGGCATAAACGTTTGCGCCAGTTTTTGTTTTATCTGATCGAACTGGACGGCTGCGCCGATCGCGTTCGCCGTGCAGCTTCCGAGCTGCCCCTGATCGTAGACCGGCGGACAGGCCGCGCGCAGGTCGACGGCCGGCGGCAGCGCTCCCGCGCGCCGCGGCGCACGATAATACTGATCGCGCGCATCCGGAAGATCCGGAATCCATCCATAACGCCCCAATTTGTGCCTCATGCCCACAAGCTAGGGGGCCGGCCGGCGAAGGCCGCCCGCGCGAAACACGCAAACGATTGAGAACAACCGGATCGGCGCGGCACTATTTTTGTGATTGATTGCTGCTAAAAAGGCCAGGGCGGCCGATGAGACCGCCATGAGCCGCTTCGCGCGCCTGCATGGGGTCCAATTTCGAGTCTGGTCGCCGCCGGGAAGTCCGGTGCGGATCGAATATTCGAGCGCGCTGCTGCGGCAGGTGCATATCGAGGCTGCGCACGGGGACGCTTTGGGCACATTGTTCGGGATACGAATTGACGGCGGATTCCGGGTGGTTGCGGCGCGGGTTAGTACCGGAGAAGATGCGCACAAAAACGATCCTTTGCTCGCAGGGCTTGAGCCGGTGGGGATTTTCGCGGCGCGCGTTCGCGGCGAAGTGTTCCTGACCGAATCCGACCTGGAGCGTCTGGAAAATCGCGCGGTCGCCCTAGTGGTGGCTGGAGAAAACGCCGGATTCTTCGTTCGCGAAGCCGACGGCTCGATCCAGGCGATTCAGAGCTACCAGGAATTTCCAGCGCCGCGTCCGGCCCAGTTGCGGAAGCCAGGTCCCCGGAAGCCAGATACGTGGAAGCCAGACACGTGGAAGCCAGATACGTGGAAGCCGGGTCCGCGGAAACTACGCCTGGTGCCCGCCGTGCTGGCCACCTGCGCTAGTGTTGCCGTGTTGTGGGGCGCGTTCCTGGTGCCTCGCCGCTCGGCGCCGATCGCGCTCGCGGTTCACGCGGAGGACGGGCAGTTGCGGATCGCCTGGAATCGCGCGGGGCGCGGGTCGCTCGAAATCACCGACGGCGACGAGCGCTCGGCCATCTCCGTTTCGCCGGATCTGGCGAGCGTGACCTATGCGCCGCGCACCGGCGACGTGAGGATCGAGCTTCGCCGTAACGACGGGCAGCACGAAGAAACCCGCTTCATCGGGGACGGAGACTCGCGGATTCGACGAAG
>DATHCE010000358.1:0-9103 GCA_035319685.1 Bryobacteraceae bacterium | reverse complement strand
ATCACGTATGTGTACACGAAGGCGCGGAACCGGGGAGTCGCGGAGGTATGGATCGACGCGCACCTGAAATCGCGCGTCGATTTATTCTCGCCCGACACGCAATGGCAGCGTCAAACCGTGTTCGACGGACTGGAGCCGGGCCCGCACATCATCGAAGTGCGGGTCTCCGGCCAGAGGAACCCTGCGTCGGTCGACTATTTCGTGGATCTCGACAGATTTATCGTTCAAAATTGAAAATAAATAAATGGAATTTGTTTATCCGTGACGCCGACCATCTCGACGGCGAACAGTAAAACGATGAGCGCGGCGGCATAAGCCCAGGCCGGGCCGCGCGGAAGGCGGTCCGCCCATTCGAAGTGTTCTTCGAGAAACGCGGCGGCGAGGGAAAGCAGCGCCATCCAGACCAGCCACGGCGGGATCAGCAGGTTGGGCGCGCCGGAGGCTCGCCGGAACATCTGCGAAAGAACGTAGCGGCTGTCGGCGAAAGTCGCGGCGCGGAAGAAGACCCATCCGAGGGATACCACGGCGAAGGTGAGCGCGGCGCGCAGGGGATAAAGCCAGGCGGGGGGCTTCTGCTCGAACATTTTCCGTCCCGCCATCCGCTCCAACGCCAGGAGTCCGCCGTGATATCCGCCCCAGATCACGAAATTCCAACTCGCGCCGTGCCACAGACCGCCGAGCAACATGGTGAGCATCAGATTGCGATACGTCATCAGCGTGCCGTGCCGATTTCCGCCCAGCGGGATGTACAGGTAATCGCGCAGCCAGCGCGAAAGCGTCATGTGCCAGCGATGCCAGAAGTCGGTGACGCTGAAAGCCAGATAGGGCCGCCGGAAATTGAGCGGAAAATGAAACCCTAAAAGCAGCGCCATTCCAATGGCCATGTCTGAATAACCGGAAAAATCAAAGAAAATCTGCAAGGCGAACGACACGGAGCCTTTCCACGCCGAAAGCGCGCCGGGATGCGCCGCCGGATGGCTGAAATAGGCGTCGGCAATTTGCGCGAACTGATCGGCGAACGCCATCTTCTTGGCGAGGCCGAGAACGACCAGCAAAACGCCGCGAAGCTGCTCCTCGCTCACGGGCGGGCGCCAGGCGTAAAAATCCTTGAAAAATTCCCGGGCGCGGACGATGGGACCGGCCACCAGTTGCGGAAAAAAGGCGATAAACAGCGCGTAATCGACGGGATTGCGGATCGCGAGCTGCTCGCCGCGATACACGTCGATGATATACGACATGCTCTGGAAAGTATGAAAGCTGATGCCCAAGGGAAGAATGATCTGAAGCGCGAAAGAGTGCGGCGGCCGGCCCAGCAAAAGCGCGAAGTTATCGGCGAGAAAGTTGAAATACTTGAAAAATCCCAAAAATCCCAGATTGCCGGCCAGCCCCATAATCAGGAATAATTTCCGGTGAATTTTGCGGCCGCTTTCGATCATGATCGCGGCGGTGTAGTCGATCACGGTCAGGGTCAACAGCAGCGGGATGAACTTCCAATTCCAGCTCATATAGAAGTAGTAGCTGGCGGCGAGGAGAAGATATTTTCGCAGCGAGCGCGGAAGCGTGTAGAACAGCAGCAGGACGATGGCCAGGAAAATAAAGAACGGAACCGTATTGAACAGCATCGTTAAGGCGCCTTGGGCGGCCCGAGGAGCTGCCGCACGCGCAGGGCAAGCGCGCGCGAAAATTGCTCCTGGCCGGGACCATTTAAATGATGGGGGTCTTTAAATAACTCCGGTTTTTCTAAAAAATCGAAATCATGCTCCGCGTCGAGAATGACTTCCGGACGCCGGGCCGCCTTGCGAACCGAGCTGTTCGGATCAAACGGCGGCGGATCGGGACGAACATACGGGCCGCGCGGCAAGCGGAAAATGATCAGGCGCGTTGCCGAGCCGCGATACAGGTCGCAGATTCGATTCAGCCAGTAGGTGAGATAGGCGCTGCGGCGGCCAGTGTGTTCCGGATACGGCTCCAGCAGTTGTGTTTTGAACGTGTCGACATCGCCGGGGGAAATGTTCGGCGAAGCGGCGAGCTTGCGCGCCTTCCAATCGATCACGACACCGGCCATATTCTTATCGGTATCTTTGAAATCGTAGAACCATTGATGCGACTCGCGCCTTGCCTGGGCCGCGTATTCGAGGCGGAATTTGCGATGCAGCAGCAGATCCTGGAAGTCGGTCTTATAGACCGTCCCTTTCAGCGCGATGCCGAGCGCGGCTTTGAATTTCAGCTCCGTCGAATGATACGAGCGGGGAAATTCGACGATGTCGGTCCAGCGCAGCAGAGGGATCAGGTAATGCAGGTCGCTGACCCGGTCCGCGTGATCTTCCCAGGTTTCCAGGTCGTCGTAATCTTCGAAAGGAATCAGGATGGCGGCGTAGCGGTTGGCCTGCGGATCGGCTTCGCGCAGCATGTAATACCAGCAGCGCGGCGTGGTGCCGGGGGTCGCGATGGTGGCAAAGGTATAGCCGAGATTGGGGATCTGATTGGGATAGCGCGGGAAAAAGCCCATCCGCGAATCGCCGATCGCGAGCACCTGGTTCCGGTCGCCGGCTTTACGGCGCATTTCGTTCGACAGGCGCATTTCCATCGCGCCGGTGGTCGAATCGGGATCGACGATCGCCGGGTAAACACCGGTATTGAAGATCAGGTTCTCAACGAGAATAAATCCGGCAAGCGTCAAGATGAGAATGACCGCAGTCCGCACTTTCGTCAGTTTACACGGAGGGCCGGGAGCCGGATAAATCCAGGAATGGGATAATGAGGGATAAGATGCGATGGCTCTATTTCGTCCTGATCAGCTCGACTCTGGCTTTCGGGCAAAAGTATACGGGGCCGAGACCGCCGAAACCGGATGTGCCGTACCTGGTGCACGCCGACAACCTTCTCCCCACGGAAGTATTGAATGCGAAGCCGGAGGCCAAGCACAACGAGATTACGTTCACGATCGAGGGAGCCAGCTCGCCGGCGCGCACGCCGCTGGCCGAGCCGATCTTTCTTATCGAGTCGGACAAAATCAGCGCACAGAGCCTGGAACTGTATAAGGTGGATGTAAAGGGCGGGCGCCGCGAAGTGACCATGGCGCAGAGGCGGTTCCGCGGCGGCCCGAAGCCCCTGCGGCTTTCGGTGACGCGGCTCGATAGCAACCTGTATCGCGTCGAAGTGGATGAACAGATCGATAACGGCGAGTATGCGCTCTCGCCCAACGGCTCCAACACGGTCTTCTGTTTTGAAGTGTACTAAGAGGAAGCTGATAGAATCACTCGTATGTTCTCAGGACTGGAGCACACCGCGATTGCGTCGCCGAGCCCGGTGGCGCTCGCGCAATGGTACGCGGATCATCTCGGATTCCGCATTAATTTCGAATACGACGGCAACTACTTCGTGCGGGCAGCGAACGGGTCGATGCTCGAAATCATCCCCTCCGAGGGCCCGCGCGCGGATCAGAAGATGCGCGACCCGGGGATCCGTCATCTGGCGATTGAAGTGGAGGATTTCGACGCGGCCTACGCGGCGTTGCGCGCGCAAGGCGTACATTTTTTGGGCGAGCCGTACACAAACATGGGCAACCGTCTGGTGTTCTTCACGGATTGTGATGGAAACCTGGTGCACCTGATCCGGAGAGAACGGCCGCTACCCTAGCGTCCGGGCTCACGGAACGCGCAAACGCAGTGCAGCGCGAAAACCGCGGCACACTTTGCGCTTCGAACGGAAAGACAGGTCACTTTGGTCAACCGAGTTTTCAAAGCCTTCCAATACCGCGATTTCCGCCTGATGTGGCTGGGGGCGTGCACCTCGAGCATCGGCTCCTGGATGCAGATCGTCGCGCAAGCCTGGCTGGTTTATGAACTGTCGAACAATCCGTTCTACCTGGGACTGGACGCGTTTCTCGGTCAGGCCCCGATCATTCTGTTATCGCTAGTGGGCGGGGTGATCGCAGACCGGCGCGACCGGCGCCAGATGCTGCTGATGTCGCAATACATTCAGATGGGCAGCGCTTTCTCGCTGACGCTGCTGTTCCATTTCCACATGGTGCATGTGTGGCACATCCTGAGCTTGTCGTTTGTTTCCGGACTGGGACAGAGCTTCGGCGGTCCCGCCTATTCCGCGATGCTGCCGACGCTGGTGGGTCCCGAGGATTATCCGAACGCGATCGCATGGAACTCGATCCAGTTCAACCTGGCGCGCGTGATCGGCCCGACGCTCGCCGGCATCACGCTGGCGAAACTCAACGCGGCGTGGTGCTTCGGGCTGAACGGGGTTTCCTTCATCGCGGTGATCGTTACCCTGTACGTAATTCGAGTGGGATTCATTCCGGCGAAAACGCACGAATCGATTCTCAGCAGCATGAAGCAGGGGATCGGATTCATTCGTACCAAAGCCGGCCTGGATTCGCTGATCGTGCTGGCGTTCTGCATGACGATTTTCGGCTTCCAGTTGCTGACGTTCCTGCCGGTGTTCGCCAAGCAGATTTTTCACGCCGGCGCCGGGACGTATACGCAGCTGCTGGTCTGTTCCGGATCGGGTTCGGTGTGCGGCGCGCTGATCGTCGCGGCGATGGGCAAGACGAAGCGCCAGGGGCGGACGGCATTGCTCGGGTTGATCGTGCTGGGCGGATTGATCGCGGCGTTTTCGCTGTCGAAATCGCTGGTGCTTTCCTCCGTGCTGATTTTCCTCGGGGGCTCGACGCTGATCACCGTGTTCGCGATGATCCAGTCCCTGGTTCAGGCGATCACCGCGGATGAAATGATGGGGCGGGTGATGAGCGTGTACAACGTGGCCTTTCGCGCCGGGATGCCGGTGGGCAGCCTGGTGCTCGGCAAGCTGATTCCGTTGTTCACCGTATCGCTGACCATGGCGGCGTCGGGATCGGTGCTGGCGGTGCTGGGATTGTATTTCCTGCTGGTGCATCGCCGCGTCGCGACGTTATAGCGTCAGGTATAATGCGGAACTATGGCTGAGTCCGTTTTCGCTCGCATGTGGAACGCGGTCAAGCCGCCTCCGGCGGCGCCGCGTCCGGAAAGTCCACCGCGCCTGACCCCCCAGCAGAAGCGCCTGCTGTGGAGCACGTTCTCGGTGGCGATGCTGGGCGTAACAGGCTGGGCGGTGTACGCTTACATCGCGACGGCTCCACAGCGCGCCGAGCAGGAGTTTCAGGCCGGCATGAGACTGATGCAGCCGGGCAATTACAAGAATGCCATCGCGCATTTTAATCGGGCGCTCGCCATTTCCCCCAAGCTGGCGACAGTTTACTATGAGCGGGGCGTGGCGCATCGCCTGACCAATCAGGACGACAACGCGCTCGCGGACTTCGAACAGGCGGTCGCGTTGAACGCCAACCTGGCGCCCGCCTACATCGGCATCGGAAGCATCGATCGCGATCGCCGCGATTTGTCGCACGCGATGGAACAATACACCAAATCGATCGAGGTCCAGCCGACCGTGGATGCCTACTTCGAGCGCGGCCAAATCTACGAATTGCTCGGCGAGCATCAGAAAGCGATCGGCGATTATAACCGTGCGATCGAGGAGCTGCCCGACGCCCCGGCCGTATACCGGGCGCGGGCGTACGCGCGCCGCAATCTCGGCGATGAAGCCGGATACATCGCGGATCGCGACACGGCCACCAGCATCGAGCACCGGAATAATCCCGCCGGTAGTGCCGGATCCGTCAAGGATATCGGCAAGGCCAAGAGCACCGAACGCCAATAAAATATGTTCGTTCCTTTAACCCCGTTACGCTGCCTGCATCGGGCAGTGGATTTGTTTGGCTCCAAAATCGGAGTCGTTTCCGGAGACCGCCAGTTCACCTACGCGCAGTTCGCCGAGCGCTCGGAGAAGCTCGCGAGCGCGCTCGCCAGACTGGGGATGGAGGCGGGAGATCGCATCGCCTATCTCAGCTTCAACAACCATCAGTTGCTTGAAGGCTATTACGGCGTGGTGCAGGCGCGCGGAATCGTGATGCCGCTCAACGTGCGGCTTTCCGAGCTGGAGCTGACCAACATTCTGAATCATTCTGGCGCGAAAATGCTGCTGTTCGAAGCCGACTTCGCGCCGATCATCGATAAGCTGCGTACGAGTTGCGCATCGATCGAGCGCTGGATTTCGCTCGATGACCCGCTTCCCGTCGCCGACCTGACCTACGAAGAGCTGCTCGACCAGGGCCGCCCCGGCCGCGCCGATATATTTTCCTACGATGAGAGCGCCATCGCCGAGTTGTTTTACACCAGCGGCAGCACCGGAACGCCGAAGGGCGTGACGCTATCGCATCGCACGCTGTACGTGCACGCGATCGATGTCGGCGCGATTTATAAGGACATGGAATCGATGGTGGACCTGCACACCATCCCCATGTTCCACGCCAACGGCTGGGGCCGCCCGCAGGCGTCCACCATGCACGGAATCAAGCAGGTGATGGTGCGGCGCTTCGAGCCGACGTTTGTGTTCGGACTGATCCAGGAACACAAGGCCACCGACATGTGCCTGGTTCCGACCATGGCCAACGCGCTGATCAACGCGCCCGATCGCACCCATTTCGATCTGTCGAGCATG
The DNA here is from genome assembly GCA_035319685.1 of Bryobacteraceae bacterium. Taxonomy (GTDB): domain Bacteria; phylum Acidobacteriota; class Terriglobia; order Bryobacterales; family Bryobacteraceae; genus Palsa-187. The sequence continues at coordinate 2,554 of DATHCE010000358.1, read as the reverse complement.
CGCCGCGTGATGATCGGCGGCGCGGCATCGTCGCCCGAGCTGGTGGAGCGCGTCGAGAGAGCGATTCCCTCGTGCGAGTGCATCGCCGGCTACGGTTTGACCGAAACATGCCCGGTGCTCACCTCGTCGCGACCGAAAAAAGTCTACGCATCCCATGAAGAGCGGATCGCGCATCAGGCGATGGCGGGATGGCCGATTCCCGGTGTGACCATCCGCGTGGTGGATTTCGACATGAAGGATGTGCCGCGCGACATGGTTTCGATCGGCGAAGTGGTCGCCATGGGCGATCACGTGATGGAGGGCTATTACAAGGAGCCGGAGGCCACTGCGGCCGTGATGACCGGGCCCTGGTTCCACACCGGCGACATGGCCGTGTGGGGCCAGGACGGCTACATCCACATCGTCGACCGCAAGAAGGAGATCATCATTTCCGGCGGCGAAAACATTTCCTCGATCGAAGTCGAGCGCGCCATCTTCTCGCACCCGGCGGTGTTCGAGTGCGCAGTGGTTCCGGCGCCCAACGAGCAGTGGGGCGAAGTCCCCGCCGCGATCGTGGTGTTGAAGCCGGGCCAGAGGCTGACCGAAGAGGAGCTCCTCGCGTTCCTGGGGCAGCGCCTGGGAAAATTCAAGCTGCCGCGAGTGGTCGAATTTTCCACCGAAGCGCTTCCCAAAACCGGAACCGGCAAAATCCGCAAGATGGTCCTCAAGGAAAAATTCTGGGAAGGGAAAACCAAGCGCGTGCAAGGCTGATGTTCTCCGTGAGGGCGTCGCCCGATCAACTCGCCGACTTGTACGAAGCAGGAACCACGGGCATCATCGAGCACGACGGCTGGATCGAAGCGTTTTTTTGCGATCGTGAATCCGCGGCGCGCTTCGGCGAAGCGAAAATCTGCGAGGAGGTCGACTGGGTCCAACGGACCTACGACGCGTGGCCTCCGCTGCTGGTCGGCGAGAAATTTTTCATCGTCGCGCCGTGGCGAACCGAACCGGCGCCGACCGGCCGGTTGCGGCTCGAAATCAATCCCGGATTGCAGTGCGGCACCGGCCAGCATCCATGCACGCGCTTGTGCCTGGAAGCGATGGAGCGAATCATCCGGCCCGGCGATTCGGTCCTCGACGTAGGAACGGGATCGGGCATTCTGTCGATCGCCGCGAAGCTGCTCGGCGCCCGACGCGTGATCGCGTGCGACATCGATCCGGAAGCCGCGAAAATGGTCCCGTTTTTCGTCGGCAGCGTCGATGCGGTGCGCAGCGGATCGTTCGACGTGGTGGTCGCAAACATCAGCGGAAGCGTGATCGAAGATCTGCGTGAGGAATTCGAGCGCGTCGCGCCGGTGCAAATTTTATCAGGCTTCGAAGACGATCACGGCGAGTGGACCTGCGTCGTTTCGCGCCGCGAATGAATCACGGATTGTCCGGCCATTTGTGCTTGGGGTAGCGCCGCGACAACTCGCGGCGCACTTGCGGGTAGAGCCGCTGCCAGAACCCGGCGAGATCGGTGGTGACCTGCACCGGCCGGCGGTTCGGCGCAAGCAGATGCACCACGACAGGCGTGTTGCCGATTCGCGGAGTTTCCTTAAGTCCGAAAAAATCCTGCAGGCGCGATTCGATCCACGGCGGTTTCGCGGCATCGTAATGCACCTTGACTTCGCGCCCGCCGGGCAGGCGCAATCGCTCCGGCGCGATCTGATTCAAGCGCGGCGGACGCAATCGATCGAGCAGCCGCGCCGATGCGAGTTCGGCGAAGCTCGATCGCCCGCGGCATAATTCCCGAAGTGTGGCCTCGACGTCGAGTTCTATCCCGGCAAAGGCGCAGCGCGCTTTCAGTTGATCGAGTTCGTCACGATCGGCGAAGCGCCCGAAATCGGCTTCGAGCGCTTTCGCGGCAAGCAACCGCCACGTCTCGTCGGAATCCGGAGCCGGCCCGCGCGTCTCTTCGATGACGAGCTGATCGTAAACCAGCGCGGACACCTGCTCGACTCGTTCCGCCTCGCGATTCCATTCGAGCGTGCTGCGCTCCGCCGCGCGATCCAGGAGCCACTCCGGCTCGATCGGTGCGGCCAGACGAACCAGGGGTAGTCCCCGCTCGCGACGATCCTCAATATCCAGCGCGACCAGAAAATCATTCCGGCAATCCGGCAATCGCGCCGAGCCGCCGGAGGCGAGCAGCAATTCTCCATCCGCGCGATGCCGCGCCACCCGATCCGGAAACGCCGCCAGCACCGCCTGCAGAAGCTCGCGGTCATCTTTGCCGTCGCCGCCGCGGACCATTCGCCGAAGCTGATCGTATACGCGCCGCGTCTGCGGCTGCCAATCGGAATCGATCAACGTGAGCAAATCGGGGGACCCGCGTTCGCCCGCGCTCAACACCGCGGCGGCCGCGCATCCCATCCTGGCAACGCCTCTTCGCGCGGCTTCGAGCGCCAATTTGGCAAGACGCGGCGGCAAAGGCAGATTCGCCATTTCGGGCGTGGCGCTCAATCGATCGAGCAGAGCATTCGCAGCGGCCATCGCCGATTCCGGAGGCGGCTCCAGCCAATCCAGCGCACCGATT
>DATHCE010000357.1:0-2801 GCA_035319685.1 Bryobacteraceae bacterium | reverse complement strand
CGCGGGCGATCGCATCGGTGTCTTGCGGATCCACCAGCAGCGCAGCATCGCCGGCGACTTCGGGCAACGCCGAACGGTTCGACGTGAGCACCGCAACGCCGTGCGCCATCGCCTCCAGCACCGTCATCCCGAAACCTTCGTCGAGGGAGGGAAACGCGAGGATGCTCGCGCGCTGATACAACCGGGCCAGCTCTTGCGCGGACACATAACCAAGAACGTCGATCGAATTTCGCTTGGGGCTGGTTTCGATCAGCCGCAATTCCTCGGCCGCGCCGAATCCGTCGGGCGCGCCCGCCAGCGCGAGGCGCCAGGAATCGGGAATCCGCTCGAAGGCCTGGATCAGCCGCGCCACGTTCTTGCGCTTCTGAATGGCGCCGACGAACAGGACCAGATTTTCACGCCCCGGGATCCCGGCGATTTTTTGGGGGATGTGCACGCCGTGCGGCACCACTCGAATGCGGGCGACGGGAACCCCCAGTAAATTTTCGACGTGTTCCGCTGTGAAACGCGAAACTGCGATGATCGCGTCGCTACGTTCTGCCGCGCCACGGGCCTGCTCCGCGAAGCGGGCTCGAAATTCGGGCGTCGAGTACTCGCCGGTGAGCACAAACAGATCGTGGAAGGTCGAGACGGTCTTTCGCGCGCGCCGATCCACCCGCTGATTCAGGGCATGAAACAGGTCGCCGGGCGGCTGGCCGATCAGCAGCCGGCGCGTGGCATTCGCCGGCAACGTCTGGCGGTAAGAGCGCGCGAACCGATGCGGGCGATAGCAGAACAGGAACTCTTCCTCCGGATGCGCGGCGGTGAGACCGTGCATGATTTCGCGGGAATAAACGCCCACGCCGGAGAGATTGCGGCCCAGACTGTAGGTCGCGTCCAGAGCGATCGGCACACCTAGAATACTACCCGGTTGAACTCTTATCCGGGCATGGCCATGGCGTTGGGAGCGAGGTCGCCGGCCGCCTGGTTCAGCAACACATCGAGCGATACGGGACGATCCACGTTGAAGATCGCTGCGCCGATACGAATGCGGTGCGACTCGCCCGCGGTGTGAATCCGCGCCCAGGCCTCTTCGAGCGTTTCAACGTCGGTTTCGAAAATGGCCATGCCGAAGCGGCCCGCTCCGATGCGCCCAACCAGATCGGTGGGACCGGCGAGGCTGCGCAGATGGTCGGCCGTTTCCACCAGCGCCAGGTCGCGACGTTGTTCCCCGAACGCGCTGGCCACCTCATCCAGGCTCCGCGGCTCCGCCACGACGATCATCAAGCGGCGTCCCAGGCGCTCCGCCAGCTTGCGGTCGCGATCGGCGAAGGTGAGGAATCCGCCGCGGTTGGGAAGGCCCGTGAGCGAATCGGTGGCCGACGCGGCACGGGCAGCGCTTATCAGACGATGCCGCTCCATCGCGTTGTGCATCGCGTGCGCCAGCGGCGCGCAGTCGATTTGCCGCTTGATCAGAAAATCCTGCGCACCTTCGCGAACCATACGAACTCCCATCGCGGTATCCTCGGGTCCCAGCAACAGGACCAGGGGGATGTGTTCGGCCACGGCCTGCACTCGCCGGAATGTGGCGACGCCGTGGCTGTCGGACAGGTCCGGATCGAGCAGGATCAGGTCAATCGGCTCGTTGGCGAGAATCAGCGAAGCCTCGGTCCACGACGAGGCGTGGAGCGTTTCGATGTGCACCCACTTGTTCCAGTACCGCCCGGATTCGATTTCCACCAGGACGTCTCGCAAGAAGAGTGCGTCTTGCGGCTCGGACTCGACTAGCAGGACACGAACATTCATGGCGAAGTTTTCCGATCAGAATTTAGTGGCGCGACGCCTGCTCTCGTCTCCCGAAATTAATTGGCTAAGTTGTATTCTTTTAGCTTTCGATAGAGAGTGGTCCGCCCGATTCCCAGCAGATGTGCCGCAACGGCACGATCGCCCTTGGTATATTCGAGCGCGTTCAGAATGGCACGCCGCTCCAGCTCCGTTAACGGGATCACCGGTGGAATATCTTGCGGAATCGGGACGGAAATGGCGGCGCCGGTTTCGAGCATCGAAGCATCGTGTTGCGAAGGATTGGGTTGTGAATAAGGATAAGCGGTGGCGGCAGCCATCAGGTATTGAGATTTCTTCTGTGCAATGAAATTTTGCAGGTTGGATGGAAGATCCCCGACGTGAAGCAGCGGTCCCGAGTTGATTGCGACCATGTGCTGGATACAATTTTCAAGCTCGCGGACGTTGCCCGGCCAGTCATAGCTGAGCATCACCTCCATCGCCTCCGCAGTGAGCGTATAGTTTCCCCCCACGCGTGAAAGGAAGTGATTGATGAGCGCGGGGATATCCTCCTTGCGCTCGCGCAGCGGCGCGATCTTTATATTAATGACATTGAGCCGGAAGTACAGGTCGCGGCGAAAGGTCCCTTTTTCCACTTCCTTGGCCAGGTCGCGATTGGTGGCGGCGATCACGCGGAAATCGGAACGCCGGCTGGTGATCGATCCCACCGGCCGGAATTCCTTTTCCTGCAAGACTCGCAACAGCTTGGCTTGCAAGTCGAGCGGCAGTTCGCCGATTTCGTCGAACATCGCCGTGCCGCCGTTGGCGGCTTCGATCAAGCCCATCTTCGCCGCCGCTGCTCCCGTGAATGCACCCTTCACGTGCCCGAACAGTTCGCTTTCCATCAGCGGGCCAACCATAGCGGAGCAGTCGATGGTCACGAACGCGCCCTCCGGGCTTATATTATGGATAGCGCGCGCGACCACTTCTTTGCCGGTGCCGGTCTCGCCGAGCAGCAGCGCCGGCCATCGGCATTTTCC
>DATHCE010000356.1:0-4618 GCA_035319685.1 Bryobacteraceae bacterium | reverse complement strand
TCGCCATGCGGAGCGGCGCGCGGCGATCAATCGCATGAACCGCACGCGGGTCCGCACGGCCATCCGCCGCATGCGCACCGCGCTCAGCTCCGCGGACGCAGCCGGAGCGGAGAAGCTCGCCTCCTCCACGTTTTCGGAAATCGACCGGGCCGTCCGCAGGCGCTCGCTGACCGAGAATACCGCCAACCGCTATAAGTCGCGTCTAGCACTCGCGTTAAACGCGCTCAAAGCGAAAAAGTAGGCTTTTCGAGTTCCGGACAGGCGCTCGCAGATCGCGCGCGCCTTTTCTTTTGCGGGGAAAATCTAGGCTGAGCGGGCGGTGGACCGCGCCGCCGGTGAAGTAAGCCGCGCGACGAGAAACTCCATCATGGCGCGCGGATCCGGATTCGCCGATTTCAACTGGCTGTCGGCCTCAGCCAGAGCGATGAGCCCGGCCACCAAGTCCGTTTTCGGGATCCGATGCGCCTGCCGGACCGCCGCCTCCGCGGCTTCGGGCCTCATGTTCAAGTGCCTCACCGCTTGAAATCCGTTCGTATATGCTGGCAGATCGCGCGCTTCGATCAGCTTTCGATACATCCACGCGAGCGCGCCCACAATCCCCGCCGGTTGCTCGCCCTCGCGAAGCAGATTATCGAGAAACGCCAACGCCGCGTCGCGCTTGCGGCTTGCCAGCATGTCGGCCAGTTGCCACACCGTGTTCTTGCGCGCCGCCACCACCAGCGCCTCGATGTCGGCCGGCGTGATGCGCCGCCCCCGCGCGTAGGTCGCCAGCTTTTCCAGTTCGATGCGCATGCGCGCGGGCGAGCCATTCAAGATTTCGGCCAGCAGGGCAGCGGCGTCTCGGTCGATTTCCGCGCCGAGTTCCTTCGCCATCTGTATGGCGAGTAGGGAAGCGGATTCTGCGCCGATCGTCAGCTCGACTACCAGCGCTTTTTCCTGCAACAGCTTCGAGAACTTCGAGCGCCCATCGAGCGCAGCCGCTTCGATCACCAGCACGGTGAAGGGCGCGGGCGACGCCAGGTACTTTTCCAGAGCTTCGAGAATCTCATCTCGCGATTTCTCGCCGAGCTTCTCCACCGATTCGGCTTCCTCGACAATCACGACTTGGCACGGCGCAAGCATCGGTCGCGTCTGCGCCCGCACGAGGATTTCGTCCCAGCCCGAATCGCTCGCGGAAAGCCGCGCCACCGCCCAATCGCGCGCTTCCTCGGGCACGAAGGCATCAATGATTCGATTGCGGCACATCTCGCGCAGATAGAGATCGGTGCCCAACAGCACAACGGCCGCAATCGGCTCGCCGCGCGCGAGCCGTTCGAGGAGCTTTTCCGGAGAAGCTGCCGCCATCAGAAATTCTCCAGCACATCCGCGACGAGGTGCGAAGCAAGATCGTGTGACATTCGGTCGAGCGCCGGGTCCTGCTCCTCGAAAAACGTGTTCACGTCCGTGGAGATCTGATACTCCTCGCGGAAAACCATGTCCTTGTTTTCGTAAACGGATTTCTGCGTCTGATTGTCGATCAGTTGCACTTTTGTGTGTACGGTAACGAGCATCATCGTCACCTGCCCGGTGGTGGCCTCGAACAGGATCGGATTGGTTTCGATCGAAAGCACTTCTCCAGTCAGGGTTGCATCCGCCGAGTCCCGATCCTGCACGACGCGGTACTTCGTCCGTGTAATGAATTCGCGGATCACCGCTTGGGTGAAGCGCTGCTCGATGCGATAGCGCGTCGTATCGTTCTTGAATGCAGGAATAGCGATAGTCTTCCAATCCGACGGCAACTGTGCGGCGCGACCCGCCACGTGGTACCCGCAGCCCGCACACGCCAGCGCCAGCAAAAGGGCGGCCATGCGCATAGCGCACCGGATTTGTCCGTCGTCAGTTCCGCTGTGCTGTAGATCCTGCAACAAGTTCCTCCGCGACGCGCACAGCGTTGGTAGCCGCCAGGCGCAGATTGTCCGCGACTCCCCAGATCCAGACGCCGCTCGCGATGTTTGGATCGGGCTCAATCCGCGCGATCTGGATTTCAGTTTCGCCTGCCGCGCTGACGTTCGTCGGTGGGATATCGCCCGGCCCGGCGATCTTCACGCCAAGCTTCGCCAGCGCCTCTTCGATATCCGCTGGCGCCACCGGCGAAGCCATCTCCGCGTACGCCGCGAAAGCATACCCGTAAAATACAGGCGCTTGCACCAACTGAATTGCGGGCGCCGGGGCGCGCCCGGCGAGATAGCGAGCTACCTCGCGCGCAATTCCATCGCGGATGTCGCGCAAATTCGTCGTACTGCCTTCGCCATAACGAGTGAGCAGATTGAAGGCGACCTGTGCGTCGAAGACAGGTCTCGCGATTTCGCGAAATGAGAGCAGGCTGGCCGTTTGGCTCTCCAACTCCTCGATGCCCGCTTGCCCGCGTTCGGAAACCGGAGGGAACAGGAGCACCGACAGCCGCTGCGTCGCGGATGCCTTCAGCCCTGCAGCGAGCGTGCATGCGATGATGACGGGCGCAGAAGGGGACGCATAAACCCCAGGAGCAGCAGATCCATTCCCTGTCGCGACCGTCTGTGAGGGCAGCACCGCCGCGAGCGCCGGTATCCATGAGATGGTGTGCGTTGCGCCGGGGGCCCCCGCCAACGCGCCGCTCATGTCGATCACGGTCGCGCCAGCCCTGTGCGCGACGGACCAGTTTCGCTCAGCGTCGGATGCGCTTCCCGCGAAGAATGCGAACTCCGCGCCCTCGAAGCTATCCTCTTCAAGCGCCCGAATGAAAGTCGCCTCGCCGGCCGCCTCCGTCAGGGTTCCGGCCATCACACTCTCGTCCAACAGAACAGTTTCGCTCGCCGGAAAATTGCGGTCTTCGAGAACCTGCTTCAGTTCTTTGCCGAGTAGTGAAGACGCGCCGACGATTGCGACGCGATGAAACGCCCGGGGCCCGGAGGGCATGGCTCAGGCGTGGCGTGAAGCCAAGCGATGACGTGCAGTGCGGATAGTGTAGAGGACGATACCATGCAGAGTGTACGCGGTCGCCATGATCATGAGTGCGGGCCGCGAGAAGAACCAAACTACGCCGCCCAGCATCACCAGCAGCACCACCGATAGCGAGGGCCAGCGCCGCGTCCATGGAATGTCCTTGAAGCTGTAGTGGCGTATCGTGCTCGACATCAGCAGTCCGAGCGCCACGAGCAGCGCGAGCCACAACACCGAAAGCCGCGGATCGGAAATCGGATTTTGAAAGAAGTGCACCGTGGCCGCGATCATGCCCGCCGCCGCTGGTGTCGGCATCCCCGCAAAGTACCGGTTACCTCCCGGCGCCATGCCCTGAATGTTGAAGCGAGCCAGCCGCCACGCGCAAGCGCCGAGGTAGAAGAAGCCCACCAGCCAGCCGAGCTGGATGAGATGCGACTCCTCGGGCAATCCCACAGCTGCGACAGCGTGGATGCCCCAGGCGTACGCGAGAAACGCGGGAGCCATCCCGAAGGTGACCACATCGGCCAGCGAATCGAACTGTTTTCCAAACTCGCTGTTCGTGCCCATCGCGCGGGCTACGCGCCCGTCCAGCGAATCGAAAATGATCGCGAAGCCGATGGCCCGCGCCGCGTTGTCCATATCGGCAACCGTGCCCTCGAGCGTCGCCAGGATCGCGTAGTATCCGCAGAGCAGATTCGCCACCGTGAAAACGCTGGGAAGGATGTAGACGCCCCGGCGAAGCCGCGGATTTCGCAGTGGGTTCCTCGATCGCTCGTCGTGCCCGATCGGATCTAGCTGGTTGAATTCCATTTCGCGATTACCGTTTCTCCGCCCTTGGCGAACTGTCCGCGCTTCACTGTGACTTGCGATTCCATTGGAAACCAAACATCGACGCGCGAACCGAATCGTATCATTCCTACCCGCTCGCCGATTGCCACCGCATCGCCCGGCTGTTTCCAGCATAGCACGCGCCGGGCGATCGCTCCGGCGATTTGTTTGAAGACCAACGTGCCCTTCGGCGCATCGACGTAGATGATGTTCTGCTCGTTCTCGCGCGAGGCAGCCGAACGATAGGCGCCAAAGAATTTTCCTGGCCGGTGGACCACTTTGGCGATGCGTCCCGCCGCCGGCGCGCGCTGTACGTGTACATCCCAGATCGAGAGGAAGATGCTGATGCGATGCCCCATCTTCGATTCGAACTCTTCGTCAACGATTTCCACCACGTGCCCGTCGGCGGGCGACACAACGACTCTGGGATCTGTTGGAATCTCCCGCTCAGGATCGCGAAAGAAGTAGAAAACGAAGAGCCCCAGAAAAATCAAGACGCCCGCAGGCCACTTCCACCCCAAAATCAAGCAGATGCCGCCGAGCAAGAGCGGCGGAATCGCAAATTTGTACGCTTCTTTGACCATGTCGTGCGGAAAGTACTGTCCTGACCTGGAATGTGCGCGGCAGACCGCGAACTTCTCACGCGCTCAAGCCCCGATGATCGGCCTGTTTGAATGCGGATGTATTGTACGACAGAAGTGAAACACCCGCCCGACGCTAGTGGTGCATCGCCCGCTCATGCTGGGCGAGAATCAGCTCCATGCGGTCCTTCAAACGCAGCTTCAGTTTCTTGAGGGCCGTCTCTCGCATCAGGTCTTCCGAATTCAGGTAG
>DATHCE010000355.1:0-3419 GCA_035319685.1 Bryobacteraceae bacterium | reverse complement strand
TCCCTTCGCGTCGCCTGTCTTTCCGCAACCCGGCGAATCGCGAAGAGTCCCCATCAACAGCGAGCCCCTCACACCATGCCATGCTTTCCGCTGCTTTTGGCCGTTGCACTCCGAGAGCCAAATCGTTGTTCCCGGGAATTGACGCTAATCATTTGCCGATTCGAGCGCGCCTCATCTCTTTCCATGGGTGATTTCACGCAGGGCCTGCGCCAAAACGCCAACGACCTTGACCACGATATCCGCTCAGTGCTAACGTCCAAGCGAGGTTTTGAGGTCCGCTCATGAATCCTGCCGTGAACTTCTGCCTGTGGATCTATCGCCGGCTGGCGCGCGCCTTCCCTCACGAATTTCAAATTCTCTACGGCGCCGACGTGATCCAGCTTGGCGAAGACTGTGTCCTCGACATCTGGAACCAGCATGGATTTGTCGGCCTGCTGCGCCTGCTCGGGCGTCTGACGCTATGCATTCCTGTCGAATATGCGAGCGAGCTCCGCCGCGACCTCGCCTATGCGCTGCGCGCGCTGACGAAATCGGCCGGATTTGCCGCCGTCGGGATCATTTCCCTCGGCCTGGGCATCGGCGTCACCACCGCCGTGTTCAGCGAAATCAACGCGCTCATGCTGCGCGACATGCCCGCCGCGCGCTCGCCCAAACAGCTGGTGATGGCGCGCGGAATTTCCTATCCTTACTTCGAGCAGTATCGCGACCGTCACGATCTGTTCGCCGGCGCCGCCGCCGTGATGCAGGCCGTGCCGTTCGGCGTCGCGCTCGACCCGAGCTCCAAGCCCGAACGCATCTTCGGACAAATCGTCTCGCCCGAATATTTTTCCGTCTTCGGCGTCGGACCATCGCTAGGCCGCGTCTTTGATCCCTCGATTGACAAGCCCGGCGAGCCCGCCCTGGTCGTCGTCAGCGAGCGATTCTGGCGCAGTCACCTCCACGCCGATCCTTCCGCGATCGGCCGCGTAATCCGCTTGAACGGCCATTCCGCGACCATCGCCGGCGTCGCCGCCAAGGATTTTCTGGGCGTCATGCCCGTGATCGCCGCCGATCTGTTTCTTCTCTCCACCGCGCCCCCCTCGACCGCGCCCGAACTCGCCGGCGACGTGACTCACAATTCCGGCGCCAAAATGTTCAACGTCGTTTTTCGCCTCGCGCCCGGCGTCACCATGGAGTCCGCCGAAGCCGCGCTCGATACCCTGGCCCGCCATTTGGACGAATCGACGCTCGACCCCGAGCGCAATCGCAAGGGCCAGCGTGTGCACATGCTCCCCGCCGGAACCGTCATGCCGATGGATAAACAGCTTCGCCCCGTCATCTTCGGCATGTATGGCGTGCTGATGGGCCTGCTTCTGACCATCGCGTGCATGAACCTGGCAAACATGCTGCTCGCGCGCGGCGCCGCGCGGCGTAAGGAAATCGCGATCCGCCTCGCCATCGGCGCCAGCCGTTTTCGTCTCATCCGCCAACTGGTGATCGAGAGTCTGGTGATCGCGCTCGCCGGCGGCTTGGCCGGATTTCTGTTCGGCGACTGGCTCGCGCATCTCGTTTCGCAAGTCAAGCTCCCCGGCGCGATCCCGTGGCAGTTCGATATCCGCCCCGACTCGACCGTCCTCGTCTTCACCGTCGCCCTTTCAATCATCGCCGGGCTCGGATTCGGTCTCGCGCCCGCCTTTGCCGCGACCAAAGCCGACGTCGCCCCGACGCTCAAAGAGGGTGGCAGCGGCCTGCGCGCCCATCGCCGCTTCGGACTGCGAAATATTCTCGTCGTCTGCCAGGTCGCCGGATCGCTCGCCCTCCTCCTGATCTGCGGATTCCTCGTGCTCGGCTACAACCGCGGTTCTCAGGCCGACGTGCCCTTCGATCCCTCCCAGCTTTACCTGTTCTCCATCGATCCCATTCGCGACGGCTACACGCCCGATCAGGCCGCGGCCTTCTTCGACAATCTGCCGGACCGTCTGCGCGGCGTCGGCGCGGTTCAGAACGTCGCTCTGGCGGCCGCGCCTCCCTTCGGCGGCGATGCGGGCATGACCAGCTTCACTTCCAACACCGCGCCCGGATCCGCGACCCAGACGCTCACCATGAGTTCCGCGATTCGCCTGCCGGTGGGCCCGCGATATTTCGCCTCGCTCAGCATTCGTCCCATCGCCGGCCGCGAGTTTGACGATCACGATCAGCGCATCGATGCCTCGGCCATCATTCCCATCATTCTCAGCGAGACCGCCGCCGGCCGGATGTTCCCTCATCAGGACGCGCTCGGCCGCCGCCTCGATCAAGACTCGAAATCCTATGCGGTGGTCGGCATCGTGCCCGATCTGAAGGGCGGCGTCTTTTCGGGCATCACCAACTCCGCGGTCTATCTTCCGCTCAATCACGACAATCTCGCGCATCCGCCCGCCGCAGGAATGACGCTGATGGTGCGCGCCGGCGCCGGCTCGGATGCGGTCGAAGGCGTTCGCCGGGAAATCGCCTCCATCGATCCCAACATCACCGTCTTCAACATCCGTACGCTCGCGCGCGCCCTCGACGACGACAACGCCGCTCTGCGCATCGGCACGGTCTTCTATGGAGGCATGGGTATTTTCGGATTGATTCTCGCCTCGATCGGCCTCGCCGGCGTGACGGCGTATTCGGTCGCGCAACGCCGCAAGGAGATCGGCATCCGCATGGCGCTCGGGGCGCGCAAAGCGCAGGTGCTGCGATTGGTGTTGCGCGAAGGCTCCGCGCTGGTCGCGATCGGCAGCGTGTTGGGATTCCTGTTTGCCTGGATGCTGGCGCGTTCGCTCTCGGCGATTCTCAACGTGTTCGCGCAGGTGTTCCAAACCGCCGCGAACGACCCGCGCCTGATCGCCGGCGCTCCGCTCCTGCTCGCCGCGCTCGCGATGCTCGCCTGCTACCTCCCGGCGCGCAAATCCGCACACATCGATCCGCTAGTCGCCCTGCGCGAAGAGTGAGAAACAAGCCCCGCCGGTCACTAGCCGGGCTTGGCGATGTCGTTGAGGGCAATCGCCGAGCAAGCCCCGGCAGTCATGCCGGGGTAAAAATCGCTGTTTTCACACGAACTCGTAACGGGGTTCCATGCCGCTCTGCCAGCAGCCGGAAACAAGCCCCGCCGGTGACGGCGGGGTTCCATGCCGCCCGCCCAGGAGCCGGAAACAAGCCCAACCGCCGTCAGGCCTTGATTCTGACTCCTGACTCCTTCTTTTAACTACTGCGATTTCTTCTTCGGGGCCGGTCGCACGACGTTCTTGCCCGTCCAGCCTTCGATCTTGTCCTTATCGGTTTCAATCGTCAGCATGTAGGGATCCTTGGTGTACGCTTTGGCGACACCTTCAAAGGAAAGCTGCTCTCCCGGGTCCATCTTGCCCGGCAGCGCCGTTTCGAACTTCAGCGTCACGTCGGCGACGCCCGGCTTCTCC
>DATHCE010000354.1:0-20065 GCA_035319685.1 Bryobacteraceae bacterium | reverse complement strand
CCGGTTTGTCCTGGATCGTACCCAGCCCCACCAGTGACATGTTTTCCTTCCGGCTGACCCGGATCGCGTGCGATCCGGCGAGCCGGTCAATCACCATAAAGCCCAGGTTGTGCGGCGTATGTTCGTATTCGACGCCGGGATTGCCGAGGCCAACGATTACAAAGTCCATTCAGTGGCCGCTGACCACTATTTCTTTCCCTTCTTTTCCTTTTCCTTTTCCTCCACCGGAGCCACGCCCTCTTCTTCCTTCTTGCCCTTCTTGATGACTTCCGGCTCGGCTACCGCCGCCGGGGCCGCACCCTCGGCCGGTACGGGCTCCGCTTCCGCCTTCAGGGCCACGACGTGCGAAATCACCGAGTCGGGATTGCTCAGCAACCGCATCGAACCGGTCAGCGGAATTTCACTCGCGCGGATGCTTTGGCCGAGCATCAGTTCCGTTACGTCAACCGTGAACCCCTCGGGGATGTCGTCGGGCAGGCACTCGACCTCGATTTCGCGGGTGATCGCTTCGTGCATGCCGCCCTGGAGTTTCACGCCCTTCGGTTCGCCCGCGGTATGGACCGGGATCTTCACGCGAATCCGCTTGGACAGGTCGATACGCTTCAGGTCGACGTGCAGCAGCGTTTCCTTGATGGGATCGAGCTGCCAGTCGATGATCATCACCGGCGTGTTCTCGACGTCCTTGATGTTCAGGTTGAAGATGGTGTTGTGACCGGTCTTGCTGTGCAGAATTTTATGGATCTCTTTGGGGTTGACGGCCACCGCCACGGAGTGGCCGCCGGAGCCGTAGATCACTCCCGGCGCGTTGCCGGCCGCGCGCAGACGGCGCGCTTCATTCTTACCCCGGGTGCCGCGCGGCTGGGCTTCAACGGTAATATCTTTTCTCATCGTTTCCTCAAACTAAACAAATAACGTGCTGACCGATCCGTCTTCGTGAATCGACTCGATCGCCTTGGCGAGCAGCGGAGCTACGGAAAGCTGTTTAATTCTTCGGCAACTGTCCGCTTCATCGGCCAAAGGAATCGAATTGGTCACGATCACTTCCTCGATCTCCGAATTCTCGATCCGTTCCACCGCCGGTCCCGACAGCACGGCATGCGTCGCGCACGCGCGCACGCTCGTGGCGCCCTGTTTTAAAAGCGCCTCGGCTGCCTTCACCAGCGTCCCCGCCGTGTCGATCAAATCGTCCACGATCAGGCAATCCTGTCCTTCCACCTCGCCGATGATGTGCATCACCTCGGCGACGTTCACATCGGTGCGCCGCTTGTCGATAATCGCCAGTGGCGAATCCAGACGTTTGGCGAACGCGCGAGCCCGTTCCACGCCCCCCGCATCCGGCGAAACCACGGTCAACCCCGGTCCGCCCATCTCGGCGAAATAATCGATCATCACCGGCGTCGCAAACAGATGATCCACCGGGACATCGAAAAAGCCCTGAATCTGGGCTGCATGCAGATCGAGGGCCAGAATGCGGTTGGCTCCGGCGCGCTCCAGTAGACTCGCCACCAGACGGGCCGAAATCGGCATACGGGGCCGGTCCTTCCGGTCCTGCCGCGCATACCCATAATAGGGTAACACCGCGGTGATGCGCTCCGCTGAGGCGCGCTTCAGCGCATCCATCATGAGCAGCAATTCCATCAGGTGTTTGTCGACCGGGGTGCAGGTCGGCTGGACCACGAAAACGTCGGCGCCGCGGACATTTTCCTGGATCTGCAAGTGTACCTCGCCGTCGGAGAACTGCTTGACGGTCACCGCGGCCAGCGGACAGCCGAGCTCATAGCAAATCTCGGCCGCCAGAGCGGGATTCGCGTTGCCCGTGAATACCTTGAAGTGATTGAACCTCATTGCGCGTACCGGCTTCGGGGCGGCCATAAATCGTCACCGGGATCGATATGCTCCCGCAACTGCCGGCGCCACAAGCGCTCGTAACCCGGCCGGCTGATCAATCTCGCCGGCGTCACCCGACAGCCGCTGAAGCTCCGATCCCCGTTTAACATCGTTCGGGCGCGCTCCCGTTCCTCCGCGGAACGATAAATGGCGAAAACAGCCGACCCGCTTCCCGTCATCCGGGCTCCCGCGGCGCCGGATTTCGATAGCTTTCCCAGGATCGTTTTAAGCTGGGGATATTGCCTGAAAACGACCGCCTCGAAGTCGTTCCGGCTGAGCGCACTCGCCAGGGTCGCGCGACGCCCATCGCCAAGCGCCCGCACAAACCCCTGGAAACTTCTAATGCTACTTGACAATTCGATGAAAGTCAAACCGCGGCCCAGCGCCTGATAGGCTGCGCCGGTCGCCACGTGAACGCCCGATCCCGCCACCAAAATCGGCTCTTCCGCAAGGTCGGGAAGGTTATAAAACTCGGTTCCGCGGCCGACGGCGACGGCGGTACCGCCTTGAAGGAAAAAGGGAACGTCGCTGCCGAGTTCGGCGGCAATGGCTTCGACCGGTGCCGTGCGTCCTGAGAGTGCCGGAAGCGCCAAAAGGATGGCAGCGGCGTTGCTCGATCCGCCTCCGAGTCCGGCGCCCATGGGGATTTTCTTGGTCAATCGAAAATGGACGCGGGCGTGGAGCCGTGAGGCATCGAGAACGGCTCGGGCGGCGCGGAGGATCAGGTTATCGGGAATGGCGGCGCTGCCCTCGATGGTCAGTTCCGTTTTTTTCGACCGGCTGAAGTGGATTTCGATCGTATCGGCAAGAGAAATGGTTTGAAAAACCGTGCGGAGCTCATGAAAACCGTCGTCGCGCTTGTTAAGGATGCGGAGATCGAGATTGATTTTCGCGAGTGAGCGGACCTTGGCCGATCTCATTGCTAAGGAGTCAGAAGTCAGAAGCCAGAATGAAACCGAGCGCCGCTCCCGCCTCCTTCCCTCATTAATAGTGCAGCATGGCGCGGATGTCGTAGCCGGGAATTTTGTCGCGGCCGTTCAGAAAATCGAGCTCGATTACGAAACCCAATCCCGCCACGGTTCCGCCGAGCTTCTCCACCAGCTTCGCCACGGCCGCCGCCGTGCCTCCGGTCGCCAGAACGTCGTCGACGATCAGAACCTGCTCGCCTTGATCGATTGCGTCCCGATGAATTTCGAGCGCGTCGGTGCCGTATTCGAGTTGATATTCGACGCGCTCGGTCGCGGCGGGCAATTTTTTCGGCTTGCGGACGGGCACAAATCCGGCGTTCAGCGCATAGGCGACCGCGGGCGCGAAGATGAAGCCGCGGGCCTCGATTCCGACCACCTTATCGATCCGTTTGCCGGCGTATCCGGCGCCCAACTCGTCGATCAGCGAACGCAGACCCGCGGCGTCCTTGAGCAAAGTGGTGATGTCATAGAACAGAATTCCGGGTTTCGGGAAATCGGGTACTTCCCGTATCAGGCTTTTCAAATGATTCATTTAGGGAGACGCCTCATTCTATCATCGAATGAAAAAGCCCGTCGTATGTTCCACCGCCGCTTCCATCGATTCGAAGCCGCGCACATCGGCAAAGCGCGGGCCGCTTCGCAGGCGCGATTCGAACTCGTCGAGCTGGAGCGCGGAGCCATTGGCGTGAACTTCCACGCGGCCGTCCTCCAGGTTGCGGGCCCATCCGCTGACGCCGGTCTCCCTGGCCGCCCGTTGGGCGAAATTCCGGAATCCAACCCCTTGCACCCGGCCTGAAATCAAGTACCGGCGTGCCGTGAGCGCCTTCATTCTCAGTCAGTTTACCGAGTTCCCGGCACCGAATTCATCGTAGGAGGACTTACCAAGTTTCCTACGCCGTTCCATGAGCCGATGGTCATGTTATGATTCTGAACGAGTTGGGGATCTCGGATTGGTTAACCGCACAATGCGCCCTCTGACCATCGGTCTTTTGATCCTTGCCGCAAGCGCGCGAGCGCAGGATTTCATTTCGTTGGAACAAGCCGCGTCGCGCACGGGTCACGACCTCTCGGCGGCGCATGAAGGAAGCCCCGTCGCGATTCGCGGCGAGGTGACGTCGGCGCCGGTCTGGGCCCTGGGGACCTATTATCTGCCGCTCCGCGACAATACCGATCATGGGTTGATTCTGCGGGGCGATCGCGACGCGTTTTCGGATCTGGAGCCCGGCGATTGGATCGAAGCACGCGGCACCATTCAGGCTCGCGGCGGACTTCCGCTGCTGGTGCCGGCGGCCATCACGAAGATTCGCCATGAGCCGGCGCCCGATCCCAAGGATCTGTCGGTCGCCGATTTATCCGGCCTGCGCTATCTCGGACTGATGGTCCGCACAACGGCGACGGTCGCGGCCATCGGCGAAAATCTCGGCGGAAAAAGTCTGGAGATTACCGATCACGGCGCGACGATGTCGGTGTTTCTGCCCAGGAAGGCGGCCGCTGCCGGCCCGCAACTGGCGCGCCTACGCCTCGGCGATCGTGTGAGGCTGACGGGCCTGGCGACGCAATATTCGCTGGAACCGCCCCACGACCGCGATTTTCAGATCATGCTCGCCGATCCGGCGGGCGTTGAGATTCTGCAGGGCAGATGGATCATTCCTCCGTACCTGCTGGCGGCTCTGGCCGGAGCGATCTCCGTGCTGGTGCTGATGTGGTGGGCGCGCGAACGCAGGCTGGGGATCAATCGCCGCTCGATGCGCGCGTTTCACGCACTGAGCGAAGAAATCGTCTCGGCCGAATCGCCGGCCGAGATCGCCGAAAAATTGTGCAGCGTGCTGCCCGCCATCACCCAGGCGACCGGCGTGAAACTGTACCTGTACAACCAGCGGACCCAATCGCTCGAATGCGTGCCGACGCATGCCGATCCCGATCCGATGGCGGTGGCGATCGAGTCTCCACCGGATGGTCTGGCGGGCGCGGCGGTGGTGTGCTTCCGCAACCGGATGCTGCTGAACGTACCCGATGTGCGGCGCAGCCCGTTCATCAAAGGGGAAATGAAATACGCGCTGCCGCGCTCGGCGATGTTCGCTCCGCTGTTTGCGCAGAACGAGATCCTGGGAGTGCTGGAGGTCGGCAATGCGCGGCGGCTGGGATATTTCACGGTGGAAGAGCAGGCCGCGGCGCAACACCTGGCCAATCAGGTGGCCGCGGCGCTGAAGCTGCAGATGCAGCAGACCGTTCGCGAGCAGCTATTCCGGAGCGAAAAACTCGCCGCGACGGGCCAGTTGATTTCCGGCGTAGCGAGCGAACTGCGCGCGCCGCTCGACCGGATTCTGCAACTGGCGACTTCGCTCGGGGCGTATGCGGGGCGCCCGATTCCGGAGCAGGCGCTGCGCCAGCTGGCAGGCGAATCGCAGCGCGCCGCGGAGATCGTATCGCGGCTGGTGTCGTTCGCGCGGCAGGAGGATTCCGCGGCGCAAAACGTGGATGTCCACGCGATGATCGCCAGTTTGATTGAATTTCGCGAGCCGGAGTGGAAGACCCTGGGGCTGCGCGTGCAGAACCGTTTGTTGCCGGAGCCGGCGCTGGTGCTGGGCGCGCAGGGACAGCTCGAACAGGTGTTTCTGAATCTGCTGGTCCACGCCGAGCAGTGCGCGTCGGAGGCGCCGGGCAAAACCATCGCGATCGGGAGCAGCCTGATCGGGCAACGGGTAACGGTCGAGGTCAGCTTTTCGACGACGCTCGAGGCGCGACCCGCCCGGCTGCCTGAGGAAGGGCCTTCGCTGGAGATCGGGACCCTGGGGCTCGGCGTGTGCCAGGGCATCGTGCACAGCCACGGCGGAGAGATGCGTTTTCACGACCGCTCCGGCACGGCACGCTTTGAAGTGGAGCTGCCGCTGGCCGAGCCGGAGGAAACGCCGGCGCCGGGGGACGCCCGCAAAGCGGGAACTTCGCTGACGCTGCTGCTGGTGGACCCCGACCAGGGCGCGCAGCGGCAGTTGCTCGCCTCGCTGAGCGCGCGCGGCCATCGCATCGTCCCGGTCGTGGCCGAAGAGGCCGCCGATGTGGCGCAGCGCATGCGGTTCGACGCGGTGTTGTGGGCCATGCATCCGTCGGGCCCGCGCTGGAGTGAATCGCAGGAGCGCATCCGGTCGCGGGTGCCGTTCTTCGTTCTGGTCAGCGACGGCTACGACGCGGAGCTGGCGCGAAGCCTGGAAGCGAGCGGGGGATTCCTGCTGGCGCGTCCCATTCAGGACGCCGATCTCGAATGGGTCCTGAAGCAGATCGAATCGCGCGTGCCGAGCACGACGGATGCGCGCGCGGGACGCTAGCCTATTCCCTTGATTTTTGCCGGACCAGTTTCACGCGGCTCGTAACCAGGCTTCCGACGAATTGAGCCTTTCGGGAACCTTACGCGATCTTCAAAACCGATCCGGCCTACTGCGACAACTGATGAAGCACGTACGGCAGAATGCCGCCGGAACGGTAATATTCCGCTTCGACCGGCGTGTCGATGCGCACCACGGCGTCGAAAGTTTTGGCCTGACCGCTGAGGGCCGCAGTGACGTGCGCGCGCGTTTTGCCGCCCGATTCGACTGCCGCCGCGATGCCTTCGACCCGGTACGATTCGAATCCGGTCAACCCCAGCGATTCACGATCCAGTCCTTCGACGAATTGGAGCGGCAGCACGCCCATGCCGACCAGGTTGGAGCGATGAATGCGCTCGAAGCTCTCCGCGATCACGGCCTTTACGCCGAGCAGCAACACGCCTTTCGCGGCCCAGTCGCGCGACGATCCGCTGCCGTATTCCTTGCCCGCGATGATGAGCAAGGGCACGTTATCGCGCTGATACTTCATCGCGGCGTCGTAGATGAACATTTTTTCGCCGGCCGGGATGTAGGTGGTCCAGCCGCCTTCGGTTCCGGGCGCCATTTGATTGCGCAGACGAATGTTGGCAAGCGTTCCGCGCACCATCACCTCATGATTGCCGCGGCGCGATCCGTAGGAATTGAAGTCGGCCGGCTTGACTCCGAGCGACATAAGATATGCGCCCGCCGGACTGTCGACGGCGATGTTGCCGGCCGGCGATATGTGATCGGTGGTGACCGAATCGCCGAGCACGGCGAGCGCGCGCAGGCCGTCCAGATCGCGAACTTGCGTGGCGGGATCGGGCATGTGATCGAAATACGGCGCGCGTTTGATGTAGGTGGACTTATCGGACCACGCATACAAGTCTCCGGAAGGAACCTGGATCGAGTTCCATTGCGCGTCGCCGCCGAAAACCTCCGAATATTCCTTGGCGAACATTTCGCGGCGCACCGATTTGTGCACGGCGGTCTGCACTTCTTCGGGCGACGGCCAGATCTCGCGCAGATAAACGTCGCGGCCCTGCGGATCCTTACCGACCGGTTCATGGGCGAGATCGAGATCGACGCGTCCGGCCAGCGCATAGGCGACCACCAGGGGGGGGGAAGCGAGATAATTGGCGCGCACCAGCGGATTCACGCGGCCTTCGAAATTGCGATTGCCCGACAAGACCGCGGCGACGGTCAGCTTGCCGGTCTGCACGGCCGAGGCGACCTCGTCCGGCAACGGTCCGCTGTTGCCGATGCAGGTTGTGCAGCCGTAGCCGACCAGGTTGAAATGCAACTTCTCGAGAAACGGAATGAGGCCGGCGTCGTTCAGATAATCCATGACGACTTTCGATCCGGGCGCGAGACTGGTTTTCACCCACGGCTTGGCGTCGAGGCCCCGCTCCACGGCTTTCTTGGCGAGCAGTCCGGCGGCGATCATCACCGAAGGATTCGACGTGTTGGTGCAACTGGTGATGGCGGCGATGACGACGCTGCCGTCGTAAATCGGCCCATTTGAAGCGAGCTGCGCCGACTTCGGCGCGGCGCCGAGCGCGGTCAAAAAATTCTGTTTCACGTCGGGCAGATTGATGCGATCCTGCGGGCGTTTCGGGCCGGCGAGCGAGGGCACGACCGTCGACAGATCGAGCGACAACGTGTCGTTGAACTCAGGCTCCGGCGCGCCCGCGGCGTGGAACAAGCCTTGTTCCTTGGCGTAGGCTTCGACGAGCGCGATCCGATGATCGGGACGGTTGGTCATGCGCAGGTAGTCGAGCGAAGCCGCGTCGATGGGGAACACTCCGATGGTCGCGCCGTACTCGGGCGCCATGTTGGCGATGGTCGCGCGATCGGCGACGCTCAACGCGCGGATGCCCTCGCCGTAAAATTCGACGAATCTTCCCACGACGCCTTTCTTGCGCAGCATCTGCGTCACGGTGAGCACCAGATCGGTCGCGGTCGCGCCTTCGGGAAGTTTTCCGGTCAGCTTGAAACCGACCACGGCGGGCAGCAGCATCGAGGCCGGCTGGCCGAGCATGCACGCCTCGGCTTCAATTCCACCTACGCCCCACCCGACGACGCCGAGCCCGTTGATCATGGTGGTATGCGAATCGGTGCCGACCAGCGTGTCGGGATACGCCGCGCCATCGGATTCGAAAATCACCGGCGCGAGATATTCGAGATTCACTTGGTGCACGATGCCGGTGTCGGGCGGAACGACGCGGAAATTCCGGAACGATCCCTGGCCCCATTTCAAGAACGCGTAGCGCTCCTGGTTGCGCTGAAATTCCATCAGCGCGTTGAAATCGAACGAATCGCGCGTGCCGAATTTATCAACCTGCACCGAATGATCGATGACCAGGTCGACCGGGATCAGCGGGTTCGCCTTGTTGGGATCGGCGCCCTGTTTTTGGAGAGCGTCGCGCATCGCCGCGAGATCGACGACACACGGCACGCCGGTAAAATCCTGGAGCAGCACCCGCGCCGGGCGGAAATTGATTTCCTTCGCGGCGGCCGAGGTGTCCCACGCCGCGACGTATTCGATGTCGCTCCGCTTGACGGTCAGGCCGTCCTCGAACCGCAGCAGGTTTTCGAGCAGAATCTTGATCGAGTAAGGGACGCGCGAAAGATTAAATCCGGCTTTCTCGAGCGCGGCGAGACGATAGATCTGATAGGCGCGGCCGTCAGCGTGAAACTCGCCCGCGGCGCCGAAGGAGTTCTGGCTTGGCATGGGTGATCCTATTTTAGCGTGCGTTCACATATACTCCGGAACCTGGATACCGAGCACGCCGAGGGTCTTTTCCAATTGCGCGCGAAAATAATCGGTCATCCACAACAGGAACGTTTTCTTTTCCGGATTGGATTCCGATAAAACCGGGAAATCATGATAAAAGTTGCTGAAATTCTGCGCGAGCTGGAACGCGTAGCGCGCGACGTGCGAGGGTTCGCCGCTCGCAACGGCCCGCTCGATCGCCGATCCGGCCTTGGATGCGGCCAGCAGGAGCTGCCAGCAATCTTCCTGCGAATTGAGCTGGCGCGCCATCGCTTCCCGGCTCAGCGCGGATCGAAAATCGGGAAGGGATTCGCCGCGCTCGGCGAGCTTGCGCAAAATGTTTCGCGCGCGCACGGCGGCGTATTGCACATACGGGCCGGTTTCGCCCTCGAAACTCAAGGCTTCCGCGAAATCGAACGCGATCACCGAATTGCGCGTGTATTTCAACATGAAATAGCGCAAGGCGCCGACCGCGATCCCGGCCGCGACTCGCCGGCGCTCCGGTTCGGGCGCATCCGGATGCCGCGAGGTCACCTCTTCGAGCGCTTTTTCGATAAGTTTGTCGATCAGGTCGTCGGCTTTGACCCCTAATCCTTTGCGGCCGGAAACCTCGACGTAAGGGCGGCGCTGGTCCTCTTCGGATAATTCGATACCCATTTCCAGGCAAGTTTGCGGGGAAAGCGCGACCATTTCATAGGAAAAATGCACGCTGTTATCGGCCTGCCTGGCATAACCGAGCGCGCGCAGACCGGCGACGACGACGTCCTGCAAATACGATTGGCGCGAATCGATCACGTTATAGACACGATCCCCTGCACCGAAATGCACCGCGTTGTTCTGCGGCTCCCCGGTGGACGCCCAGACCTCGCGACCGTCGGGATACGTGCGCCACTTGCGATAGTAGAAATCTTTTCCGAGCAGTCCGAATTTCCAAAGCTGGTAGGCGATGTCCTTGCCTACATAAGTCACGGTGCCGTTGGAGCGCACGATCACTTTGCTATCGTCTTCTTCGCCCTCCGACTTTTCGCGAAATGCCGAGCCGGGCATCACCCAGCAGGCTTTGTTTTTGCCTTCTATTTCGAAATAAATCGCCTTGCGTTCCTTTAACAATTCGAACGCCGCCGCCCAGAATTTCATATGCAGGATTTCGCTTTCGCGGGGCAGAACGTCGTATTCGATGTTCAGGCGGAGCATGGTTTCCAGATGCGCATCGACAATCGCGCCGGCTACCAAATGAGCGATCTCGGCTTCGGCGCCCGCATCCGCCTCGATCGCGTGCAAAGCTTCCGCCCGCCACGCGGTCGCCTCGGGATGGTCCTCATAGTAAGAGGAAACTCGTGCGTATAAATCCCAGCACAGGTAGTCGAAACGAGTTGACGAGATCAACTGGCGAACATCTTCGGGCGATTTGTTTTCAAGGTGGACGAACCCCACTACCACGTCGGCGACCTGCACGCCGGTGTTGTCGATGTAATTCTGCACCTCGACGCGGTGTCCGGTCGCGCGCAACATCCGCACGAAGGTATCGCCCAAAATCGCATTGCGGAGATGCCCGATGTGCGCAGCTTTATTCGGATTGATATTGGTATGCTCGACGATGATTTTTTCGGCAGTGGCGCGAGGCGCGGTGTCCGCATGCAACAGTCCCGCTCCGTAAGCGCCGCGATCCAGGCGGATATTCAGGTACCCGTTGCCCGCGATTTCGATCGCCGAAATACCTTCGATCGCGACCCCGCTCGACAACTCCGCGGCGATCGCCTTAGGAGCTTTTTTCAACTGACGCGCGAGCTGAAAAGCCGCCGGAACCGCGATCTCGCCGAACGAGGATTGCTTGGGCTGTTCGGTCTGCACCGGCGTTTCGACTCCATATAGCGATTGAATCCGCGCAGCAAACGCGTCTGCGATTCGTTTCTCCAGGAGATGGAACATGAAATCTTTAGTGTAGCGGACACTCGCAAGATTTCAGCGGCGCCCGACCCAGATGCTCAGGAATTTGTCCACCATCTCCTGCGGAACATCGATGTATAACTTCACGCGCTGCGCTTGTTGGGTCACGCGAATGGCGTCGTAGACTTGCGCGAGCTCGGGCTGATTTTTCGGCACGCTCAAGCGCCCCAGCCCGATTAACGCTTTGAGAGCGCCGTAAACCTGCTGCGCGCCGCTTTCCTGGGCGCACTCCGCCGTGGCGACGCCGTTCAATCCGGATCGCAGATCGAAATAAACGAATCCATGCTCAATGGAGGCGAGCAGCGTGTTCACATTGCCCAGGTTGCTCTCGGGATCGAACGGCAGGCGGATGGGTCCGCCGGCGTAGGCGCCCCAAAATTGCGCGTTGGGCGGGATCTGCGCGATGAGCGGCGCGAGCGCGGGCGGAGCGCCATGCGAATTTTCGCGCTGATCGATCAAGGCCTGCAGCGCCGGAACCGTTCCCGCAGCGGCGGTGGTCGAATTGACGAACAGCACAGCGTTGTTCTGGTTGCCGAGCATCTTGAAACCTTTATAGCCGAAGCGGAGGACGCCTTCTTTCTTCAACTCGGGCTCCATCATTTCGTCGGCGAATTTGCCGCGGCCGAGCAGCACGCCGTCGCTCCCGTTGGACACGTACAGCAATTCCCAAAGATCCTTACGCGGATCGAGGCCGGTGCGCGAGGCGAAATCTTCAATCTGCGGGAACTGTTTCCCTGCGAAATTTTTTTGATACACGGGAGTCTTCAGCAACCCGTCGAGCCGCGTGCCGACCATCAGCACCGTGCCGGGAGGCACCAGCGTCGCGAGCGACGGATCGATCTGCACCTGCTGGGGCTTTCGCGCGCAGCCAGTGAGCGCAATCGCCGCGACCGCGAGGAGCCGCCGCATCCTAACCGGGACGCCGGAATTACAGGGGACCATGTACTCTTAGGATACTCGCCAGCGCGGAAATTCCGGCTGTGATAGATTGCCCGTATGACTCCCGAACAAGCAACTTTTCTGATCAACATCTATCTGCCGCAGGCTGAAAATGAACAGAAGACGACGCGGCGCGTGATCGCGGCGGTGCCGGCGGATAGATGCGCCTATTCGCCCGACCCGAAATCGATGACTGCGTGGACCCTGGCGAAGCATATCGCTTCGTCGGAAATTTTCTTTCTCCACGCAGTCTCCAATGGCGCATTCAATCCCGCCGATGGCGCCGTCCCCGATTCGGTAACCACGCCGGCGCAACTGGTGGAATGGTACGACGAAAACTTCGCGAAGGCGGCGGCCAAAATTCGCGCGCTGACGCCTGAGCAACTCGCGCAGAAAATTGATTTCCACGGCGTTTTCGTTTTCCCGGCGGTGGCCTTCGTGGGCCTCAACTGCAACCACGTGATCCATCATCGCGGGCAGCTCTCGGCATATCTGCGTCCGATGGGCGCGAAGGTTCCGAAGATTTACGGCGGCAGCGCCGACGAACCTATGGAGATGCCGGCCGGCGCGTAGCTCGAATTGGCCGCGGACTGGCGTCTGCGGCCATGCCTGGTTCCCGATTACTTCCCGGCGGCGGCTTCCACGCCGCGCATCACGCGCAACAGGTTTTCACCGTAGATTTTGCGAATATCTTCTGGCGAATAACCCTTTTCGAGCAGCGCCCGGGTCAGGTTCGGCCATTTGGAAACATCGTCCAAGCCGTCCGGCGAGCAGCCGATGCCGTCGAAATCGCTGCCCAGCCCGATGGCCTCGACGCCGGCGATCTTTTTGACATGATCGATGTGCGCGACCACGTCGGCTAGCGTCGCGCGCGGGCCCGGCCGGATGCCCATCTCTTCACGGATCTTCGCCATCATGGCCCGGCGCTCCTCGGCCATCAGCGTTTTGCCCGCCGTTTCGCGCTGCATCCGCTCGCGAACCGCGGCGTTGGCCTGCCGCGCGTTTTTTTCGGCATCGGCGACCGTCTGAGATAGAAATCCGCAATCCAAATTGATCTGCACGACGCCGCCCTTTTTTGCCAGCGCCACAATCATTTCGTCGGTCATGTTGCGAGGCACGTCGCATAACGCGCGGCAGGAGGAATGCGACGCGAAGATCGGCGCCTTGCTCAGTGCGAGCGCATCCCAAAATGTTTTATCGCTGACGTGCGAAATATCCACCATCATTCCCAGGCGGTTCATCTCGCGCACCACGTCCTTTCCGAAATCGGTCAGCCCGTTGTGATGGGCAACGTCGGTGCGATCGATGTCGCCGGACGAATCGGCCCAATTGTTGGTGTTGGTGTGCGTCAGCGTCATGTAGCGGATGCCCAGTGCGTAGTAATCGCGCAGCAGGCGGAGGCTGTCCTCAATCGCGTGCCCGCCTTCGATGCCCATCAGCGCGGCGATCTTGCCCTGCCGGTGCGCGGCTTCGATGTCGGCCGCCGTCGTCGCGAATGCAAAATCGTTCGGATAGCGAGCGACGATGTCGTGGCGAACCGTGTCGATCATTTGGAGCGTCCGGTTCGCCGCATGATTCCCGTTGACGTAGCCCGCCGCGACGTAGACGGCGAAAAACTGCGCGCCCATGCCGCCGTCGCGCATCCGCGGCAGGTCTGTCATGGTCGGCCGGTCGCTGGTGTTGCGCTCGCCGATGTCGAAGCCTTCCACCGTTCGGCTGGTCACATCGTTATGCGTATCGATCAACAGCGCGGATTTGTGGACCCGCATCACCTCGGCGTCCGTTACCGGACGGGTCTGCGAAAAGGCAAGCGTTGCGAAAGCGAGCAGGGTAAGAATCTTCATAGTCATCCACTGTATCAGTCCTGTTATCCTTCCTTGTATGGAGGTTCGCCGCTCGGTTTGCGCGCTGGATTGTCCGGACACGTGCTCGCTGCTGGTGCAGGTGGAAGACGGCCGGGCGACCCGCCTGCGCGGCAATCCCGACCATCCGGTCACGCGCGGATTTTTGTGCGGAAAAGTCGCGCGTTATCTCGATCGCGAATATCATCCCGATCGTCTTCTGTATCCGCAGAAGCGCGCCGGCGCGAAGGGAGAAGGGCGCTTCGCGCGAATCGGCTGGGATGAGGCGCTCGATACCATCGCCGAGCGGTTGGGCGCGATCGCGCGCGAATCTGGCTCCGAAGCGATCCTTCCTTATAGTTATGCCGGCACGATGGGACTGCTCAACGGCAGCGGCATGGACCGGCGATTCTTCCATCGTCTGGGCGCAACGCGGCTGGATCGGACCATCTGTTCCTCTGCCGGCGCTGCGGGCGTCGCAGCGAGCCTCGGTTTCCGCTATGGAACCGAGCCCGAGCAATTCCGCCACGCGAAGTTGATCCTGGCGTGGGCCGGGAACATTCACGGGACCAATGTCCACTTGTGGCCCTTCGTGGTCGAAGCCAGACGCAATGGAGCGAAGCTGTGGGTGATCGATCCGGTCCGCACCCGCACCGCCGCTCTGGCCGACCGTCATCTGCGGATTCATCCCGGCGCCGACCTCGCGCTCGCGCTGGGCCTGATGCACGTCATCATCGGCGAACGATTGTACGACGCCGATTACGTCGCCCGTTACACCAGCGGTTTCGAGGAACTGCGCGATCACGTCCGCGCATACCCACCCCAGCGCGTCGCCGCGCTCACCGGGATCGATAAAGATGACATCGTGCAACTGGCGCGCGAATATGCGACCACGCGTCCCGCGGCGATTCGCTTGAACTACGGCGTCCAGCGCGGCCAGCATGGCGGACGAGCGGTGCAAGCCATCTCTTGTTTGCCCGCGCTCACCGGCTCGTGGAAGGATTTGGGCGGTGGATTTCAGCTTTCGACGTCGCAGGCGTTTCACTTCAATCGCGTCGGATTGGAGCGGCCCGATCTGCAACTGCTTTCGCCGCTGGGCCGCGAGGCGCGCATTCTGAATATGGCCGAGCTCGGCAAGGCGCTCACGCAGGTTTGCGATCCGCCGGTGAAGGCGATCGTGGTTTACAATTCGAATCCCGCCGCGATCGCGCCGAATCAAAACCTGGTGTTGCGCGGACTCCGGCGCGACGATCTGTTCACCGTCGTGCTGGAGCAATTCCAAACCGATACGGCCGATTACGCCGATATTCTGCTGCCGGCGACCACATTCCTCGAGCACACTGACTTATATTTGGCTTACGGCCACTATCATCTTCAGCTGGCACGTCCGGTGATCGATCCGCCGGGCGAGACGCGGTCGAACGTTGACGTGTTCCGCGCGCTCGCCGGGCGCATGGGTTTCGACGACTCCTGTTTCAGCGACTCGGACGACGACATGATCCGCACGATGCTCGATTCCGGCCATCCTTTCTTACAAGGAATCACCCTGGAGCGTCTCGACGCGGAACATTCCGTTCGTCTCAACGTTTCCGCGCCGGGCGCGCCCTATCAGCCTTTCGCGCGCGGCGGATTCGGCACGGCTTCGGGCAAATGCGAGTTCGATGCGGCACACCTCCATTACACGCCGCCCGAGGAATCGCGCCTCGGCGACGCAAAATTGCGCAAACAATATCCACTGGAAATGGTTTCTTCGAAAAACGACGACAGCATGAACTCCACGTTCGGCAATCGCGGGGACGTAGACGCGCAGACCGCGGTGTTGCAGATGCATCGCGAGGACGCCGAAGCGCGCGGCATTCACCCCGGCGACCGTGTGCGCGCGTTCAACGATCGCGGCAGCCTGATCCTCAAAGCCGAGCTGGACGGCGTGGTCGCGCCGGGCGTGGTTCGCGCGCCCGCGGTTCGATGGGCGAAATTTTCCGAAGGCCGGCGCAGCGCCAACGCGCTCACCTCCGACCGGCTCACCGACATCGGCGGAGGTCCGACCTTTTACACATGCCTGGTCCAGGTCGAGCGATGCGGAGACTGAGGGTCGCGGTGACGCTCGCGACGATCGCGCTCGCGCTTCCCGGTTGCAGGATTCGCAAGAAAGAACAACCGGCGAAGGCGCCGGCGGCAGCCACGGCGAACGCGAACGCGGATGCGCCAACCGCCAGCGTCGTCGAAACGTCCGATCCGCTTCACGCGAGCCAACTCGTCCGCGGATTCTACGGGATCGAAAATCAATCCTGGCGGTGGACCGCCAAAAATTTCACGGTGAAGCTTCGTCCTATCCAGGGCTCGGAGACCAAGGGCGCGAAGCTGGAGCTGAAATTCGTGATCCCGGACGTGATGTTCGATCGCGTCGGCGCGATGACGCTCGATGCGAAGGCCAATGGACTCGATCTCGGTTCCGAAATATTTTTGACGGCCGGCGATGCGACCTATACGCGCGACGTTTCGCCGGTCGTGCTGGCCGGCGACTCGACCACTTTCGATTTTTCCGTGGACAAGGGCCTGCCGCCGAGTGAAAAAGATCCGCGCGAACTGGCCGTGATCGTGACCCGCGTCGGCCTGATTGCGAAATGAAGCGGGCCGTGTATTTTCTGGCCGCGCCGGCTCTCTGCATGGCCGTGTTCTGGCGCGTTCCGCTGACCTGGTTCGCCAATGACGATTTCGCATGGCTCGGCCTGCCGCTCGAAGTCCACGGCATCCGGAGCCTCCTCGATCTGCTTTTCGCGCCCAAAGCGCAGGGCACCATTCGCGTCTTCAGCGAGCGGTTGTATTTTCTGACGTTTGCTTCGCTGTTCGGCTTTCACGCGATGCCGTATCATTTGTTCGCGCTCGCCACCTGGTTCGCGGATCTCACGCTCGCCGCGCTGATCGGCGCGCGGCTCACCGGATCACGCGCGGCCGGCCTGCTTGCGGCGATTTTCTGGACCACGTGCGGCGTCATCGTCATGCCGCTCGAGTGGGCGTCGGCATATAACGAAGTGCTGTGCGCGTTCTCGATCCTGCTGGCGTTTTACGCGCGCTTGCGGTGGATCGATTCGGGCAGCCGCGGCTCAAAAATTCTGGAATGGGCCGCCTATCTCGCCGGATTCGGCGTGCTGGAAATCATCGTCGTGTATCCCGCGCTGGTCGCCCTTCACGCGCTGTGCTTCGATCGTAAGCGCCTGCGAAGCACGCTTCCGATGTTCGTGCCGGCGATCGCTTTCGGCGCCGCTCATCTGCTGCTGATTCCGAAAGACGCCGGGCCGTATTATTCGCTCACCATCGACAAAAGGCTGCCGGGAACGTTGTTCCAATACTTGCTCTGGACGATCGGACCTACGCGGCTCGACGGGCGGCGCAATGAGATGGTCGCCGCGGCGGCCGGCGCGGCGCTGCTCGTTTTCGTCGTCGCCAAGCTCCGCCGCCGCGAATTCCGCCCGCTATTTTTCTGCGGATGGTTCCTGTTGCTTCTCGCACCGGTCCTTCCGCTGCCCAATCATATCGAGGATTATTACGCCACCATCCCCGCGCTCGGATTGGCGTGGCTGGCCGGATGGGCTAGCGTCGAAGCCTGGCGAACCGCGAGCATCCTGCGCATTTTCGTGGTCCTGTTGGCCGCCGGATATCTGGCCGGTTCCATTCGTCTCATCGAGGACTACACGCAATGGGAGTATGCCCGGTCGCTGCGCATGCGCGCCGTCGTGCTGGGCGTCGAAGACGTGGCGCGCGAGCATCCCGATGCCTCCGTACTCCTCGCCGGCGTCGACAACGATCTGTTTCAGGCCGGGTTTCAGGATGATCCGTGGCGCCTGTTTGGTTTGCAAAAGCTGTACCTGGTTCCCGGCGGCGATCGGGGAATTGCCGCCCGCGCCGATCGCGGCGGCGTCACGCGTTTCCTGATCACGCCGCGCCAGGCTCTCGATCGCATCGAGAATCACGAGGCATACGTGCTGGCCGTTTCGAAAGACGCGGCGCAGGACGTCACCCGGAGCTATGAAACCGTGTTGCGCGCCGACCCTCACGTGTCGCGGCACGATTCGGTCGACGCAGGAGATCCCAACGACGCCGCATTCTTCGGCCCCGAGTGGCATCCGGCCGAACAAGGGTTTCGTTGGATGCCCCGGCGCGCCACAGTGAAACTCTCCGGGCCGCTTTCCCAGTCGCAAAAACTCTACGTGACGGGCTACGCTCCCGCGGCGGTAATCGCCGGCGGTCCGGTCACGCTGAATTTTCGCGTGGAAGGAATCGATGTCGGATCGAAGACGTTGAGCCAGCCCAATCAACAATTCTCAATCAGCTTCGCGCTGCCCGCGCAGCTCACCGGCCGCGAGGCCATTGAGATCGCGATCGAAGCCAGCAAAGTTTTCCGCCCTCCCGGCGACAATCGCGAACTGGCCATGGTTTTCGGCACGTTCGCGATCCGTTAGCGGGTCGCGCGCCAGCACAACTCGCCGCCGAGCGACAACAGCCACAACGAAATCGCCACCTGCAACGGACGCGACGGTATCAGCGCCGACAGATTCGCGCCGAGCAACACTCCGAACACTCCGCCGCCGATCAGCCGCACCAGCAGCGCGGCGTCGTAATTTCCCGCCGTGAAGTGCAACCCTCCGCCGGCGATCGAAAGCCCAAGTCCGAAAAGCATGTCGGTCCCGACCACTTGCGCCGCGCTCAGCGTGGTCAGCCCCATCAGCGCCAGCGATCCGAGCGCGCCCGCGCCCGCCGACGAAAATCCCACTTCGGCCCCCACCGGCAGCGCGATGAATGCGAGCCATCGCCAGCGATCGCGATCCGCCCGGGGTGGATTGGCGGGATTTGCGCGCATCAGCAATCGCCACAGATTCAACCCGGCGCTCACCGCGATCATTACGCCGAGCGCGCCGTAGATCCACGAGTTGCGGTCGTTGCGTCGCAGACGATCGAGCACCAGGGATCCCGCGATCGCGCCCGGCAATCCCCCCGCCAGCATCCAACCCAGCACGCGAAAATTCACCTGCCTGCGCCGAACATAACCCGGCGCCGCGACGAATTTGATGATCGCGCCGAAAATCAGCGCCGTCCCTACCGCCGGCGCCGCGGGAACGTGCAACAGGATCATCAGCGCCGGAGCGGTTACACTTCCCGCGCCCACTCCCGTCAGCCCGATGGCGAGCGCGATCAAAAATCCCAGCGCGATTTCCATTCAACAGCCTGCCCGCATCATGTGCACCACAGTAACGCAATCGGTCGGAATGCCGCTGGTGAGGGCGGCCCTCGGGACCAGCCTCACTAGTACAAAGCGTCTTTCACGATCAACAGCCCATCGCCGGGGGCGGAACGTTGCCGCCGACCTCGTGAAGCATATGAATACTCACGACTTTCAATCTTTGCGCTGTGCTAAAACCGCATCTCCTTTTTGCCGATTAGCTCAATTCACTCTTCGATTCACCGATTCTTCGCCCGTCAACAGGCGTATAATACAAACGTGGCTCGTGGCTGGGAAAGTAAGTCGGTTGAATCTCAGATGGAATCCGGCGGGCTGCGCCGCGAAGTATCTCGCGCGATGCTCAATGCCGAGCAGATGGAAATCGAGCGCAAACGGGACGGACTCTTGCTTCACCGGACGCGCGTATTGCATGATTTGACGGTTTGCCGCGACGATCGATATCGCAAGCAGCTCGAAAGCGGACTTGCGTATCTGGAATCGGAACTGGCAGGACTCGGCTGGCGCCGCGAAGCTTAACGCACGCGAATTCCTGCGGATTTCTCTTCTGGAGATGGAAAAGATAAGTGTGCGCGTAGGACGCTAGTCCACTAACCGTTCCAAAATAGCATGCGCGACCGAAAGCGTCGCCGGCTGAAACGCCAACATGGCTAGCGCGCCCGCCGTCAGCAGGCAACCCGCGATCCACGCCGCGGGCGCGGGTCGCGACTCATCGCGTTCCCGCAGCAATCTCTCCACTCGAACTTGCAAATCCGCGGCATTCGCCGTCAGCGCGGTGGCCAGCGGAGGCACCGGCGCAGGTCCCATTCGCGCCACGCTCACCAGCGCCGCGGCGAACGAAACCGGCCGATTCGCGTCGCCTTCCGACGCGCGGTCATCCGCCGCCCATTCGGTGAACCTTGCCCATGCGCGATCCACTTCAGGAAACAGCCCTGCGCCCGGCGCAATCAGCATCAGCAGGCGTTTGAAATTATCCCAAGCGTTGGCGTGCGCCCGCTCATGGCGCAGCGCCGCGGCGAGTTGATCGGCCGGCAACGATTCGATGATTTCGCGCGACACGATCAGTTTCGGACGAAAGATCCCGGCCATCGCCAGCGTCGGTCCCGCTCCGTCGCCTGCTCCATCGTCGCCTG
>DATHCE010000353.1:0-2113 GCA_035319685.1 Bryobacteraceae bacterium | reverse complement strand
CCGAAATGGTGATGTTGCGATATTTCATGCCGCCGGTGTGGTCGCCCTGGATATAAAAGACGCCGGGCTCGGATTCGTGGCTATCGAGCGCGCCGCCGGTGATGCCGGGGATCTCCTGGTTATCGAGAAGCTTCGTGCCGTCGCGCACCAGCGTGACGCGGCGCCCGACCAGCGTGATGTCGAAGCTTTCCCACTGGCCCGGTTTGCGCGGCATTTCGATCGAGGGCGCGAGAAATCCGTAGATGGACGCCATGCTGTGAAAACGGTCGGGGCCGTTCTCGTAAGCCACCTGAACCTCGTATCGGCCGCGAAGATAAATCCCACTATTTCCACCATTGGGACAATTCAATTCAATGTGAAGCTTGAAGTCATCGAATTTACGCGTTGTCCGAAGATTCGCGCCGTGTTCCAGATTCACGAGTTCGCCCGATTGCGCAACCCAGTGGTTACTCAAAGCGTCGCTCGGCTCCCATCCGTTCAGATCTTTTCCATCGAACAGAGGCTCGGGGCTCGACCACGCTTGCGGCGGTTTTCGATTCAATCGAGGAGCGCGCACGCCCTCGATTTGCGCGACTTCTGCGCCAGATTTCTGCGTTCCCGTGAGTTTGCCGTTCGCTTCGGTCAGGTCCCAGGCGATGTTTGCGGCGCCAAAAACGACGTGCAGATGGTCGCCGTCAAGCTTGAAGCTGCTCGCTCCGACGACGCTGCCGGTGCGAGGCTGCACGCGAACTTTACCGGCGCTATCCAGTTCCATCCAGCCGGGATAATTTTCCTTTGGCGTGGTGATGGTCAGGTCCCAGCGGCCTTCAAATGGAGCCGCGGCGTTTATCAATGATGCCGCAAAGATCAGGGCAAGCGTGAGGCGCATCCCTCAAGTCTACCTCCCCGTTCAGATTTATTACTCCGTTCGGATCGCGGACGCCGGATAGATCAGCCGGGCTACGAAGATTTTCGAGAATACGCCGATACAAGGCTCATGGAACGAAGACGCGAAGCTCGCCTGATCGCGAATACGCCGGTGATGGTCACCTTGCAGGGGATGCTGGGCGACCCGCAGATGGCGGCGAACGTGCTCGATATGGCCGGAAGCGGATTGCGGCTCCGCACGGCAATGCCGGTGCCTTCCGGAGCACGGGTGAAAGTGGAAACCGCGGAAACGTTGATGCTCGGAGAAGTGCTGCGCTGCGAACCGCTGGACGAGGGATTCGCGCTCGGCCTGGCGTTGTCCGAGGTCCGCGCTCGTTCATAATGATTAAGTGCAGCGAGAAAAGGTGGCGGTTTTCGGGAGCGGGGGACAGCTCGGCGTCGAACTTCTGGAGGAGTTCCGATCGCGGGGATTCGAGGTCGCCGGCTTCGAACGAACCACGGTGGACATCGCGGATCAGGCGCAGGTGGAAAAGACCATCGCGCAGTTCGATCCAGCGGTAGTGATCAACGCGGCGGCGTATAATCAGGTCGACGTCGCCGAGAAGGAACCGCACGCGGCGCTGGCGGTGAACGCGCTGGCGGTGCGAAATCTGGCGATGGCGTGCCGGCAGGCGGATGCGCGGCTGGTTCATTTTTCGACCGACTACGTATTCGACGGACTGGCCGGGCGCGCCTATACCGAACAGGATTTGCCGCACCCTACGGGCGCGTACGCGGTGTCGAAACTCGCCGGGGAGATGTTCGCGCGGGCGTATCTGGATGCTCCGCTGATCATTCGCACCTCGGGCGTGTTCGGACCGGGCGGACGCCACACGGCTCGCGGAAATTTTGTCGAGCTGATGCTGCGGCTCGCCGCGCAGGGCCAGCCGATCCGCGTGGTGGAGGATCACGTCGCCTCGCCGACGTTTGCTCCGGCGCTTGCGGTGCGCACCGCCGACATGGTCGAAAAGAAGATCGACGGAATCATTCACGCCGGCGGAGGCGAACCCATTTCGTGGTTCGATTGGGCGGTGAAAATATTCCGTGCGGCGGGATTGAATCCGGCGCTCAAGGCGACCAACGAGCGCGAATTCCGGACTGCGGCGCGGCGTCCGAAATATTCGGCGCTCTCCAACGCGAAGATGGAGTCGCTCGGAATCGCGCCGATGCCGACGCTCGACGAGGCCATCCGCGCCTATCTCGAATC
>DATHCE010000352.1:0-11522 GCA_035319685.1 Bryobacteraceae bacterium | reverse complement strand
CTGCGGAGGCGGAGCGGCTACGGGCGGCGGAGCCTGCGGTGCAGGCGGCTGTAAACGTGCCGCCATGTAGGCTTCCAGATCCTGCTTCGTGATTCGTCCGCCCGCGCCGGTGCCTTTCACTTTCGCGAGGTCGATGTCGTTTTCGCGCGCCATTTTCCGGACCAGCGGCGACAACGGACCGGCCGTTTCCTCGACCACCGTAGCTACCGGCTCCGGAGCAGCTTGCGGAGCGGGTGGCGGAGGAGCCTGGGAGGCCGGAGCGGGAGCCGGAGCGGGAGCCGGAGCGGATTCCTGCACCGCCGGCGCCGCCGCGCCCGATGACGCTCCATCGCTGATCCGTCCGACCACGGTGTTGATGCCGACGGTCTTGCCTTCCTCGACGACGATCTCGTTCAAGGTGCCGGCCGCGGGCGACGGGATCTCGGTGTCCACTTTATCCGTCGAGATTTCAAACAGCGGCTCGTCGCGCTCGACGCGATCGCCGGGCTTCTTCAACCACTTGGTCAGGGTTCCTTCGACAATGCTTTCGCCCATCTGGGGCATGACGACATCGATCATAGTTGTAAGGGCTCCGTTGTACGAGACAAAATTGCGCGGGAAAAAACGCGCCCGAAATTCCGTTCGAGCGCCACAATAACCTGCTCGCGCGCCGCGTTCGACCCCAGCGCGCGCATCGACGTGACCGGCTTGAACAATCCGCACGGCACGATGTAGCGAAAATAATTCAAATCCGTATCTACGTTCAGGGCGAATCCGTGCGAGGTCACCCATCGGCTGATATGCACGCCGATGGCGGCAATCTTACCTTCGGGCGTCCAGACCCCGGTGGCTCCCGCGACGCGCGTGGCGCGAATGCCGAATTCCCCGAGCGAATCGATCAGGACCTGCTCGATGCCGCGGACGTAGGCGACCACGTCGCGCTTCCATTGTCGCAAATCGAAGATCGGGTAACCGACGATCTGCCCCGGGCCATGATAGGTGACATCGCCGCCGCGATCGGTCGAGTGAAACTCGATCCCGGCCCGCTCCAGCATCTCGGGCGAAGCCAGCACGTTCTCCTGATGCCCGTTGCGCCCCATCGTGACCACATGGGGATGTTCGACGAACACAAGCTGGTCCGCGATTTCGCCCCGCTTGCGGCGCTCGACCAGCGTTCTCTGCAACCGGAAGGCTTCGCCGTATCCGACGCGCCCCAGATCGCGGACGTCGCAAGTCTGCTCGATCTTAGAAATTGATGGCAAGACCGTAGACGGCATGGAACGCCTCGCCCATGGCTTCGTAAAGTGTCGGATGCGCGTGGATCGTGTGCATCATCGTCTCGATGGTGGCCTCGGCGTTCATCGCCGCCACGGCCTCGCCAATCAGCTCGAACGCTTCGGGCCCGATGATGTGGACGCCCAGAATCTCGCCGTAAGTTTCATCGGCGACGATCTTAACAAACCCGTCGTGCCGCCCCAGGATGGTCGCCTTGCTGTTGGCCAGAAACGGAAATTTGCCGATCTTCACCTTATATCCAGCGGCGCGCGCCTGCGCTTCGGTGAGGCCGACGCTGCCGATGCCGGGCTCGGTATACGTCACGTTGGGGATGCGATGTTTGTTGATCGGCGTTACCGGTTTCCCGGCAATGTGGCCGATGGCGATCATGCCTTCCGCGGTCGCCACGTGCGCCAGCAGCGGCGTCGAGCCGACGATGTCGCCGATCGCGTAGATCCCCGGCTCGCCGGTGCGCTGGAATTCGTCCACTTTGACGAATCCGCGATCCAGCTCAACTTTCGTGTTTTCGAGGCCGAGATTTTCGGTGACCGGCTTGCGCCCCACGGCGACCAGCAAGGTTTCGACGTCGAAATTTTCCTGCTTGCCGTTCGGAAACGTCGCGCGGAACGTCACGCCGGAATCGTGTTTCTGAATATTTTCGACGCGCGCGCCGGTCTCGACGCGAAGGCCGCTTTTCCGGAACACGCGTTCAAGTTCCTTCGAAACTTCCTCATCTTCGAGCGCAACGATCCGCGGCAGCATCTCGAAAACAGTAACCTTGGTTCCGAAGCGATGAAATGCCGACGCGAACTCGACGCCGACGGCGCCCGCGCCGATAATTCCCATCGATTGGGGAACCTCGCGCAGGTTCAAAATTTCGATGTTGGTGAGGATTCGCTGCGGATCGGCCTCGAGCCCCGGAAGCATGCGGGCCTCCGAGCCCGTCGCCAGCACGATGTTCTTCGCTTCGACCGTCTGGGTGCCGCTCGGGCCGGTAATTTCGATCTTCCCGGGGGCCAGAATCCGTGCGCGCCCCTTGAGCCAGTCGACCTTGTTCTTCTTCATGAGGAACTCGACGCCCTTGGAGTGCTTGGCCACGATGTTATTCTTCCGATCGCTGACCAGCGGAAAATCGAGCCGCGGATTGTCGCAATGAATGCCGTCTTCAGAAGAGTTGAGGAACCGCTCCCAAACATCGGCGGCGTGAAGAAAAGCCTTGGCGGGAATGCAGCCGACCAGCAGGCAGGTTCCGCCCAATCTGGGGTCTTTTTCGATGATGGCGGTCTTCAGGCCATACTGCCCCGCACGAACGGCCGCCGAGTACCCACCGGGACCGCTCCCGATGACGATGACGTCGTATGTCATTTATTTTTTAGTGTAGCATCGGGGTAAAGCAGGACCTGCTCCCAACAAGGACAACGAGCAACCAGCGGGCGCTTATTTTCTCTTCCTTATGTGACAGGATAGGGCGCTTGTGACAGGATAGGAATAGATGCGCCCTACGCTCCTCCTCTTCCTGCTCGGCGCGAACCTGCTGGTCGCGCCGTCGATTTTCGCGCAAGCCGCGCCGATCGCTCCCAAGCCCGCCGAAGTCCAGCATCTGCGCGACCTGAGTGCCTCTTTTGAAACGCTGGCCGCGCGGGTCCGCCCCGCGGTCGTGCAGATTTTTTCGACCGGCTACGCGACCACCGAGGACACCGACTCCACCAACGCGGCCCTTCTTTCGCCGCAGCATAGCACCGGCTCCGGCGTCATCCTGACCCCCGACGGATACATCGTCACCAATAATCACGTGGTGCAGGGGGCGCGAAGGATCGAGGTGCGGCTCTCCTCAACCGGCGCCGCGCGTGCGCCCGAACAGGCCCGCGAGCAGACCATGGTCGCCAAGCTGATCGGCACCGATCGCGACAGCGATCTGGCGGTCATCAAAATCGAGCGCGACGGGCTGCCGTTCCTCAGCCTGGGGGATTCGAACGATCTGAAGCAGGGGCAACTGGTGATGGCCTTCGGAAATCCGCTCGGCCTCGAAGGATCGGCGAGCATGGGAATCGTCAGCTCGGTCGGCCGCCGCCTGCGCCCCGAAGACGCGCGGACGTATGTCCAGACCGACGCGCCCATCAATCCCGGCAACAGCGGCGGGCCGCTGGTGGACATAAACGGCCAGGTGATGGGGATCAATACCTTCATCCTGACCCAATCCGGCGGCAGCGAAGGAATCGGATTCGCGATCCCCGCCAATTCGGTGAAGAACGTCTACGAGCAGATCCGCAAAGAAGGGCACGTGCATCGCGGGCAGATCGGCGTCAGCGTCCAGACCATCACGCCCGGCATGGCGAAGGGCCTGGGCCTTTTGCAGGATTGGGGCGTGATCGCGGCCGACGTCATGCCGGACGGGCCTGCGGATAAGGCGGGAATGAAGGTCGGCGACATCATCCTCACCTTGAACGGCCGCGCCATGGAAGACGCGCCGAGTCTCGAAACCGTGGTCTCCCATTTGAAGCTTTCTGCAGTGGTGGACTTGACCGTGCTGCGCGACGGCCAGAAAGTCAATTTCACCATCCCGGTGATCGAGCGCGACGACGATCCGCAGCGCTTCGCCGACATGGTGAATCCGGAGGACAATCTGATTTCGAAGCTCGGGATTCTGGGGATCGAGATCGATAAGAAGCTGTCCGATTTGCTGTCCGATTTGCGGCACGATTACGGAATCCTGGTCGCGGCGCGCGGGCCGAGCCCGCCGTACTCGGGCGGCAACCTCGAGCCCGGCGACGTGATTTACGAGATCAATCGCACGCCGGCGGTAACGGTGAAGGCGCTGCGCGCGACGCTCGATGCCCTCAAGCCGAGCGATAATGCCGTGCTGCAAATCGAGCGCTCCGGCAAGCTCATGTATATTACGATCGAGCTCGAGTGAAACGGAGCATTCCGGTCGCGCGTAACAATTTTATGCGGCTGCTCGCGATTTTGGTGTTGGCCATGTCGATGACCATCGGCATGCCCGTCGTGTCCGCGCAGCAGCAGAAAAAGCGCGCCCCTGGGCCCGCCGGCGCGGAATTTCCCGAGCCGTTTCCGCTCCAGAACCTCGCCATCGAAGGCAACCAGCGCATCGCGACGGAAAAGATCGCAAATGTTTCCGGACTGAGGATCGGCGCGCCGGTCTTGAAATCCGATTTCGACCACGCGCGCATCCGGCTGATGGCCACCGGAGCGTTTGAAAGCGTCAGCTACCAGTTCAAGCCCTCGGCCGATAATAAGGGCTACGACGGGACGCTCGAAGTGGTGGAAGTCGACCAGATCTACCCCTATCGCTTCGAGGATCTTCCGCCATCCGACGATGCGCTCCGCGCGGCGATTCGCAAACAGGAATTCCTGCTCGGCGACCAGATCCCGGCAACTAAGGAAGTGATCGATCGCTACGTTGCGGCGCTTCAGAACGTGGTCGGGGACAAAATCACGGTGGTCGGGAAACTCAACTCCGATATTCCCGGCCGGCTGATGATCGTGTTCCGGCCCAACATCCCGCGGCCGGCGGTCGCCGAAGTGCGATTCACCGGAAACCAGGTTTTGCCCACGGCGCTGTTGACGCGGACGCTGGGCGAGGCCGCCATCGGAACGGCGTTCAGCGACGTGACCATGCGCGCGCTGCTCGATTCGAGCATTCGTCCGTTGTATGAAGCGCGCGGGCGGCTTCGCGTCGCGTTTCCGAAGATTGAGGCGACGCCCGCGCCGCTGATCGATGGCGTGATCGTCAAGATGACGGTCGAGGAAGGCGAATCCTACAGCCTCGGCGACGTGAAATTCTCGGGCGTTCCCGCGGCCGACTGGAAGGATCTGGAGCGCGCGGCAAATTTGCAGTCCAAAGACATCGCCAATTTCGACGACGTCAAGGCGGGCATGGACCGCGTCGAGCATCGCTATCAGACTAAGGGCTACCTGCACGTGAAAACCCGCGCGGATCGTGACGTCAACGATCAGGCGCACACCGTCGGCCTGACGATTCATATCGACCTGGGCGCGCAATACCTGATGGGCAAGCTCGACATCGCGGGTCTGGACATCAACAGCGAGCCGGTGATCCGGAAAATGTGGGGGATCAAGCCGGGCGCTCCGTTCGAGGCCGGCTATCCCGACGCGTTTTTCAAGGAAATTCGCGATCAGGAGATTTTCGACAATCTCGGCAAGACGCGTTCGGAGACCAACGTCGACGAAAAATCGCACACGGTGAACGTGAAGCTGTTCTTCACCGGCGAGCCTCCCGGACAAAAGAAGCGTGGGAGCGGCAACTGAGCCTTGGTATTCTAGGAAGAAGTGTCTTCTCCCTTGAATTTTCACCTCGAACACTACGAGGGACCGCTCGATCTGCTGCTCGACCTGATTCGCCGGCAGGAGATCAACATTTACGACATTCCCATCGCGCAGATCACCGCGCAGTACATCGGCTACATGCAGCACGCCGCGGAGATGAACATCGAGCTGAGCGCGGAGTTCGTCTACATGGCCGCGACGCTGATCCATATCAAGTCGAGAATGTTGCTGCCGCGAGACCCGGAGCTCGAAAAAATCGACCCGGAACAGGACCCGCGCAAGGAACTGGTCGACCGTCTTCTCGAACACGAGCGATTCAAGGCCGCGGCGGAAATGCTGCATCAGAAACGGCAGATCGAGGAAGCGGCGTGGTCGAATCCGCAGATCGCGGAATTTTTGAGCGGGGACGACAATCCCGGCCTCGCCGTGACGTTGTTCGATCTGGTCAAGACTTTTCAGGACGTGCTGGAGCGCGCCAAAAAGCGTCCAGTGTTCGAAATCACCGCCGAAGACGTTTCGGTGCCGGACATGATCCGTTACCTGCACGGCATTTTCGAGAACGATCGCGGCGAATCGATCCCGGCGCGCGAATTATTCGAACGCCAGCGCAGCCGCCGCGCGATGATCTGCCTGTTTCTCGCGGTCCTGGAGCTGGTGAAACTCCAGGCGATTGCGCTCGTACAGAAGGATTCGTTCGCCGAAATCGCCCTGAAACGCGCCCCAGGATTTGAAGCCGCGTTTTGCGCCGGCGAGCTCATGGCGGCGATTGACGAGGGATATAAATAGGTTTTTCAGGTGAAAAACCCCGGTGAGAAACAGACAGATGGATGAATTGGATGTCACGCAACTGGCCGAGGAGCGTCGCTCGGACGGCGAATCGGCGCAGCTCAAGGCGATTCTGGAGGCGATCGTCTACGTCACCGACGAGCCTCTTTCCACGCAGCAGATCGCGGCCGCGCTCGGCGAGCCGATCGACAAAATCAAGCGGCTGCTCGACGAGCTGGTCGCCGAATACGCGAAGCCGGATCGTGGACTGACCCTGCGCGAGGTCGCCGGAGGATACAAAATGGCGACCAAGCCCGAGCATCACGAAGCGGTGCGCGCGTTCGTGAAGAAGCTGACCCCTCCGCTCAAGTTGTCGCTCCCTGCGCTTGAAACGCTGGCCGTGATCGCCTACAAACAGCCGATTACGACGCCCGAGATCATGGACATCCGCGGCGTGCAGGGCGCGGGCGTGCTGAAGACGCTGCTCGACCGCAAGCTGATCGCCGAGGCGGGCCGGAAAAACGTCGTCGGCAAGCCGATCCTGTATAAGACGACCAAAGAATTCCTGGTGCAGTTCGGCTTGAAAGATTTGGGTGAACTGCCGACGCTGAAGGAGTTCGAGGAACTGGGACGCATGGAGCTGCTCGAGCCGCAAGAATCGCTAACCCTCGAACCGGCCTCGGAAGAAAGCCCGAAAGAATAAAGTCCTGAAGCCGCGCCAGTGATGGCGGGGCTGCGTTAAATTGTGAATCTGATCTAATGGCCCAAAACTGATGGCAGAGGATCGTCTCCAAAAAATCCTGTCGCAAGCCGGCGTCGCCAGCCGGCGCAAAGCCGAGGAACTGATCGTCGCCGGACGCGTCACCGTCAACGGCGCCGTAGTCACCGAGCTCGGATCCAAAGCCGATATCGAGCGCGATCACATCAAGGTCGACCAGCGCCTCCTGCACAAGCCCAAGCGCTACACCTACATCGCTCTCAACAAACCCAAAAACGTGGTGACCACGGTTTCCGATCCCGAAGGCCGCGAGACCGTCATGCACCTGCTGCGCGGAGTGAAGGAGCGCGTGTTCCCGGTGGGCCGCCTCGATTATCAAAGCGAAGGATTGTTGCTGCTGACCAACGATGGCGAATTCGCGCATCGCATCACCGCTCCGGCGAATCACGTCACCAAGGTTTACGTCGCGAAAGTAAACGGCGCGCTGACCGGGGAGCAGGAGCGCGTGTTTCGCGAAGGCGTCCCGATGCACGGCCGCAAAACCGCGCCGGCCGAGCTGAAGCTGATCAAGCCGGGCGCCAATCCGTGGTATGAAATCAAGTTAGTGGAAGGCCGCCAGAACCAGATCCGCGTGATGTTCAAACATTTCGGGCGCCTGGTGGAGAAACTGCGCCGCGTGAAAATCGCGTTTCTCGAACTGGACGTCGCGCCCGGCCGCTACCGCACGCTGACTTCCAAGGAAGTCGAGCGGTTCCGAAAGACATTGAAGATGTGTTGAAAAAACGGGGACATTGTTCACGAACTATGACGAAAATCCCCGATCTGCTCAGATCCGCGCACACCATCGCCGTCGTCGGCTTGTCGTCGAATCCCATGCGCCCGAGCAACGGCGTGTCCGAATATATGAAGCGCGCCGGATACCGCATCATCCCCGTGAACCCGAACGAAACGGAAGTGCTCGGCGAGAAAAGCTACCCGCGTCTTGAAGACGTGCCGGACCCGATCGACGTGGTCAACGTGTTTCGCCGCCCGCAGT
Source organism: Bryobacteraceae bacterium (assembly GCA_035319685.1). GTDB lineage: Bacteria > Acidobacteriota > Terriglobia > Bryobacterales > Bryobacteraceae > Palsa-187. The sequence goes on along the minus strand of DATHCE010000352.1, from coordinate 3,444 downwards.
TCGTGCCGGAAATCGTCGAGTCGGCGATAAGGATCGGCGCGAAGGCGATCTGGCTGCAAGAGGGCGTGATCCACGAAGCCGCCGCCCGGCGTGCGCAACAAGCGGGCCTGGACGTCGTGATGGACAGGTGCATTCTGAAAGAGCACCGCAAAATGCTGCGGTAACGCAACGCGCGAAAACTCTTTTTCGTCGCGAATCACCGCGTTACCGTTTTTGGAGCGCGCGCTTATTTTTTTCGCCCGCTTATTGTGTGATCAGAGAGACGGGCGCGGTCATCAGCCTCTCGTCCACCGCGTGGCAGTGCCATGGCAACGCTGCCGCAACGTTAAGAATCGATGGCCGAGTGTCACTGACGATAGTGTGGCCGCGGCGCCGCGAGCGTTATCACTGCGGTAGGAGACGTCTCCAACTAATTTGCGGGGCAGGCGCGCCGGGTCTACAGCCCTCCGTTTGCCTGCTCCTACGACGGTCCGCGATCGAGCCGTGCAAGGCGAGCGTCGCGAACCTTCATCGTTGGTTGCGGCGACCAAAGGTAGCCATGGGCTACTCGTATTTCTCGAACCGCAACTGGTCGCCGGCAACGGTTCCGGTTGCTTCCAGCGTTCCCGCCGGAAGCTCCAGCACCGAATGCGCCAGCAGGCTGATCGACATTCGCCCTCGCACCATATTCGGGCGCACCTTCAGGATTTTCTTCGCCTTGTTCAGGAACACGACGTCGATCGGAAATTTCATGCCGAACGTGTGAACGCCTTCACACGGCGCGATCCACAATCCTTCGCCTTCCGCAAGTCCGGTGTGCTTCAGCAGGCCGGTGCGGCGCTTGGCGCTGGTGTCGGCGATGTCGGCGCGGTCGGCCAGAATCCTCCCGCTCTGATTTGTTACGCGCAGCTTCACAATTTACAATTGAAGCATGGAGCAGGCGACTTTTGGAGCTGGCTGTTTTTGGGGCGTTGAGGAAACTTTTCGCCGCCTGCCAGGCGTTACTGGTGCGGCGGTCGGCTACGAGGGCGGCACGCTCGAAAATCCCACCTATCACGACGTGTGCACCGATCGCACCGGCCATGCCGAAGTCGTCGAAGTGAGCTTCGACCCCGCCGTCATCAGCTATCACGATCTGCTCAACGTTTTCTGGGAAAATCACGACCCGACCACCAAAAATCGCCAAGGGCCGGACTTCGGGACGCAATACCGCTCCGTGATTTTCTTCCATTCGCCCGAGCAGGAAGCCGAAGCGAAGCGGTCGCGCGAGGAGGCGCAGAAACATTTCAAGCGTCCCATCGTCACCGAGATTGTTCCCGCTACCACTTTCTGGCGCGCCGAGGAATATCATCAGCAATACCTGGCCAAGCGTGGGCTTTCGCATTGCCATCTTTAATTAAAGGATTTATTTGAAAATCGGTTTTGTCAGTCTCGGATGCCCGAAGAACCTCGTCGATACGGAGGTGATGATGGGCACGCTCGCTTCGGCGGGGCACGAATTGACGCCGCATCCCTCCGATGCCGACGTAATCGTCGTCAACACGTGCAGCTTCATCGACCCGGCGAAGCAGGAATCGGTCGACACGATTCTCGAAATGGCCGAGTACAAAAAAACCGGACGCGCCCGTAAGTTGATCGTGGCGGGTTGTCTGGTCGAGCGCTATCGCGACGACATCCGGAAAAACATGCCCGAAGTGGACGCGGTGGTCGGGACCAACGAGCTCGAATCGATCACGGCGTTGTGCGAAGGTGTCGAGCCGGCGCCCAATCCCTTCGAAGCTTACCTGTATCACGACCTGACGCCGCGCGTTCTGGCGACTCCGAAACATTTCGCCTACATCAAGATCGCCGAAGGATGCGATCATCCGTGCACCTTCTGCGTGATCCCGCAGTATCGCGGCAAATTTCGCAGCCGACGGTTCGAATCGGTCGTCTCGGAAGCGACGCGGCTGTTTTCGCAAGGCGTGCGCGAGATCAACCTGATAGGCCAGGATACGACGTGTTACGGCGAGGATCTCGGGTTGAAAGACGGGCTCGCGATGCTGCTCGCGCGATTGGCCCGCATCGAATCGCCGCAGGATTTCTGGGTGCGGTTTCTGTACTGTTATCCCAACAAAGTGACGCAGAAGCTGCTCGATACCATGGCCGCGCATCCGGCGCTGGTGAAATATATCGACATGCCGTTGCAGCACGCAAGCGCCGCGGTCTTGAAACGCATGCAGCGCGGATCGCATGGAGATTATTTCCTGCGGCTCATCGAGAATATCCGCCGGACGATTCCCGGCGTCGCCATCCGCACCAGCATGATCGTCGGATTTCCGGGCGAAACCGATCGGGATTTTGAGACCCTGTGCCAGTTCGTCGAAACGGCGGGGTTCGACCGGCTCGGCGTGTTCTCATACTCGGATGAAGACACCAGCAAGAGCTTCGAACTGGACGGGAAGCTCGACGCGCGAACCATCTACAATCGCAAGCGCCATTTGATGAGCCTGCAACGAAAAATCTCGCGCGCGCGGAATCGCGAGTTGATCGGGCGCGAATTCGCCGTGCTGGTCGAAGGACCGTCGGCCGATTCCGAGCTGGTGTGGCAGGCTCGGCTGGCGACGCAAGCGCCCGAAATCGACGGCGTGTGCTACATTTCGGATCCCGGAGAACATCCGCTGCGCGCCGGCGAGATTCGCAAAATGCGCATCACGGAAGCTCACGATTACGACTTGACCGGTGAACTCATGGACGTCCCGCAAGCATCTCGCGCGGCGCTGATTCAGCTTGCGATATGAAATGTCCCATCTGCGGAAAAGAAGTGAAGCTGGACGATCCGTTCATGCCGTTCTGTAGCGATCGCTGCCGGATCATCGACCTGGGCAACTGGGCTTCGGAAAAATACGTCATCTCGACTCCGGTGGAACCGGCGGCGCAGCAGGATGAGGACGACGATTGAACAGAATCGCCCGCGTCATCGCCACCTGGTTTTACTGCGGATATTTTCCGGTTGCGCCCGGCACGGTGGGATCGCTGGCCGCGGTCGCGATCGCCTGGGCGCTGCACGCTCAAGAAAATGTTCCGGCCTTCGCGTTTGGGCTGATGGCAATCGTGCTCGCTGGGCCGGGCATTTGGGCCGCCGGCGTTACGGCAAAACTCGAAGGGCGCCAGGATCCGGGTATCGTCGTCGTGGATGAAGTGGTGGGGCAATGGCTGACCATCGCCGGCGCGACCTCGCTCAACTTCAGAAGCTGGCTGCTCGCGTTCGCGCTGTTCCGGATCTTCGATATCTGGAAGCCGTTCCCCATTCGCAGACTGGAACAATGGCCGGATGGATGGGGCATCGTCGCCGACGACGCGCTGGCGGGAATCTACGGCGCGGCGGTGATGCTCGCGGCAGGGCATCTCCACCTGTATTGAGCCGCCACGTTGCGAGTCGGGAGCGCACAGCGAATGCGTTGTGCGCGATCATAGAGGAAGAAA
>DATHCE010000351.1:0-3869 GCA_035319685.1 Bryobacteraceae bacterium | reverse complement strand
GTGCGAGGAGGTGGTGCGTGAGCTCGCCGGTGAAGGGCGCCAGGCGATCGCGATTCCCTGCCACATCGGCAAGCGTGAAGATGTGGAAGCGCTGGTCGCGAAGACGCGCGAGCATTTCGGGCGCATCGATATTCTGGTCGCGAACGCGGCTGTGAATCCGTATTACGGGCCGGCGACCGGCCTGACCGACGAAGCCTTCGACAAGGTGATGCATTCGAACGTGCGCAGCGCGCTGTGGCTCGCGAATCTGGTGCAACCCGAAATGGCCGCGCGAAGAGACGGGGTCATCATTTTCATTTCGAGCATCGGCGGGTTGAAGGGCAGCGATTCGCTGGGCATTTATACGATTTCGAAAGCCGCGGACATGCAGCTCGCGAGAAACCTGGCGGTGGAGTGGGGACCGCACAACATCCGGGTGAACACCATCGCGCCGGGCCTGGTGCGCACGGATCTTGCGCGCGCGTTGTGGGAAAATCCGCAGTTCCTGGAGATGACGGAGAAGCGCACGCCGCTGCGGCGGATCGGCGAACCGGAGGACATCGCGGGCGCGGCCGTGTTTCTCGCGTCGCGCGCCGGCCGCTGGATCACCGGACAAACCATCGTAATCGACGGAGGAGTCACCATCGTATGAAGGCCGCCATTTTGCGTGAGATCGGGAAACCGCTCACGATGGAAGAGGTCCCGACGCCGGAACCGGGGCCGGGGCAAGTGCTGGTTCGCGTCGCGGCGTGCGGCGTCTGCCATTCGGATCTGCACCTCGCCGATGGCGATTGGGATCTGCTGAGGCCGATCACGAAAATTCCCCTGATCCTGGGTCATGAAGTGGGCGGGACGGTCGCGGCGCTGGGCGAAGGCGTGACGGAGTGGAAAATCGGCGACCGGGTCGGCGTTCCGTGGCTTCATTACACGTGCGGCGAATGCGAATTTTGCCGCGAGGGACGCGAGACGCTGTGCCTGAAACAGAAGATCACGGGCTGCACCGTCGATGGCGGATTCGCGGAATATCTGGTGGCGCCGGCGACGCATGTTGCGCGGCTTCCAGCATCGTTGAGCTTCGCGGAAGCGGCTCCGCTGTTGTGCGCAGGACTTACGGTATACAAAGCGATGAAGGCGTCGGGCGTCGCGGCGGGACAGCGCATGGCGGTGTTCGGCGTCGGCGGGCTGGGGCACCTGGCGGTGCAGATCGGCCGGGCGATGGGCGTTCACGTTGGCGCGATCGATGTTGCCGACGATAAGCTCGAGTTTGCAAAATCGCTGGGCGCGCAGTGGACCGTCAACGCGACCACGGAAGCGGTGCACAAGCGCGTGCGGTCGATCGGCGGCGCGCACGTCGCGCTGGTCACCTCGGCGAGTCCCGCGGCGTACGAGACGGCGCTCCGGTGTTTGCGGCGCGGCGGAACGCTGGCAGTGGTCGGGATGGCGAACGAGCCGTTCCGCGTATCGGCCGTTTCCCTGATTTCCGGCGAGACGAAAATTGTCGCGTCCGCGGTGGGCACGCGCGACGATCTGCGCGAACTGTTCGCGATGGTCGAAAAATATCCGATTCGCTGCAAGATCGAAACGCGCCCGCTCGATCAGATCTCGCAGGCGCTCGAGGAACTGAAGCGCGGCGCGGTGATCGGAAGAATCGTACTGACCTTATAACAGCATGTAGGTGACGATCGCGATCGCCGCGAGATTTTTCCGTTCGTCGAAAATATCGACGCGCGAAACGCACAGCGTCTTGCCGGTGCGGACCAGATGCGCTCGCGCGACCACTTTTTTCCCGCCGAGCGGGCGCAGGTAATTTACCTTCAACTCCGTGGTGGTGGATTTTCGCTCGCCGTAGCCGAACTTGTTTTCGATCGCGTGCCAGGCCGCTTCATCGGCGATGGACGCGGTGACGCCGCCGTGCAGCACGCCGGTGGAGTTGAGATACTCGGGCAGCAACTCGAAATGCATGGTCACGCCGTCGGCGTGTTTGCGGGCCAGGCGCAGGTTCAGCTGGTGCTCGAAGGGCATTGGTTACAGTGTAGTCGCTACAGTGTCGGCGAATCGTTTCCGAGAAGCGCGCGGCGCACGATTTTGATGGGCGGATATCCCTGCGCCATGAACGCGTCGTGAAATTGTTCGAGCGAAAACCCGGCGCCTTTCATTTTTTGATAATCCTCGCGCAGCTTCATGATCTGCAACTTCCCGAGCGTGTAATAAAGATAGGTCGGGTCCGAGGTGCCGCGCTTGGTTTCGCGTTCGGCGGTCTCGTGGGTTTGAAATCCTTCCGTTTCGAAAAATGCGACACCCTGCTCGATGGTCATCTTCCCGGTGTGCATCTCGATTCCGGCGATATAACGCGCATCGCGCAAGAGCGCGTCCTGCAATTGGCCGAGGCGCATTTTCGGGTCTGTCGAAACGCCTTCATCGAGCATCATCTGCTCGCAGTAATGCGCCCATCCTTCGACGTTCGAATTGGCGGCGAGCAATTTTCGCGCCCGCGATTCCTGATTGATTTGCTGCCAGAGGAACTGCACGTAGTGGCCGGGATAGGCTTCGTGAATGGCAGTGCTCAGAACGGTTCCACGATTGAAAGCGCGCATGAAATCCTCGACGCGCGCCGGTTTCCAACCCTTCTCCGGCAACGTGACGTTGAAGTACGCCTCCTTGGCGACCGTCTCATAGGGCCCCGGCGGATCGAGGGACGCAAAGGTCAGCGCGCGCATGAACGGCGGCGTCTCTTCGAGAATCGGAAGCACCGGCGACGGAATGGTGATGATTTTTTTCGCGGAGATAAAATCCCGAAGCTGGATGCATTCGTCGCGGAAAGCCTGGAGCAGCTGGTCCGGCGCGGGATGATCCTTCTCCAGCCCGGCGAGCACCTGGCGCGGGGTCTTCTTCGGATCGATTTTTTGCGCCGTCTCCATCAACGCGCGCTGGTTTTTGTGCAGATCGTCGTAGCCGATCTGCAACAGGCGGTCGAGCGGGATGTCGACCATTTCCTCGTATTCGAGTTTTTTCGCGAAATTCGCCGCACCCAGACGAAAATCGCCGTGCGATTTCTTAAGAACAGTCGTGCGCAGAAATGTTTCGTAGCTTTTCAACCCCGCGACGACGGCCTGGTTGGTCTGTTGAAACTCGCCCAGCAATTTGGAATCGCTCACCTGTGCGAACGCGAGCGGCACGTCGCGTTCAAAAAATCGGGCGATGCCGGGAAGCTGCTCGATGGCGATCTCGGTGTAAATTTTCGGAGGATTGTTGAGATTGTCGCGCGCGTCGGCCAGGGCCTGGGGCATCAGGCGCTCGCGCGCGATCAGCGACCGCAAGCGCGCTTCGGGCGGCGCGAAGGTGCGGCTCATGATGGCGAACGCGCTGGCCGCGATGCCGCTCGAATAATTGTCCGGATTTTTCTCCCAGCTCCGGATGGTTTCGAGTTCCAGCAGATTTGCACGAATGTAGTTCAGCACCAGATCGCCATCGGCGCTTTCCGGCTGGGCCGCGAACTCCGCCTCGAATTTCCTGAGGATCGCGACGCGCGCAGCGACGCCGGCCTTCGAATCGTCTTCCAGCTTGTCGTCGTATCGGTGAATCCCGACCGAGGTCGCATTGGACGGATTGAACGGGAAATAGTATTCGTCGAAGAAGCGATCGGTGAGCGATTGGGCGGTGAGAGCGCCGGCTGCGGTCAACATGAGAATCAATACTCGCACTCTCTTATTTTGACAAACCGGCGCAGCCTAAGAGCTTGCTGAAAAAAAGGACAGACAGCTCTGTCCACTCCGACTGCTCTCAAATGAATCAACGACATCGGATCGGGGACAGAGTAGTCTGTCCCCTTTTTCAACAAGCTCCTAATCGACGATCCGGCCGTCTTTCATGTGCACGATGCGATGGGCATA
>DATHCE010000350.1:0-30982 GCA_035319685.1 Bryobacteraceae bacterium | reverse complement strand
AGATGCCGCAAGTGATCAATTTTTAGCCGGTCCCTGGTCAAAAAAAAGCCGGACTCCGCCGCTTGGGTGGAGGCGCTCGCCGCGACCGAAGTCCAAATTTCCACGTCCGGGAAGCTGAAGCGGTAAGCCGTCGCGGTCGATGGCACCGCCGGCGATGTTCCTCGATGCAGTCGGAGCGGGTGATTTCGCCGGCATCGAAGGGATCGAGCGGATTCGCGCTATCGTCGGCCGGCCCGGGTGGCCGGGGATGCGCACGGAAACAGAGCCCTTGCACGAAACGCTTAGGCGGCAGCCTCGGCGGCTCAGGAAAATCGGAGGCTAAAGCGGTGCGGGGAGGAGCCGATGAGTGCATCGAAGGACTACGGTGGACTGTGGTCGTCGAAGGAGACGATTCATTCTCGCTATGAAAAAAATGACGATCGGAAGAAAGCTGACGCTGCTATGCGCCTTTCTGGTGCTGCTGAGCATCGTGGTGGGGGTCGCGGCGCTCATGAACATGGCGCGGATGAACCGGTATCACATGCAGACCGTCAGCGACGCGATGCCCGGTATCCACGAGATGGATGCGATCCGGATCTCGGTCTATGACTTTCGAGGTCACATACTGATGTATATCCTGTCATCGAACCGCAAGGAAAATGCGCGTTTCGAAACCGAGATGGCGGGCTTGCACGATCGCACCGTCGCGGCGATGAAGGAGTACGAGCGGAGAATTCATCGCGATCGCGATCGCGAGTTGTACAGCAAGATTCCGCCGGCGTTCGACCGTTTCTATGCGAGCTGGGACCGCATTCGTGCAGCGGGCAAAACCCGCGAAAAAGCCTATGCGGTGTACCAGCGGGAGACCGCGCCGGCGCTCGAAGAGTTGCGTCAGGCCGTCGATGCTGAAATCGACGAAAATCAAGCGTTCGGCGAAAAGTGCGCGGCCAATTCGGCGGCCGTGGCGTCGGCGGCGAACTGGTGGATCTGGAGCGCTCTGCTGTTTTCGGCGGTCGTGGGCGGCGGAGCCTGCCTGGCTCTGGTGCGCGGCACCAACACGGTGCTGCGGCACAGCGCGGGCGATCTCAGCGAGAGCGTGCAGCAGATTGCCGGCGCGGCCGGACGGGTGGCCACTTCGAGCCAGGCGCTGGCGCAAGGCTCCTCCGAGCAGGCCGCAACCATTGAGGAAACCTCGGCATCGTCGGAAGAGATCACGGCGATGACGCGGAAGAACGCGGAAAATTCGCAATTTGCGGCCGATCTGATGGACGCCGTCGACCGGCACGTCAAGGAAGGCAACCGCACCATCGAACAGATGGTCCAGTCGATGGATCAGATCAAGGCATCCAGCGAAAAAATTTCGAAGATCATCAAGGTGATCGACGAGATCGCGTTTCAGACCAATATTCTCGCCTTGAACGCGGCCGTGGAAGCGGCGCGCGCGGGCGAGGCGGGTATGGGCTTTGCGGTGGTGGCGGACGAGGTCCGCAATCTGGCGCAGCGCTCGGCGCAGGCGGCCAAGGACACCGCGGCCTTGATCGAAGAATCGATTTCGACCTCCCGCGAAGGAAGCTCGCGGCTGAATCAGGTAACCGAAGTGATCCTTCAGATCACCGAAAGCTCGGTCAAGGTGAAGACCCTGGTGGACGAGGTGAACCTGGGGAGCCAGGAACAGAGCCGCGGCATCGAACAGATCTCGAAGGCGATCGCGCAGATGAGCCAGGTGACGCAGAGCTCGGCCGCGAGCGCGGAGGAAAGCGCGTCGGCCAGCCGGGAATTGTCCACGCAATCGAACGCGATGCGCAGGATCGTGGCGGACCTCCAAACGCTGGCAGGCGAGCGGGACGCGCCGCAGCAGAAGCCGAAACCGGCGGCCGCGGGCCGCTTCACCAAGCCGAGCAAAGGGACCGGGACGGACGGCGCGCTGCGCGCGCCGCAAACGGCCGTGACGCGGGAGACGCCCAAGGTGAAGGTGGACGTCAAGGTTCCCTCGATGATCGGCAAGCGCAATGAATTTCCGCTGGACGATCACTTCACGGAGATCTGACATGTCGAATTCGGAAAACGCCAGCAGAGTAAGGAGAGAAAAATGTCATCGAGTGTTCTAACGGCGGAAGCCGCCGTCGCCATGAAGACCGATCCGCGCGCCGGAAAATATCTGACGTTCGGACTGGGCAAGGAGGAATTCGCCATCCAGGTGCTGCGCGTCCGCGAAATCATGGGAGTGCAGGAGATCACGGCCGTTCCCCAGACGCCCGATTACGTGAAAGGCGTCATCAATCTGCGGGGCAAGGTGATTCCGGTCGTGGATCTGCGCCTGAAATTCGGCATGCCGGAGCTCGAATACACGCAGCGCACCTGCATCGTCGTGGTGCAGATTGAGCAGGAAGGCTCGAAGATGCTGACCGGCGTGGTGGTGGATGAAGTCTCCGAAGTGGTGACGCTTCAGGGCGCGGATATCGAAGATACGCCGGACTTCGGCCGCGGGGTCGCGACCCCGTATCTGCTGGGCATGGCGAAGGTGAAGGGGCGGGTCAAGATTCTGCTCGACATCAACATGGTCATGACGACGCAGGAGATCCACGGGCTGGCCGAGGCCCTGGCGTAGCGTCCTTCGATCGCGCCATGGCTGTTGCTTCGTAAGGAGACCCATGTCAACACAAGAACAGACGCCGGGCGCCGACCCGCTGCATCTCAACGAGCTCGCCAGCGATCCGGAGCTATTGAGCGATTTCGTCGTCGAAGCCCGGGAACATCTCTCGGCGGTGGAGTTGCACCTGCTCGCTCTCGATCAGGACCCCAAGAACCATGAGGCGTTGAACGCGATTTTCCGCGGCTTCCATACCATCAAGGGCCTGGCCGGGTTTCTGGGATTGCCGGCGGTGCAGGAGGTGGCGCACGAGGTAGAAACGGTCCTCGACCTGGCGCGCACCGGAGGTTTGACGGTCACGCCGAAGCACATCGACGTGATCCTGGCGAGTAAGGACCACCTCAATGAGTGGATGAGCGAGCTTCAGGAGCTGCTCACCAACGGCAAAACCCCGAAGCCGCCGGGCAGCCAGGAACTGCTCGCGTCGATCCACGAGCTGAGCGCGAACAACGTTGAAACGGCGCCGGCGGGGGATGCGGCGGCGGCAAGGGATGCGGCGGCGGCGGATCCCGTGGCGGATCCGGCGGCGGATCCGGTGGCGACGGCGCTGAGCAGCTTGTCGGCGGCCACGGCCGCGCAGGAGCCGGCGTCCGGCGTTGAATCGCGGTCCGGCGAATCGCGGTCCATCAAGGTGGACACGCAGAAACTCGATTTTCTGGTGGACATGGTCGGCGAGATGGTGATCGCGCAATCGCTGGTGAAGCACGATCCCGATCTGGCCATCACGGGAAAGCCGCGGCTCACGCGCAATCTGGCGCAACTGGCGCGCATCACCGGCGAGGTGCAGCGCACGGCGATGGCCATGCGCATGATCCCCATCCGCCAGTTGTTTCACAAAATGACGCGGCTGGTGCGCGATCTCTCGCGCAAGACGGGCAAGCAGATTGAATTGGACCTGATCGGCGAAGACACCGAGCTCGATCGCAACATCGTGGAAGAACTGGCCGATCCGGTGATGCACATGGTGCGCAATTCGGTGGATCACGGAATCGAGACGGCGGAAGAGCGCGCCCGGGCGGGAAAAAGCCGGACGGCGCGCGTGCTGCTCAAAGCCGCGCATCAGGCCGGGCATATCCTGCTCCAGATTTCCGATGACGGACGCGGGTTGAGCACGGAGAAAATTCTGAAAAAGGCGCGCGAGCGCGGTCTGGTGGCGGAAGGCGCCCAGCTCTCCGACAACGACATCTTCAACCTGATTTTCGCGCCGGGATTTTCGACGGCCGAGCAAGTCACCTCCGTTTCCGGACGCGGCGTGGGCATGGACGTCGTCAAGAAGCAGATCCTGAAGCTGCGCGGCAAGATCGAGATTCAATCGGTGGCCGGAAAAGGCGCCACGTTTCTGTTGAAAGTGCCGCTCACGCTGGCGATCATCGACGGGTTGCTCGCGAGCGTGGGCAAGGAAGTTTACATCGTGCCGATTTTCGCGGTACGCGAGATGTTCCGGCCCTCCGGGGAAATGCTGTCGACCGTGGAGCAGCGCGATGAAATGGTTCTGGTGCGCGGCGCGTTGCTGCCCATCGTGCGGCTGCACCGGAAATTCGGCGTCCAACCGAAGACGGAGGTTCTCTCCGACAGTCTCCTGATCGTGACCGAAGCCGCCGGCAAGCGGTTCTGCCTGGTGGTGGACGAACTGATGGGCAAGCAGGAAGTGGTCATCAAGAGCCTGGGCGGATCGCTGCGAAATATTCCCGGCCTGGCGGGCGGGGCGATTCTCGGCGACGGACGGGTGGGCTTGATTCTCGATCCCGAGGGAATTTTCGGAATGGCGGGCAGATGACGGTTCCCCTGTTTGGCGTGACGGAACTGCCGGCGCTCACCGAATCCGACTTTCGCCGGATCAGCCAACTGGCGTACGATCTGTTCGGGCTGCATCTCTCCGCCGGCAAGGAGGGCCTGGTGCGGGCGCGGCTCGGCAAGAAGATCCGCCAGGGCGGGTTTCGATCGTTCGCCGAATATCACCGGCACGTGCTGGCCGATCGCACCGGTGAGGCGCTGATCGAGCTGATCGACTCGCTGACCACCAACTACACCTGCTTTTATCGCGAGCGCGCGCACTTCGATTTTCTGACCCAGGAGCTCACCGGGGAACTGCGCGATCTCGAGTCGCTGCGCATCTGGAGCGCGGCCTGTTCCTCAGGCGAAGAACCGTACACCATCGCGATGACACTGATGGATATCGCGGCGTCGATCCGCTGCGGTTGGGCCGCGAATTATCGCATCGTGGCCACCGACATCTCGACGCGCATGCTGAACAAAGCGCGCCAGGCAGTGTACGAGGAGGATCGCTTCCAGGGCATGCCGCAGGGGTGGTGGAAGTCGTATCTGCTCAAAGGGCACGGCGAGTCCGCCGGCCGCTACAAGTTGAAGCCGGCCGTCAAGCAAGCCGTCGAGTTCGATCGCCTCAATCTGATCGAGCCGCTGCCGCGCCGCACGTTTCAGTTCATTTTCTGCCGCAACGTCATGATCTATTTCGACAAGCCCACGCAGCAGGATATCGTGTCCCGGCTCACCGAATGCATCGAGCCGGGCGGGTACCTGTTCGTGGGCCATTCGGAAACGCTGAACGGCTTCGATCATTCCCTGCGTTACGTGCACCCGGCGGTTTACCGGAAAAACGGACCGGGCCGGCCGCGGAGGCGCGCATGAATGCCCTGGTCGTCGGGATCTCCGACTGCAAGATCAGCGGCGACCCGGACAGCGTGCTGATGACCTACGCGCTCGGATCCTGCGTCGCGGTCGCGGTGCACGATCCGGTGGCGCGAGTCAGCGGTTTGCTGCACTTCATGCTGCCGGAGGCGTCCATCGATCAGGCCAAGGCCGAACAGAACCCCTACATGTTCGCCGACACGGGGGTCACCCGGATGCTCGACCAGGTGATGCTGAGCGGCGCGAACCGCCGCCGGCTGGTGGTGCGGATCGCGGGCGGCGCGCAGGTCCTCAACGGGCATGAATTATTTCAGATCGGGAAGCGCAATTACGTCGCCGCACGAAAACTCCTGTGGAAAGCGGGGCTGCTGGTGGCGGCCGAAGCCGTGGGCGGCGAGGTGTCCCGCACCGTTCGCTTGGAAGTGGCGACCGGCAAAACGTGGATTCGCGAAGGAGCCGTCGAGAAACCGCTCGAGCATTCCTCCGCGGGGAAAGGAATCGCAAATGGCGTTCACAGTTCTGATCGTCGATGACTCGCCGGTGATGCGCGCGTTCATCCGGCGCGTGATGCGCCTGGCGGGGTTCGAGGAGGCCTGGTATCTGGAAGCCGGAAACGGCGAGGAAGGGCTCGCCGCGCTGGCCGTCCAACACGTGGACGTGATCCTTACGGATATCAACATGCCGCGCATGAACGGCGAGGATTTTCTGCGCGAGCTGCGGAAAAATCCCGCCTATGAGCGCATTCCCGCGCTGGTGATTTCGACGGACGCGACGCATGAGCGCGTGGATCGCATGCTGGAGCTCGGCGCGCAGGGATATATCTCCAAGCCGTTTCCTCCCGAGGCGCTGCGCGAGGAACTCGACCGGATTTTAGGAGCTTACGATGGCATCGGCGATTGATGTGGGAATGAAAACCGAGGATTCGCTGCCTCAAGTCGCCTGCCAGGTGGCGCGCGAAGTTCTGGAAACCATGTTCTTCGCCACGGCCGAGCCGGTTTCGTGCCGTCATCCGGAGCCTCGCGCGGACTGGATCGCGGCGGCGGTCCGTTTCGAGGGCGCACCCTGCGGCGAGTTGCGCGTGATGTTGTCGCGGGAACTCGCGGTGGCCGTCGCGTGCGGATTTCTGGGCATCGATCCGGACGAGGTTACCGGGGATGAACAGGACCAAGTCGCGCGCGAACTTGCCAACATGATCTGCGGCGCGATGCTCAGCCGGCTGCATCCGGATTCGCACGTCGCGCTCGACGCGCCGGAGACGATTCCCGCCGTCTTCGACGCCGCCGGCGGAACTCACCAGTGCATGGAAACTCCGGAGGGAATGCTGGCCATCACTATGGTCGCGCGTCGCTAGACTCGTATGCCCACTGGCCGGAAAATTCGTGTCCTCATCGTCGACGATTCGGCGATCGTGCGCAAGGCGCTGTCGGAAATCGTCAGCTCGCACGCCGATCTGGAGGTTGCCGGAACCGCGTCGGACCCCTTCGTCGCGCGGGACAAGATTCTGTCGCTGAAGCCGGACGTGCTGACGCTCGATATCGAAATGCCGCGCATGGATGGCCTCACCTTTCTGAAGAAGCTGATGAAATATCATCCGCTGCCGGTGGTGATGATCAGTTCGCTCGCGCAATCCTCGAGCCGGATCGCGATTGAAGCCTTGCAATCCGGCGCGGTGGAAGTGGTAGCGAAGCCGGGCGGCCCCTATTCGGTCACCGATCTGCGAACCGAGCTGGCCCACAAAATTCGGGCTGCCGCCCAGGCGCGCCTGCGCCAAGCGCAGGCATCCGCGATCGAAACGCCGGTCGCGCCCGCACCCGCCGCAGCCACCGGATTGATCGCGATCGGCTCTTCCACCGGCGGAGTCGAAGCGTTGTGGACGATCCTGACGAACCTGCCGCCCGAAATGCCGCCGATCGTGATCGCGCAGCACATCCCCGCGGTGTTCTCCGCCGAATTCGCCAACCGGCTGAATAAAGCCTCGAAAATTCGCGTCAAGGAAGCCGCCGACGGCGACGCAATTCCACCCGGATGGGCTTTGATCGCACCCGGGAATTTTCATCTCACGGTCCGCAAGGCCGCCCGCGGGTGGCACGCGGTGGTGGCCGGCGGGGAGCTGGTGCAGTATCAGAGGCCGTCGGTCGACGTGCTGTTCGAATCCGTGGCGAAGCAGGCGGCCGGCGACGCGGTGGGCGTGATTCTCACCGGCATGGGCGCCGACGGAGCCGCCGGATTGCTCGCGATGAAGCAGACCGGCGCGCACACCATCGCGCAGGATGAAGCGAGCTCGGTCGTGTTCGGAATGCCGCGCGAGGCGATTCGCCTGGGCGCGGTGAACGATATTCTGTCGTTGAATCGCATCGCGCACGCGCTCGCCCGTTACGCGACGGTGCCGGCAGGCGCAGTCTGACGCTTTCGCGCTCACCGGTGGTTCTACGGGCCCGCCCTGCGCGGCAATTTCTGGCGCACGCATCGCGGTTTGATACGCGCAGGAAGCGGCCTGCACTCGAGGCCTCGACCAGATCGTCACGCTGCACGCGATCGGCGGTGGAGCTCGGTACCCAATCCGGGAGCGTGATCAGACAGAATGCAGGGGAACGCGCGCCGCGGCGACGCGCGCGATGGTTTCGAAAAGCTCGCCGGGCTGAATCGGCTTGGACACGTAATCGTCCATTCCGGCTTCGAGGCACCGCTCGCGATCGCCTTTCATGGCGTGCGCGGTGAGAGCGATGATGGGCACGTGCCGTCCGGTTTCGCGCTCCCGATCGCGGATCACGCGCGTCGCTTCGAGGCCGCCCATTTCGGGCATTTGCAGGTCCATCAGGATCAGGTCGAAGCGATGGCGCGCGTGTTCCTCGACCGCGCGCGCTCCGTCACGGGCGAGGGTGACGGCGTACCCGCGTTTCTCGAGCAGGCTCAGGGCGACTTTCTGATTGACGATATTGTCCTCGGCGAGCAGTACGCGCAAACCGGCGGCAGCCTCGCCGGCGGCGACGCTCGAGGCCGGCTTCGGAAGCTCGGGAGCCGGGCCGATCTTCAGCACCCGCAGAATCGCGTCCCGGAGATCGCGCTGCATCACGGGTTTTACCAGGTACACGTCGATTCCGGCTTCTCGGCATTTCTGCGCGTCCGCGTGGAGATCGTCCGAACTCAACATCATGATCGCGGCGCGGGCCAGCTCGGGATGATTGCGAATGGAGCGGGCGAGAGAGAATCCGTCCGCTTCCGGCATGCGCGCGTCCAGCAAAACCAGTTGGAATTCGCGATGCGCGGCTTTCTCGTTCAACAACAGAGCGAGCCCCGCCGCCGCGCTCGCTGCCGACCCGGAAAGCATTTCCCACTGCGCGACGTATTGTTCTAAAATCCGGCGATTGGTCGAGTTGTCGTCGACGATCAGCACGCGAACGCCGCGCAGCAGGCGCGCCGGGTGCTCCAGCGGGGGCGAGGCGCGCGGCGGCGCCGGCTCGCGGACGATCGCCTGAATCGTGAAGGAGAACGTGCTGCCCGCGCCCGGCTCGCTTTCCAGCCACATGCGGCCGCCCATGAGCCGCACCAGATGCCGCGAGATGGCCAGGCCGAGCCCTGTGCCTCCATACCGGCGCGTCATCGAGCCGTCGGCTTGCGTGAACGCCTCAAAAATCATTTGCTGCTTTTCAAACGCGATGCCCGGACCGGTATCCCGGACCGAGAATTCGAGTGTCGCGCGGGCACCCCGCCGCGAGACCAGCTTCACCTCCAGCAGGATCTCACCGCTGCCCGTGAACTTGACCGCGTTGCCGAGCAGGTTGATCAGAATCTGCCGCAACCGGTAAGAATCCGCCAGGATGGACGCGGGCACGTCCGGAGCGATCCGGCACAGCAATTCGAGACCTTTTTGGTGCGCGCGCAACGACAGGGATCTCACCGCTTCCTCGACGCTCGCGTGCAAAGCAAACTCGCAGGGATCGAGACTCATCTTGCCGGCTTCGATCTTGGAAAAATCCAGCACCTCGTTGATGACGGCAAGCAAATATTCCGCGGATTTGCGCACGTTCTCGATGTAGTCGCGCTGCTCCAGGGTCAAATCGGTTTCGAGGGCCAGTTCCGTCATCCCGATAATGCCGTTCATGGGCGTGCGGATTTCGTGGCTCACATTGGCCAGAAACTCGGTTTTGGCGCGGCTGGCGGCTTCGGCGGTTTCCTTGGCGCGCATCAAGGCGCGCTCGGTTTGCTTGCGCTGCCGGATATCGCGCACGACGGCGGCGATACAAATGGGCTCGCCGGTTTCGGCGTGCCGCACCACCGAGGCCCGGATGGAGACGTCGATGGTGGCGCCGGTCTTCAGATTCCGCAGCATGGATTCGCCTTCCCACCGGCCATTGGCCATCAGATCGGGAAGCACTTCCTCCTGAAGCCACGGATGAAACGGCGACGGGGCCAAAACCGACATCGGCTGGCCGGCCAGCTCGCGGGGGTCGTCGATGCCGGCCATTCTGCATCCACCCGGATTGATGTAGACGATCTCCCCGGCCGGGGTGGCGATGCTGATGAAATCCTCCGAGTTTTCGACAATCGAGGCCAGCTTGCGTTGCTCCTGCTCGGCGCGCTTTCGTTCGGTGATGTCGGTGAAGGTGACCACCGCGCCGGTAATCTCGCCGCCTTTTCGCACCGGATAGGACCGGCACGCGGCCGGAAAACTGGTTCCATCGGCGCGCCAGAACACTTCGACGTCGGATTGAATGTCCAGGCCTTTCCGGAACTTATCCGCAAAGGAGCATTCCTCGACCGGATAGGGAGTTCCGTCGGGCCGCGAGTGATGGATCACATTGTGCATTTTCTGCCCGATGATCTGGGAAGCGTGCTGGTAGCCGAGTTTCTCCAGGCAGGCGCGGTTGGCCAGGGTGCACGTGCCGTCGAGGTCGACGCCGTAGATGGCTTCGGTGATCGAATCGAGCAGCAGGCGCACGCGTTCCTCGCTGTCGCGCAGCGCCTCCTCGGCGCGTTTGCGTTCGATGAACTGCGCCACCGCGCCGGCGACGGAAGCGAGCGCCTGCATCGCGCCGCGATCGAAGGCGCGATCGGAATACGCCGCCAGCACTCCCACCAGCCGGTCCTCGACCATCAGCGGATGACCGGCGAAGGCGGCGGAGCGGGTGGATTGGAGACACTGACCGCCGCACACCGGCGCATGGCCGGATGCGAAACGAACATGAGGCTTCCGTTCCGCGGCGACTCGCCCGATGTCGGATTCCCCCACGCGGACGCGCGGCATCGCCAGAGTGCAAGGTCCCGTGCCGGCGTCCATCTCCAGCGCTCCTTCGGCTTCTTTGAGGATCCAGATCTGAGCGCACGTGGTTTCCACCTGTCTTTGCAGGATTTCGGTACATCCCTGCAGCCCTTCCCGAAGGGTTTGCGCCCAGGAGAGCACCATGCTGCTCTCGGAAACCAGTCCGGCCACGCGGGCTTGAGCCGCCAAGTCCTGCTGGCGCTGCCATCGATCGGTCACGTCCACGATCATGGTCATTTCCGCCGGGCGGCCGTAGTAGTTCAGTTCCTGGATATGGATCTCGCAGTGGATCAGCGTGCCGTCTTTTTTCCGATGACGCCAGACGCCCGCATCGACCACTCCGGGACCGATCGTGGCGAGCGCTTCCATCAGGCGCGGCACGTCCTCCGGCGGCCGGATTTGCTTGAGGGTCATGGCAAGAAACTCCTCGCGCGAATATCCGTAGTGACGGATTGCGGCCGGGTTCACGGCGAGGAACCTCAAACTCTCCACATCGTAAACCCACATCGGCATGGGACTGGAGTCGAAGATTTTTCGGGCTGATGGGGTCGCGTGAAGCCCGGCGAGCTCGCGCTCGACCACGGCGGCCAGCCGCGGGAGATGGTTCAAGGTCACGAAATCGCGGGCGCCGAGCCGCATCGCTTCTATCGCCCGCTCATCCGGGCCGGACTTGGAAACGACGATGAGAGGAATCTCCGCCCGCTTCTCGATCAGGAGTTCCAGCGCAGCCAGCGCTCCGAATCCGGGGGTATCGTGGCTGGCGAGCACCAGATCCCAGTGCGATCCGTCGAGCGCGCGGGCCATCGACTCGCGATCGGCGATGTACGTGAAGACGGGCTCGTATCCGGTTTTTTTCAACTCCTCAGCGAGCTGGCGGGCGCCGTGCGGGGAAGCCTCGACGATCAGCAAATGTAAATCTTTGTGCACAAGCCCGGATCAGCTCCTTTGGGCCTTATCGGCGACTAAGGTCCCGGTCTGAGGCCATCCCGATCGTTGCAAAACCGGACACTTCGTAGCAAAATCGAACAAAGAGGCTTCAGGGAACGGGTTTAGCCCGGCGCAACATCCCTTTCGAGGGGCGTGTTCCACGCCGCCGCGCCGGTTGGAACAGGAATTGCACCCACCAGAGCCAAACATCGACGTGAAAAAATCCGATCGATTCCTGAGCGTGTGCGTTTAGTGTAAGTAGGCGGCGCCGTGCGCCTTCTTGGAAGAGGATTCTATTTACCCATGACTGACTTTCGATCCGTGTCGAGCTTCCGCTCGATCGCCTTCACCGGTCTCGCGCTGGCGGGGCTCGCCTTCGCGCAAACGGACGAGATTTCGATTCAACCGCCGAAGCCCGTTCCGTTCTTGCAGCCGCTGCTCAACCCGTTTCATCTGCAAAGGCGCGAGGTTTCCCCCGCGAATCTTGCGAACTCCCAGCGCCTGGAAACGCTGGTGCGCGCGGGGAATCTGTATCTTTCCGCGCAGGACGTGATCGCGCTGGCGCTCGAAAACAATATCGACATCGCGGTACAGCGCTATGGGCCGTATCTGGCGCGGGAAGTTTTGCGCCGCGCCGAGGGCGGCGCTCCCTTGCGCAGCGTCAACCAGCCCATTCAACCCGGACCCCAAAGCGTCAGCCTGAACGGCGTCAGCGTCACCAATGTTTCGATCGCCGGCGGCGGATCGGGCGTCACTTCCGGCGGCGGACTGGTCGCATCCATCGGCACCAATCCGCCGAGTCTCGACCCGTACCTGCTCGCCTACGGGCTGTTCTCGCACAACACCACGCCGCTCAGCAATGAGGCGCTCGCGCTGGTCAACTCGCAGGTGGTCGCCACGCGAACCTACGAGCTGCAATACGGGCAAAGCTGGCCGACCGGGACCAGCGCGACGTTCACCTTCCTGAGCTCGCACATCATGGAAAACAGCCCCGCGTATTCGCTGAATCCGTTCACGCAGGGCGATCTGGATTTTTATATCACGCAAAACCTGATGCAGGGATGGGGCGTAGGCTCGAACACACGCTACATCAAGGTCGCCAAAAACAACATCAAGGTGAGCGATCTCAACCTGAAGCTGCAGGTGATCACCACCGTATCCGCGATTTTGAATCTGTATTGGGACCTGGTCAGCTTCGACGACGATCTGCGCATCAAGCAGCAGGCGCTCGAGACCGCGCAGCAGCTTTACGAGGACAACAAGCATCAGGCCGAGCTCGGCACGCTGCCCTCGATTGAGGTGACGCGCGCCGAAGCGCAGGTCTCGCAAAGCAAGGAGGATCTGCTGATCTCGCAGACCAACGTCGCGCAGCAGGAGACCATTCTGAAAAATGCGCTGAGCCGCAACGGCGCGGTGAACGGCTGGCTCGACGAGGTGCACATCGTTCCGCTCGACAACATCGTCGTCCCGGAAAAGGAGGATCTGAAGCCCTTGCCGGCGCTGATGGAGGAAGCGCTGGCCGACCGGGCCGAGCTGGAACAGGCGCGGATCAACGTGGAGAGCCAGAAGATCCAGACCAAGGGCACGCGCAACGCCCTGCTGCCGACCTTGCAGGCGTTCGCGGAGCTGACCAACAACGGATTGACCGGATCGCCCAATGTACGGGGCCTCGCACCCGGCATTCCGCCGCCCGACAGCTACGTCGTCGGAGGTTACGGGAACCTGCTGGGCGAGATTTTCCGGCGCAATTATCCCAATTACTCGGCCGGTTTTTCGCTGAACATCCCGTTCCGCAATCGCGCTCCGCAAGCCGATTACGTGGCCGATCAGATCACGCTGCGGCAATACGAATTGCAGCTTCAAAAGGCGATCAACGATATCCGCCAGCAGGTGAAGAACTCCGTCATCGGCCTGCAGCAGGCGCGCGCGAGATACGAAACCGCGGTGGCGACGCGGAAACTTCAGCAGCAGACGCTCGATGCCGAGCAGATGCGCTTTAAGTTCGGCGAATCGACCATCGCCAACGTGGTGCAGGCGCAGCGCGACCTAGCCACGGATCAAAGCGCCGAGGTCACTTCGATGGCCAATTACACGCACGCGCAGATCGCGTTCGAACAGGCCATCGGCGCGACCCTGGACGTCCACAACATTTCGATCGAAGAGGCCCGGACCGGCAAAGTGGCCCGGCAATCCTCCATACCGGACACCGTTCCGCAGGGGAACTAAGGCCATGCGATTGAAACAACTCCTCGCCATCTCCACCGCATGCGTGTGCGGGCTTTCTCCGCTCGGCGCCCAGGAGCCGTTTGTCGAAAAGCCGTCGGCTCCCATCGTTTGGCGCCCCTACAAGTCGCCGGACATGCCTCCGATCATTCTCACGGATTCCGATCGCCTGCATGCGCTGATTCGCGCCGGCAAACTGTACCTGACGCTTCAGGACGCCATCGCGCTCGCCATCGAAAACAATCTGGATCTTCAGGTGGATCGCTACGGTCCGCTGTCGGCGCAATGGTATCTGCAACGCCAGCACGCCGGCGGACCGCTGCGCGGCGTCACCAGCGGAAGTTCGGCGGTCAATCAGATCACCGGTGGGCAAGGCGTGCTCGGCGCCGAGCAGACGGCCGGCCTGCTCAGCAGCACTGGCGCCAGCGCCGGCAGCAATGTCAACGGCAGCATCAGCCAGGTCGGCCCTATTACGCCCAACCTGGATCCGGTGCTTCAGAATTCGAGCACCTGGTCGCATCAGACCACGCCCCAACCCAATGCCATCGTCAGCCAGACGAACGAGCTGATCGACGTCAAGCATTCGTTTCAGTCCTTCGTGCAGGAGGGCTTTCTGAGCGGCGGATACGCGCAGGTAGCGGCCAACGAATCGTACCTCAACGAGAATTCCCCCACCGATGTTTTGAATCCGTCGGTCGCGCCGATCGCGCAGATTTATGCGACGCAGAATTTTCTGAACGGCTTCGGAATCGGCGTGAACAGCCGGTACATTCGTGTCGCGCAGAAGCAGGTCACCAGTTCGAACATCACCTTCCGCTCCCAGTTGCAGGACCTGGTGGCCAATGTCGTCAATCTTTACTGGGACCTGGTGAGCGATCAGGAAGACCTGAAAGCCAAGCAGCGCGCCCTCGATTTCGCGCAGCACTTCTATGAGGACGTCGCGCACGAAATCGCGGCGGGAACCGTGGCCGGCGTCGACATCTATCGCTCCGAAGCCGAATTATCGACGCGCAAACAGGATTTCCTGATCTCGCAAAGCAACGTGCAGCAGCAGGAAAATTCTCTCAAATCGGTATTGAGCCGGACCGGGCTGGCCGATCCGATGTTCGACGCGGCCGAGGTGGTGTGCCTCGATCACATCGACGTGATCCAGTCGGATGAGCTGCCGCCGCTGCGGACGCTGCTCGCCACCGCGCTCGAAAAGCGGCCGGACGTGCAGCTCGACAAGGTCAACGATGAGGCGCAGGAAATTTCGGCCCTGGGAACCGCGAACGGCATCCTGCCGACGCTGCGCGGCATCGGCGTCGAGACGAATCGCTCGGAAGCCGGAAACGTCAATCCGATCTCGCCCTACCGGCCGATCCCGGGCCAGATCGGCGGCCTCGGAAATGCGCTGGGACAGATTTTCCGGAACGACTATAAGTCGCACACCGGAGCCCTGGTGTTTCAAGGCACCCTCGGCAATCGCACCGCGCAAGGCGATTACGGAATCGACCAGTTGCAGTTGCGCCAGGGCGATTTGAGCGAGCGCGGGCGCCGCAATCAACTGGTGGTGGATATTTCGAACGACATGACCGCCATCCGGCAGACCAGCCTGCGCTATCGCAACGCTGTGGATACGCGCAAACTCCAGCAGGAGCTGCTCGACAAGGAGCAGCAGAAATTCTCGCTGGGCGGATCGACCATCGACAACGTGATCAATCAGCAGCGCTCTCTGGTGCTGGCCGAATCGGCCGAGGTGCAGGCGCTATCCGGCTACGTTCACGCCCGCGTCGCGCTCCAACAGGTGACCGGCGAAACGCTCGAGGCCAATCGTGTTTCCCTCGACGACGCGCTCAAGGGACGAATCCCAAGCGAGTCGAAGATCCCGGCAGCGGCTCCCGGCACGAACCGGTAGTTTCCAAACCCGGCGGCTTCGAAACGTAAAATAGAAAGATATGCGTTCTCTGGTGGCCCTGGCATGCGCCGCGGCCGTTTCCGTTCCCCTGTGCGCGCAGCGCCCACCGTTCGACGTTTCGACGATGATGAAACTGGCGCGCATCAGCGAGCCGGTGCTCTCGCCCGACGGCAGGCTGGTCGCATTCACCTCCCAGACCGTCGATCTCGACAAAAACATCAAGCCCAAACAGATTTACGTGGTTCCGGTCGATGGCGGATTCGCGCGCCAGGTGACGCACGACGGCACCGATAATGAGCGCCCGCGCTGGTCGCCCGATTCGAGGCTGATCTATTACGTGTCGAATCGCGATGGATCGGCGCAGATCTGGAGCATGGCGCCCGACGGCTCGAACGCGCGCCAGATCAGCCATCTGTCGACCGAGGCCGCGGGCATCCTGGTCTCGCCCGACGGGAAGAAGATCGTGCTGCTGTCAAACGTGTATCCCAGTTGCGGCGCCGATTATGTCTGCAATAAATCGAAGATCGCTTCCGAGGCCGCGAGCAAAGTGAAAGCGCGCATTTACACTTCGCTGCTGTTTCGTCATTGGACCGAATGGCAGTCCAACCGCCGCCAGCACATCCTGGTGATGAACGCCGACGGGACTGGGGTGAAGGACCTGACGCCGGGCGATCGCGATGCGCCGCCGTTTTCGCTCGGCGGCCCCGACGATTACGCCATCTCGCCCGACTCCACCGAACTCGCGTTCACCTGGAACGTCGATCCGAATCCCGCCACCAGCACCAATTCCGATATTTACACCGTTCCGCTCTCGGGCGGCGACGCGCAGAAGGTGACGCTCAATCCCGCGGCGGACGATGCGCCGGTGTATTCGCCGGACGGAAAATATCTGGCCTATCGGTCACAGGCGCGCCCCGGCGATGAGAGCGACCGGTGGCGGCTGGTGGTTCTCGATCGCGCCGCGCATCGCGCCGTCAATCTCACCGAAGGCCTGGATCGATGGGTGGAAAGCATCACCTGGTCGCCCGATTCGACGCGACTTTTTTACACCGTCGAAGATCGCGGCCGGACCGGATTGCAGATGATTCCGGTGAGCGGCGGGGGATCGCGCAATATCATCGCGGGCGCTTCGAGCCTGGACGATGTGCAGTTCAATTCCACCGGCAACTTGATGATTTATTCCGAGCAGAGCGGATCGCGGCCGACGGAACTGTTTCGCGCTTCCTCGGCCGGCGGGACCGGCGTCGCGCTGACGCACCTGAACGATTCGCTGTTGATGAATTCCACGCTGCGCCCGCTCGAGGAAATGTGGGTCGACAGCGCGGATAATACCCGCGTGCATGCCTTCCTGGTCAAGCCGCCCGATTTTTCGGAATCGCAAAAATATCCGGTCCTGTTTCTGATTCACGGCGGACCCGAAGGCGCGTGGGGCGAGACGTGGAGCTATCGATGGAACGCGCAGGTGTTCGCGTCGGCGGGCTATCTGGTGGTGATGCCGAATCCGCGCGGGTCGACCGGCTACGGACAGAAATTCATCGACGATATCAACGGCGACTGGGGCGGCCGCGTTTACGATGACATCATGGCGGTGGTCGATCACGTCGCGGCGCTGCCTTACGCCGATCCGGATCGCATGGCCGCGGCCGGAGGCTCCTACGGCGGATACATGATCGACTGGATGCTCGGCCACACGACGCGCTTTAAAGCCATGGTCTCGCACGCGGGCGTGTTCGATCTGCGCAGCATGGCCGGCTCGACCGAAGAGCTGTGGTTCCCGCTGTGGGAGTTCAAAGGCATGCCGTGGGAAAACCCGGACATGTACGCGAAATGGTCGCCCAGCATGTTCGTGCAGGATTTCAAAACGCCCACGCTGGTGATGCAGGGCGAAATCGATTATCGCGTGCCGATGACTCAGGCCTTGCAATTATTCACATCGCTGCAGATGCAGAAAGTGCCGTCGAAAATCGTGCTGTTCCCGGACGAGGGACACTGGATTTTGAAGCCTCAGAACAGCGTTCTGTGGTACAACCAATTCCTGGAATGGATCGGCGAGTGGCTCAAAAAACCGTCGAATTAGCGGCGTTTTTGGGCTTTTTTCTGTTGTTGAACGCCTGCGCATCCTCGCCCGAAGCGCGGGTCCGCAGGATGCTTCGCCAGTCGAGCGGCGTGGTCCATCTGCCTTCCGGGGTCATCGAAATTTCCTCCGAGCTGACCCTCGCCCCCGGCGCGCACGACCTGACGATCGCCGGATCGAACACGACGCTCCGGGCGAGCAATCGATTCCGGGGCCGCGCGATGGTTTCCTCCGACGGCGCCCGCAACATCCGGATCATCGGCCTTTCGATCGACGGCAACCGCGACCAACTGGCGCAGCCGCTCGAAATGGCGCCGCCCGAAAATGCGTTTCGAGTCTATTATGCGAACAACGGAATTCTGTTCGATCGCGCGCAACGCCTGGAAATTTCGAACGTCCATTTCACCCACATCGTCAATTTCGCGATCCTGATCAGCCGCTCTTCCGGAGTTCGGATCGCCAATACGACCGTGGGCGATTCCGGATCGCTCGATCCGCGCGGGCGCAACAACACGACCGGCGGAATCGTCATCGAAGAGGGTTCTTCCGATTTTTCGGTGCGCGACTCAACGTTTCACAATATCCGCGGCAACGCGCTGTGGACGCATTCGCTGTACACCTCGCCGCGGCTGAACCAGGGCGTGTTCTCCGACAATCATTTCGATACCGTCGGACGCGACGCGATCGAAGTGGCGCACGCCTCCGCGGTCCGCGTCGAACGAAACACCGGCACGCTCATCGGATATCCTGCGCCGCTGGTCGATATCGAGCATGGCGGAACGCCGGTGGCGATGGATACTGCCGGCAACGTCGATCATTCCAGCTACTTGCGCAATCACTTCAGCGAAATCGACGGAAAATGCATCGACCTGGACGGATTTCATGACGGCACGGTCCACGAAAACGAATGCGTGAATCGCGGCGCGGCTGCCGATTATCCCTTCGGACATTTCGGCATCGTTATGAACAACAGCAACCCCGATATGCAATCGGTGAACATCGAGATCAGCGGCAACTTGATCGATGGAACCAGGTATGGCGGCCTGTTCGTGATGGGCAGCGGGCATCGCATCGTCGGAAACACGTTCGCGCACCTCGACCTGGCCGGATGCAACGAGAGCGGCGCGAAATTCGGATGCACATATAAACAGGATGAGCCCGAGTTGCTCGAATCGGGCATCTATCTCAGCCGCGGCGTCGCGCGGATGGAGGAGACGCGCGGCAATCTCATCCGCGACAATAAAATCTCCGGGTTCAAGATGAAAACCCGCTGCATCGCCGCCGGTCCCGGCGTCTCGCTCGCGGCCAACACCATCGACGGCAACCAGTGCCGCGACGATCCCGCTCCGCGCTGATATCCTTAGAGTTCATGGCGATCGAGTTTCGCAACGTCAGCGCCGCTCCATTAACGGGTTTCACCGCTGTCGCTCCCGACGGGGCGATCATTGGAGTGATCGGGGAAAAACATTCCGGTGTCACCGAACTGCTGCAACTTGCGGGCGGCGTCAGGCAGCCAACCGAGGGACAAATCACCGCACCGCCCGAACGGCGCTACATCGCGCTGGGGGATGCGCTGAATCTGGCGCCCGCCGCGATCCTGGCAATCGATCAGGCGCTGGCCACCCAGGACGCGTTGGTGCGCGCGCGGACGCTAACCGCTCTCGATCGTCTGCGCCGCTCCGGAACCACGGTGCTGCTCGCCTCGCACGAAGAGCGATTGCTCGAAGTATTATGCGATGAGGTCTGGTGGCTGGAGGCGGGCGAGTTGGCCGCGAAAGGCGATCCCAAGGAAACGCTGGTGCGCTACCGCCGCGCGGTCGCCGACAAGGTCCGGAGTTGGGGCGAGACGATTGCGCCCCGCATGGTCCCGTCCTTCCGCCGCGGCGATGGACGGGCTGAGGTCCTGTCGATGGAAACCTTGGGCGCGAACGGCCAGCCGACCATCGTGTGGAAAAGCGGCGAACTGGTCAGCGTGCGCGCCACCGTGCGTTTTCACGAAGCGGTGGACAATCCGGTGATTGGCATGTTGATCCGCACTCAAATCGGATTCGAAGTCTACGGCACCAACACGGAACTCGAGGGCGTGAAGATTGGCTCGCGCGCCGCGGGCGAAACGATCACAGTGGTCTTTTCGTTCCTGTGCGACCTGTGCCCGAACGCCTACACTCTAACGCTCGCCTCGCACGATGCCGACGGCACGGCTCACGACTGGCTGGATGACGCGATCGCGTTCACGGTAACCGATGAGCGGCCCACCGCCGGCGTCGCGAATCTGCGGGCGAAAGTCACGGTGGAAACCCAACCCGTATCCCTAACCACTGTAACGGATTAGACGTATCAGCCTCGCCGGGGTTTCGGCAACTCTGATCGCCGCGAGCCGGCAGCGCGGACTGATTTCTTGGCCTGGTCAACTGTGCGGATGGACGGAAACGTCCACCCGCCTCTTTTATTTGCCTTCGAGCAGGAACGTCGGCGCGAGGCCCGTCAGCGTCGAGAACCCCGAGGATCCGGCCACGCTCAGCCAGCTCGAGCACCCATGCACCTTGCCCAGGAAGGAATGCGGATGGACGTCGATCTGCATCTCCTTCATCATGAGGTTGCCGTATTGCAGCATCGGGAACACGGCCCGCGCGGGTTCGGCGAATTCCTGCACTACGTAAGGAACGCGCATCGCCTGGCGCAGAGCCTTCTCCCAACCGATGTCGTCGGTATCGGCGCCGCGGAACGAATTCAGCTCGGTCGAATCGTCGTTCGGTTTCAGCACCAGCTTGGCGCGATGCTTCATCACGAAATCCGGCAGATCGACGGTGTGGCCGTGATAGGTAGTCTTGGCCGCCTGCACCAGCCGGGTCCAGGGAACGAAATCCTTGATCGCGCGCCGCTCCACCGCGGGGAACTTTGAAGTAACGGCGTCGTCGGTCAGCAGATCGAAAACGGCTTTCTTGGCGCCCAGCTCCGACCGGAAGCTATTGACCATGCACACCGCACGATCCTTGTAGGCTCGCACCAGGGGATGGTTCAGATCGAAGCGGACCAGGAATTCCTGCAACTTCACGCGCCGGAACACGATATCGATGGTGAACTCGCCGCGCCTCAAAACTCCATTGCGATATTCGAGCTGATCGGGTGGGACAATCTCGGCCTCGAAACCTTCCCTGGTGAAGTGCTCGGCCAGCAACGCGTAGTCGCTCAAGCCCGCGGGCTGGAACGGATGCCGGAATTCGACGATCGCGATGTGCGGCTTCTTCTGTTTGCCGCCGAAATCCTTATACGCCTTCGCCATCGCCTGCAACAAATACTTGGTTCCGCCGAGCTTGGTCAGCCTATACTTCTTGCGAAATTCCTTGACCGGCGGAGCGTCGTAATAAAGGTCCGCCAGAGCCTCGCCGAAAACCACCCCGATGGGAGCGTCGGAATGGTGCGAAACGAAATGCATCGACCCGTTGTTGAGATTGGTGTCGAGCAATCCGGTCACGCTGAAAAAGGAGTAACCCGGATCGACTTGAGCCAGCATCCGTTCCGCCGGCAGCAGTTGCATCCGCGACAGCAGCGCCGGCGTCGCCAACGCGAGTTGCTCCACCCGGTCGATGGCCGAAAGCAGCGATTCGGCGGCTTTGGTCATCGCCGCGTACTGCCTGGTCGTGACAAAATGCGGACGGAGAACAGGAGAGATCGGACGATTGCCCAGCTTTTCGGCTTTCAGACGCTCCTGGAGCGCCTGCGCCCAGGTCAGGTCAATGTACGGTTCACTTTCAATTAACTTGTGATAACGGGCGATTGCCTCGCTCACTTGATTCATGCGATTTCTTGATTTCAGTATCGCACGCCGGAACCGGACTTGGAAAGCGAACCGGTCTGCATAATAGTATATATCCTATTGATATGTAAGGGTTTATTTTACTTTTGCCGGGCTTTCTCCGGCCCCCTGCCCGAAGCACGGATGCAACCTCTATTTCCGGACTTTCAAATGACAGCGAATATCCTGGGCGGGGAAAATCCAGGCCGCGTGACGCTCATACCATTCCAGGTGGCGTCGAGCCAGCCATCGGCCGGCACCGTCGAGCAGGAAGTTCTTTCCAAACGTCAGCTCCAGACTTTCGATGCGGAAGCGGGCCTCGGAACCGGTGAAGGTAGCAAAGTCGTCGCCCGTAAAATACTGGAAGCTGCGTGCGGCCAAATGCCGGACGTGGGTGGGATCGGTATAGGAGTTGTGGGAGCTGTAGTGCGGTGTGACCACGAAAACATCGGCTCCGTCGCGCGCAACGCGGTGGATCTCGGCCATGGTGCGGGTCACGTCGCGGACGTGCTCGATGATGTGCGACGCATGGATGCGATCGAAGGAGCCGGAGTCCAAAGGCCACGGAAACTGATCCAGGTCCCAGATGATGTCGGCCACGGACCGCGGGGAAAAGTCGATGCCGATTGCGCCGGGCTCCGCCTTGCGCGTGCCGCAACCGACGTCCAGGATGGCGGGCATGGTCTGAATCATAGCGGAAATACTCAGCGCTGGTTCGCTTTGAGGATCTTCTTGCGCAGCCGGATGGATTTCGGCGTCACCTCAACCAGTTCATCGACGCGAATGAACTCGATCGCCTGTTCGAGGTTCAACAGGCGCGGAGGAACCAGGCGGATCGCCTCGTCCGCCGACGACGCGCGCATGTTGGTGAGCTTTTTTTCCTTGACGATGTTGACGTTCAGGTCCGAGTCGCGGGCGTTCTCGCCCACGATCATGCCTTCATAAACCTCGGTCCCGGGCTCGACGAACATTTCGCCGCGTTCCTGCAAATTCCAGATCGCGTGACCGGTGGTCTTGCCCGCCCGATCGGCGACCAGCGATCCGGTGGGGCGCGTCGGAATCTCTCCCTGCCATTCGATGTAGCCCTGGAACAGCGAGTTCATGATCGCAGTGCCTTTCGTATCGGTCAGCATTTCGCTGCGCAGCCCGATCAGCCCGCGCGAGGGAATGTGAAACTCCAGCCGCACGCGTCCCGAGCCGTGATTGACCATTTTCAACATCTTGCCCTTGCGCCCGCCGAGCTTTTCGATCACCACTCCGATAAATGCTTCCGGACAATCGATCACCAGCAATTCGAGGGGCTCGGAAAGCCCGCCGTCGATTTTCTTGGTCAGGATTTCCGGTTTTCCGACGGCGAGCTCGTAGCCTTCGCGGCGCATCATTTCGATCAGAATGGCCAATTGCAGCTCGCCGCGCCCCATCACCTTGAACGAGTCGGGACCGCCCGCCTCTTCGACGCGAATCGAGACATTGGTGAGCAACTCCTTGTCGAGCCGGTCGCGCAGATTGCGCGAGGTCACGTACTGGCCTTCGCGTCCGGCAAACGGCGACGTGTTGATGGTGAACGTCATGGCGATGGTCGGCTCGTCGATCTGGATGTGCGCGAGCGGCGCCGGATTTTCCGGGCTGGTCACCGTCTCGCCGATCGTGATGCCTTCGACGCCGGCAATCGCGAGGATATCGCCGGGCCATCCCACCGTTTCATCGACGCGCTTCAATCCTTCAAATGAATACAGCTTCGTGATTTTGGTTTTATGCAGGCTGCCGTCCAGCTTGGCGATGCCGACCTCGTCGCCATACCGCAGTGTTCCGTTAAAGACGCGGCCGATGGCCAGGCGGCCCAGATAATCCGAATAATCGAGATTCGCAACCAGCAGTTGCAGCGTACCGTTGGGATCGCCGACCGGCGCGGGAATATGCGCGAGGATGGCCTCAAACAGCGGCCGCAGATCTGCGCTCGCGTCATCCGGAGCCGTTTTCGCGATCCCGTCCTTGGCGACCGCGTAGATCACCGGAAAATCGAGCTGATCTTCGCTTGCGTCGAGATCGATGAACAGATCGTAAATCTCGTTGAGCACTTCCTGGATGCGGGCATCCGGACGGTCGATTTTGTTGATCACCACGATCTGCGGCAGCCGCGCTTCGAGCGCCTTCATCAACACGTAGCGCGTCTGCGGCAGCGGACCTTCGCTCGCATCCACCAGCAGCATCACGCCATCCACCAGCTTCAAGGCGCGCTCCACCTCGCCGCCGAAATCGCTATGGCCGGGCGTATCGACGATGTTGATTTTGATGTCGTGATAGCGGATGCCGGTGGCTTTGGCAAGAATGGTGATCCCGCGCTCGCGCTCCAGCTCGTTCGAGTCCATCACGCGCTCGGCGACCTGCTCATTCGGGCGGAAAATCCCGCTCTGGCGGAGCATGGCGTCGACCAGAGTGGTCTTGCCGTGGTCGACGTGCGCGATGATGGCGATGTTACGTATGGAGGTGTTGGAAATCATTCTTGGAAATCACTTCGGGGATACTTCCATGTTCGCACGGCGCGCCAAGCCGCCAAAGCCAGGTAGTGCCTGCCAGGCACTACCCAAAGCCAAGTTATGACCGCCGAGGAACGCGAATTCACGCCGATTTAGAGAAATTGTTTTTGATCGGCGTTGATCGGCGTCGATGCGCGGCCGTATTTTTCCCGCTGCCGGACCTGCCACAATCGAGAGCAGTGCCCGAACTTCCTTTCGTGGTCATGGTCAGCCGGCCGAACGTCGGCAAATCGACCTTATTTAACGCAATTCTTCGATCGCGCCGCTCCATTGTCAGCGACGAGCCGGCGTCGGCGACGAGCCGGGGATTACGCGCGATCGCATCCAGGCGCGAAAACAGCTATCGGTTCTCAGCTCCGTGGCGGATGCGCAGCAGATGGATCGCATCCGCCTTGACTCGATACACGATCAAATACGGTAACGGATGACAGACCAGTTCGCGAGTACCCGGCATGCGCCCGGCGCGACCGCGGTGCGGGGCAGCCTTCAGAGACATCGCTGCCTCGTAAAGCTAGTCGATGGTGGACTCCCTGAAAGCCGGACGATGCGCCTCGAGATACTCGGCGATATGCTCAAGATCTTCCGCTGCCGCCCGCGTCCAGCGGATTCGCATTTAGCGATTCAGCAATCGGCCCAGGCGGCGGCTCATTTCTTCTTCTTCGATAAACTCTCCCCGATCGGCTTGAGCTATGCCGACCTCGACGGCGCCGCGAAAGTCTTCCTCATCTTCGAGCAGCCGCAGCGCAGCGTCTTTCACCAGGCGCTCGGCGTTGGTGCCCGCGTGCTTGGCGATCCGGGAAAGTTCCGCTTCCTGTTCCGGCGTGAAATGAACTTCCATCGCCTTTAGCGTATCAAGATTCGCCCATTGCCTGCGCCGGACCTGCCACAATCGATAACAGTGCCCGAACTTCCTTCCGTGGTCATTGTCGGCCGGCCGAATGTCGGCAAATCGACCTTATTTAACACAATCCTTCGATCGCGCCGCTCCATCGTCGGCGACGAGCCGGGGATTACGCGCGATCGCATCCATGGCGAAGCCGTGTATCTCGGCCGGCGCTTCGAGTTGATCGATACCGGCGGCATCATGACCGGCGACGCCGGGCTGATTCCCTCCGAAATCCTGAAGCAGGCGCGCGTCGTGCTCGAAGGCGCCGCCTATGTCATTTTTTTGATCGACGGCCGCACCGAAATCACCGGAGCGGATCGCGACCTGGCAGGAATGCTGCGAAAACTCGGGAAACCGGTCGCCCTGGCGGTGAATAAAATCGACAGCCCGAAGCGCGAGAATCTCGCGCACG
This sequence comes from Bryobacteraceae bacterium, assembly GCA_035319685.1. GTDB lineage: Bacteria > Acidobacteriota > Terriglobia > Bryobacterales > Bryobacteraceae > Palsa-187. The sequence continues at coordinate 5,695 of DATHCE010000350.1, read as the reverse complement.
AATTTTACGCGCTCGGTTTTCCGGACGTTTTTGCGATTTCGGCCGAACATCATCTGGGGCTCGACGAACTGCTCGATCATGTCACCAAAGGTTTCCCGGTGGCCGGGGAAGCCAAGCCAAATGAGGAACCGAAGCAGCCGATCCGGGTCGCGATCATCGGACGCCCCAACGTCGGCAAATCGACGCTGCTGAACGCGTTTGCCGGACGCGAGCGCGCCATTGTTTCGCCCGTCGCCGGCACCACGCGCGATTCCGTGGACGAGACTGTCGAGCACCACGGCACGCAGTTCACCTTCGTCGACACAGCCGGAATCCGGCGCAAGGGCAAGACCAAATTGATGGCGGAAAAATTGAGCGTGGTGATGGCGCGGCGCGCCTTGCGGATGTGCGACGTGGCCCTGCTGGTGCTCGATGCGACCGAAGGCGTCCTCGCGCTCGATGCCACCATCGCCGGCTACGCGCACCAGGAAGGGCGCGCGATCGTGATCGTCGTGAATAAATGGGATCGAGCGGAAAAAGGCAAACGAAAATTCCTGGAGGATCTGCGCGATTCCCTGAAATTCCTCGATTATGCCGAGGTCGCGTTCGTTTCCGCCAAGCAGGGGCAAGGGATGCGCGGCCTGTTCGGAATGATTCGCAAGGCCGATGAATCGGCCACCAAACGCATCACCACGGGCGAGTTGAACCGCTTTGTCGAAACCCTCGAATGGCAATACGACATGAAAATCTACTACCTGACCGAGGTTTCGGTCCGGCCGCCGTCGTTTCTGGTGTTCACCGATAAAGCCGGCAAAATGCACTTCTCGGCGGAGCGATACCTGATCAATCGTCTGCGGGAACGGTTCGGATTCGAAGGCACGCCGATCGAAATCAAGACCCGCCGGCGCTGACGCTGGCCGAGCCTTGCGTCGCCTCCTGATAGGCGTCCAGAATCTCGCCCGGCGCGCCGCAGGCCATTACCTGGCCGTGATGAAGCCACAACGCGCGCCGGCACAACATGGTGATCAAGGTGGGCGAGTGCGAGGCCATCAGCAGCGTTTTTCCGTCGCGCTGGAAGCTCCGGATTTTTTCGAGGCATCTTTCGGCGAAGGCGCTATCGCCGCTCGCGATGACTTCGTCGATCAACAGGATGTCGGGATCGGAAGCGGTGGCGACGGAAAACGCCAGGCGCATGGCCATGCCGGTCGAATACGTGCGTAGCGGCTCGTTGATGAAGTCCCCGATGCCGGAAAATTCCACGATCTCGTCGAAACGCGCGTTGGTCTGGCGGCGCGTCAGGCCCAGCAGCGCCGCGTTCACGCGCACGTTTTCCGCGCCAGTCAGGTCCGGATGAAATCCCGCGCCGAGTTCGAGCAGCGCGGTCACTCGCCCGTTCACTTCAATCTTTCCGGAATCGGGCAACAGCAGTCCGGTCGCCATGTTGAGCGTGGTGCTCTTGCCCGCGCCGTTGCAGCCGACCAAGGCCAGGCTTTCGCCCGGCGCGAGCTCGAACGAGACATTCTTCAAAGCCTGGAATCGGGGGCGCGAGTGGCGCGCCAATTCGACCAGCCGCTCGCGCAGAAGCATTCGGCCGCCGTGATGCGAGAAACTCTTGCTGACCCGGTCGAAACGCAACGCGACGCTCATCAGATGCGCTCGTAAAAATACATTTTCAACTGGCTGAAAATCGCGAAGCCGGCCGCGAGCGACAGCGCCGCCGCAAGCACCAGGTTCATCATCAGCGACGTGGGCGGAGGCGTTCGGTCCAGCAGAATATTGCGCATCGCCAGCACCAGCGCGGCCACTGGATTGAAGCGGTAAATCGCCGCGTATTTCTGGGGGATACTGCTGAACGAATAAAAAATAGGAACCACCCAGAACAGCAGCAGATTGAAGGATTCGACCACGTACCGCGTATCCCGGACAAACACGTTGATGGCGCTCGCGCCCAGCGCCAGGCCGCACACGAACGCGACGTACAGCGCCCAGACCACCGGAAGCCAGAGCCACTGAGCGCCGGGACGGATTCCGAAGGCCAGCGCGATCCCCACCAGCAGCCCCAGTTGGATCATCAGATGGACGCAATTGGACAGCACCGACGCCACCGGCACCACTTCCCTCGGCACCGGAACGCGCTTCACCAAAGGCGCATTGTCCACGATCGACGTCGTGCCGGTCATGATCGCTCCGGTGAAAAAATTGTACGGCACCAGGCCGCACAAAACGAACAGCGGAAAGTACTGCGGGCGCTCTCCTCCCACCACGCGGCCGAACACGAACGTCAGCACGCCCATCATCACCAGAGGATTGAGCAAAGACCACAAAATCCCCAGCGACATATTGCGGTAGCGAATCTTGAAATCCTTGAGAATCAGGTTCGTGAACAGGAAGAAATAGTCGCCCTGAAACCTTCTGCCGTTCATTTGAGTCCAGTATAGCGACTGCCCGGGCAATTTCACAGAGATCGTACCGGGACGTGACCACTTTGTATAACTTTTTTCGCGAAATCATGCCTTCCCGTCCTGGTCCCAAACGTGGCATTATGAAATAGTTCAGCGGCTACGGGCATCCCCCTGCGCTGGGTCAGGAATACAGGAATTACTGACCAGGCGAGCCAGCGGGACTTGGTAAAAAGAAGGCGGAAATCGCCGATAGTGGACTTAGGGGACGAAATCCCTCGGATGATGCGATGAAGGTAAACGATCCCAATCTTTCCTCTCTCGGCAGCGCTTCCGTTGGCGCCACCAATACCACGACGGGCGCGTCCGGAACCCAACAGACCGAACGGACCGGACAGTCTGGCAGCACGGCCAACAATGCGGGCAGCACCGCAGGATCAACGGATGACGTGCATCTATCGGAATTGGTGCGGAGTTTACGGTCGCTCGCGGCAGATTCGCCGGAGCGCCAGGCGCGGCTCGAGCAGCTCGCCCGGTCCTACGCCAACGGCACCTATCAGGTAGATCCGCAAGCCACGGCCTCCAAGATCATCGAAGATGCTCAGGAAAGTTAGCAGCGCGCGCCGGCAGATTGCCAATCTGCGCGCGGTGCTGGCCTCGCCCGGTCCCGAGGAGATCGAAGCCTGTCTGCCCGCGCTCGCCGAAGCGGCAGCATGCCTTGCCTCCGTCGAGCAGGACTTGAAATCCTCCGCCCCGCCGGCGGAAATGGCGTGGGAATTGAAACAGCTCCAAGCCGAGCTGAAGATGGCCGCGAAATTGATCGCGAATGGCGCGGCGTTTTATCAGGGATGGGCGAAGCTGCTCGCGTCGGCCGCTTCCGGATACACGCCGTCGGGCGATGCGGCGCCGCTCGCCGCCGCCGGCTCCGTGTCGGTCCAAGGATAGATTTGCATGGCCACTCTCACCTCCTCGTTGCTCAATGCAGCCAATTCGATGCAGGTGTTCACGGAGTCGCTGAACACCATCGAGAACAACATTACCAATGCCAACACGCCCGGCTACGCCGCACAGGATCAATTGCTGGTGGCCCAGCCGTTCGACCCGTCGACCGGCGCCACGGGAGGCGTAGAGGCCGGTCCTCTGATCAGTTCGCGCTCGGATTATCTCGAACAGCAGGTGTGGAACCAGAGCGAGTCGCTCGGCTACGCGCAACAGCAGTCGAACGATCTGAACGAGGTCCAGCCGCTGTTCGACCTCACCTCCACCACCGGCATCGCCAGCGACCTGAACAATTTCTTCAACAGCTTTTCGCAGTTGAGCATCAGTCCCAACGACACCATCAGCCGGCAAGCCGTGATCCAGCAGGCGACCGCGCTCGCGCAGAACATCAACGGAAGCGCGAACACGATGAATCAGACGATGGACGACATCGCCAGCCAGACCACGGACGTGGTCGGCAACATCAACCAGATCGCCTCCCAGATCGCCGCCATCAATCAGCAGTATCAGTCCAACGCCAACAATACCCAGGATGCGGGCCTGTCCGCGCAGATGTACACCGCGCTCGAAAATCTTTCCTCCCTCGCGAATTTCACGGTGCTCAAGCAGCCCGACGGGACGTTCACGGTCCTGCTGGGCGGCCAGACGCCGCTGGTGATGGGCAGCCAGCAGTTCCAGATCTCGGCCAACACCTCGTCGCAGACTAGCATCCTCGATTCCAACGGCAACGACATCACCAGTGAGATCACACAGGGCCAATTGGGCGCCCTGATCCAGGACCGGAACACGACCATTCCCGGATACCTGAACACCCTGAATACGTTCGCGCAATCGCTGGCCGATACGGTGAACGGGCAGCTCAATGAGGGCGTGGACGAAAACGGAAATGCTCCGACTACGGACCTGTTCTCCTACGATCAGCCGTCGGATGCGGCGGAGACCATCGCGGTGACCGGCATCACGCCCGATCAGATCGCTGCGGCCTCGTCCGATGCTCCTGGAGGAAACGGCAACGCGATCGCGCTGGCGCAACTGGCGACCGCGCCGTCGGTCAACGGCTACTCGTTCACCCAATATTACGGCAACCTGGGAACCCAGGTCGGCAACGATGTTTCGAGTGCCCAGCAGAATCAGACGCAGTTTCAGGACCAGTTGACCCAGGCGCAGGCGGCGCGCGCCAACCAGGACGGCGTTTCGCTCAACACCGAGGCCGCCATGGTGCTGCAATTCCAGCAGGCCTACCAGGCGGCGGGCCAATTAGTCAGCATTTTGAATTCGATGACCCAAACGGTCATCACAATGGTGAGCTCCACCACGGCGTAAACATTATGGTTTCGATGCTCAATCCGGTCTATCAAGAATTTGTCAACGATGTGGACCAGGTCAGCACGGCGATGCAGAATGCGCAGCTCGAGGTGTCCAGCGGCCTCCAGATGCGCAACGTCTCCGACATGCCCGACCAGGTTTCCGAGCTCTTGCAGGCTCGCGCCAATCTCTCCTCGTCGCAGCAGATCTCGACCAATCTGGTAAACGTGACCAGCGAAGTCAACGCCGGAGAGCAGGCCGTTTCGAGCGCGGTGACGCTGTTCGATCAGGTGCAGACCATCGCCGCCGAAGGCGCCACCGGCACCCAGACCGCCTCCTCGCGCGCCGCGCTTGCGCAGAATCTTCAAAGCATTTTGCAGCAGATGGTCGGGCTCGCCAACACCAGCATCGACGGCCGCTACATTTTCTCCGGCGATAGCGATCAGACCCAGCCGTACACCTACGATGCCTCCCAGCCCGATCCGGTGAGCTCGTATAATGGCTCCGCGTCGACCCGCGTAGTCCAGGGCGCCGACGGAACAACTTTTCCGGTGGCCCTGACGGCGCAGCAGATTTTCGATTCGAGCGATCCTACCACCAACGTGTTCTCCTCGATCAACGCGCTGATCACCTCTCTGAACAATAACGATCAGGCCGGCATTCAAACCGAGCAGAATGGCCTCAGCACCGTCGCCTCGTATTTGAATCAGCAGCTCGCCTTTTACGGGACCACTCAGGATACGCTACAGTCGGCCACCACGTTCGCGCAGAACCAACAGACCCAGCTTCAGACCCAGATAAGCAATCTTCAGGATGCGAATGAAACCAGCGCGATCATGCAGATGACCCAGGATGAGACGCAGGAACAGGCCGCCTTAAGCTCGGAAGCCGAGATGCCGCGCCAGACGCTGTTCAGTTTCCTCGGCTGAGAAACCGGCTATCGCGCGGCGAACCATGTGGGCATCACCGGACGACGTCATAGCGCAACCGGACCACGCCGTCCGGATACTTCC
>DATHCE010000349.1:0-7281 GCA_035319685.1 Bryobacteraceae bacterium | reverse complement strand
GGCGCCGCGATTCCCGAGCCCGATCCTTATTGGAGCTTCTAGCATACAATCGAAACAAATAAGCGAGGTTGCCATGTACTTCCAGCAGTTTTATCTCACGTGCCTTTCGCACGCATCCTATATGCTCGGCTCGGAGGGCATCGCCTGCGTGGTCGATCCGCAGCGTGACGTCACGCTGTACATCGACGAAGCCCGCGCCCAGGGCCTCGAAATCCGCTACATTATCGAAACCCATCTTCATGCCGATTTCGTCAGTGGCCATCGCGAGCTGGCCGAACGGACCGGCGCGAAAATCTATCTCGGCGCTCGCGGCGGCGCGACGTTCCCGCACGCCGGCGTTCACGATGGCGACGAAATCCGGTTCGGCCGCGTCGTTCTCAAGTTCCTCGAAACGCCCGGCCACACCATCGAAAGCATATCGGTCGCCGTCACCGATCTCGATCGCGGCGAAAAACCCTTCGCCGTGCTCACCGGCGACACGCTGTTCATCGGCGACGTCGGCCGCCCCGATCTCGCGCCGGATCTGACGCCGCAGCAGCTCGCCGCGATGCTGTACGACAGTCTGTATCAAAAACTCATCCCGCTAGGTGACGATGTGGAGGTCTGGCCCGCTCATGGAGCCGGCTCGCTGTGTGGAAAATCGATGCGCGCGGAGCTCCAGTCGACCATCGGCCAGGAGCGCGCCCTCAACTACGCCCTGCGCGCCCGATCGAAAGAAGAATTCGTAAGACTTCTCACCGCCGAGCTGCCGGAGCGTCCTGGCTATTTCGCCCTGGACGCCGCCATCAATCGCAGCGGAGCTCCTGCTTTAACCGACCTTCCGCCGATCGCTCTGCTTTCGCCGGAGGAACTGATCGCGAAACAAGCCGCCGGGGCGGTGGTCCTCGATACGCGCCCCGCTCCGCAATTCTTCGCAGGCCATATCCCGGGCGCCGTTCACATCGCGCTCGCCGGACAATACGCATCCTGGGCTGCGACCATCCTCGGTCTCGACAAGGAGATCATTCTCGTCGCCGAGGATGAAGAGCAGCTCGACCAGTCGCGCACGCGTCTGGCTCGCGTCGGTATCGAGCGCGTGATCGGCGCGCTCGACGGCGGCATGCAGAGCTGGGGATCGCGGAAAATGGCGGCGATCGACCAGATTTCCGTCGAAGACCTGCATCGCCAGCTCACCGATATTCAGGTGATCGACGTTCGCCGCGAGTCCGAATGGGAGGAAGGCCACATCGAGGGGGCGCACCTGATGGCGCTGCACGTACTGGAAACGAAGCTCGCCTCGCTCGATCGCGACCGTCCTGTCGCGGTGCATTGCAAGGGCGGATATCGCAGCGCGATCGCGGCCAGCCTGGTCCAGCGCGCCGGTTTCCAAAATGTGAGGAACGTCACCGGCGGATTCGACGCGTGGCGCGCCTGCGGACTTCCCGAGATTCGCGAGAAGCTCGTCTCCGCCTGAGAACAGATCGGCTGGCTTACACCTCGTCGCCGAAATTGCTGGAGGCGACGGCCATCCCCCGGACCGCCGCTTCGCGCTTCTTGCGCCGCTCCATTCGGAGCAGTTCGCGGCGCCGGCGCAGCTTCACTTGATCGTCCACGCGGCGCCAGAATTTGCGGAAATAATCGGCGGCCGAGACGATGCCGAACAACATCACCGTCCACATCGCGATCCATCCGGCCTGGTTCAGGCTCGCCCAGCGAATACCCGCGATGGTCAGCGCGATCGCCACCACCTGCGCGGCCATTTTCGTCTTGCCCAGCTCGCTCGCGCGAATCGTGTAGCCCGACGCCGCGGCGATCGACCGCAGCCCCGACACCGCGAACTCGCGCCCGATGATCAGAATCACCATCCACGCCGGCACCCGGTGAATATCGACGAGCGAAACCAGCGCCGCCGAGATCAGCAGCTTATCCGCGATCGGATCGAGCAGCGTCCCGACCGTGGTCACCTGCCCCCAGCGCCGCGCCAGATACCCGTCGAGCAGGTCCGTCGCAGCCGCGGCGAGAAAAATCGCCAGGGCGAAAATCTCCCGCGAAATGCCCACGACGCCTTCCATCCGCACGATGATGGTCCCGTCCGCCAGCAGCGCCGCGACCAGCAGCGGGACGAAAAAAATCCGCAAAAGCGTGAGCAGATTGGGGAGATTCATCCGACACTAAAATCATATACCACCAATTGGCAGGGCAGGCCCCAGGCTGCCGTGCTCTTAGTTCGCCGATTTCACGACGTACCGTTCCAGCCTCCGCCGCAGCGATTCGGGCACCACCGCTTCCACCTCGCACGTCTCGCCCGTGTACTTGGTCGAGGTGACCTGCGCGTTTTCGTGCAGCAGGTGCAGCGGCCCTCCCTCACTGATCGGAAAGCGGAACACGCACGCCGACACGCGATCCACCGGCAGGGTCTCGTCGATCTTGTGGAGCAGGGTGTCGAAGCCTGCTCCGCTCGCCGCCGAGATTGCGACGGCGCCCGCCGGCTGATGTTCGGAGTCCTGCAAAATCCGCCGCGCGATCGACGCCGCGTCCGGCTCGCCCGGAATTTTGTCGATCTTGTTCAGCACCAGAATCTGCGGAGTCTCCGCCGCGCCGATCTCGTTCAGCGTCGCCATCACGTGCTCGGTGTGATGCGGAGCCTCGGGCGAGCTCGCGTCGACTACGTGCAGCAACAACTCCGCCTCCACCACTTCTTCGAGCGTCGCGCGAAACGCCCGCACCAGCGTCGTCGGAAGGTTGCGAATGAACCCTACGGTATCGCTCACCAGCGCCCTTCGATGCGACGGCAGCGTGATATGCCGGACCGTCGGGTCGAGCGTCGCGAACATTTTCGAATCGGCCAGAACTTCCGCGCCGGTCAGCCGGTTGAACAGCGTCGATTTTCCCGCGTTCGTGTAACCCACCAGAGCGATCGTCGCCAGCGGAACCGCCTGCCGCTGCCTGCGCTGCGTGGTTCGCCCTCCGCGCACGCGCTCGAGCGATTGTTCTATCGCGTGAATGCGATGATGGATGCGCCGCCGGTCGGTCTCGAGTTTGGTTTCGCCGGGACCGCGGGTCCCGATTCCGCCGCCCAGCCGCGACATTGCCGCGCCGTGACCGGTCAGCCTCGGCAGCAGATAATTCAACTGCGCCAGCTCGACCTGCAACTGGCCTTCCCGCGTCCGGGCCCGTCTGGCGAAAATGTCGAGGATCAACTGCGTCCGGTCGAGCACCTTCACGTCGAGGATACGCTCCAGATTGCGCTGCTGCGTCGGCGTCAGCTCGCGATCGAAAATCACCGTGGTCGCGTCGTAAAACTGGACTTTGGCCTTCAGCTCTTCGACCTTGCCCGATCCCACCAGCGTCGCCGCATCCGCGCGCGCCCGCGACTGAATGGTGCTTTCGGCGACCCGCGCGCCCGCGGTTCCCGCCAGTGCGGCCAATTCTTCCATCGATTCTTCCGCGCTGAATGCGAGTTCGGTATCCGGCGCGCGGTGCGCCGTTCTCCCCGTCAGGTGCAGGCCCACCAGGAGCGCAATTTCTTCGCTTGGCATTCCCAGCGTCAGACGCCAGCTCAGCTTTCTGCGCCCGTCATTAGTTTTCTGCGTCCGCCATTAGTTTTCTGCGTCCGCTAGGGGTGCCCCGGGAGCCGCGTGCGTCCCGGCCGACGCCGCGTTGGTGTGGATTGGCGTATGGAACGGCCTTGACACCACCACCGTGGAGATCGCGTGCTTGAAAATCAGTTGTTCCTGATTATTGGTTTCGAGGACTACCGAATATTTATCGAAGCTCTTGATCCGTCCGGAGAGCTTCACACCGCTCATCAGATAGATGGTGAGAAAAGTTTTGTCTTTGCGCGCGTTGTTTAAAAATGCTTCTTGTATGTTTTGCGCCTGTTTTTCCATGGAGCATCCTTCCTTCACGCTCTCCACGGGACGCCCGCTTGTCCGCCCCGCTCGGGCGAATGGATCGACCGTTTTTTCATCATACCGTAACGATGCGCGTCCTTCATCCCGCCGCGGACGCACGCATGCGGTCGATCACCAGCCGCGCAATCCTTTCGCGATGAAACGTCGCATCCCCGAAGGCGATCTCGTTCGCCTTCGCGCGCCGGTAAAACAGGTGCACGTCGTTTTCCCAGGTGAACCCCATGCCGCCCTGAACCTGCACGCCGCGATTGCCGACTTCGCGCCCGGCATCGCTGGCGTAGGTCTTGGCGACGCTGACCGCGCTCCGCGCCTCCGGAACGCCTTCATTCAGCGCATACGCCGCGAAATACGTCGCCGAACGCGAACTCTCGGTCAACAGAAACATATCCGCGCATTGATGTTGCACCGCTTGATACTGCCCGATCGGTTTGCCGAACTGCTTGCGCGTCTTTGCGTATTCGACCGCAATTTCCATGGTCCTTTGCATCCCGCCCGTCAGCTCCGCGCACGCCGCGACGGTCGCCACGTCCAGCGCATGATCCAGCGCCTTGCGCGCCGCATCGCCCTTTGCGATCCGCTCGCCGTTCGCGTGGTTGAACGAGATTTTATACAGCCGCCGCGTCAGGTCGATGGCCGGCATCACGGTTTTCTCGACCGTCTTTCCATCGACAAGATAGAGCGCCAGCTCCCCGCCATCCCGCGCCGCGACCACCATCACATCCGCGATCCCGGCATCCGGAACGAACAATTTTTCGCCGTGAATGGCCGGCATCCGCACCGCATCCGGGTCCCAACTCGCGCTCGATTCCAGCAGCGCGAGCGTCGCCTTCACCTGACCCTTGGCGATCTCGTCCAGATAACGGACCGATCCCGCAGCGTGAATCGCCGCGCCCGCGGCCAAAGTCGCTAAGAACGCGCCCGGCACCAGCGCCCTCCCCATTTCCTCCACAAGCGCCGCCAGTTCCACCATTCCGAGCCCCATTCCGCCCGCTTCTTCCGGAATTACCACGCCCAGGAAGCCCTGCTCGGCCATGGACTGCCAGAGTTTTCCGTCGTGCGCAGTTTCGGTCTCCATAATGCGGCGCACCTCGCTCATGGGGCACTCCGCGGCGAAAAATTTCCGCGCGTTGTTCTTCAAAATCTGCTGCGATTCACTCAATCCAAATTGCATAGTTTTTCTTCGCGCTCATTCACGGTTAATAACTCTTCGGCAACCCCAGCACGAAGTGGCCGATGATGTTCCGCTGGATCTCAGAGGTTCCCGCCTCAATGGTGTTCCCTCTGCTGCGCAGGTATCCGTATTCCCACTGCCCTTGGTCGAACGCGTGTTCCGCCCCATGCGCCAGCTGCCCGAACGGACCCATAATTTCCATCGCGACCTGCTGGAATCTCTGATTCAGCTCGCTCCAGAAAATTTTCTGGATCGATCCTTCGGGTCCCGGAACGCCGGTTTTATTGATCTGGCTGAATGCGCGCATCTGATTGAAGCGCATTACTTCGATTTCCGTGTAGCACTGCGCCAGCTTCTGCCGGATCACCGGATCTTCGCTGGCCGGTTTTCCGTTGCGCTGGATCTGGTGCGCGATCTCCACCAGCCGGTTGAAATTGCGGCGGTAATTCACCTGAAGCGCCGCCCCGAAGGTTCCGCGCTCGTGCATCAGCGTTCCCATCGCGACCTTCCAGCCTTCATTCACTTTGCCGACCACATTCTCCACCGGCACGCGCACGTCGCGGAAAAATATTTCGCAGAATTCGCTCTCGCCGCTCATCTGCTTCAGCCCGCGCACCTCGACGCCCGGCGATTTCATATCCACCAGCAGCACGGTCAGTCCCTGATGCTTGGGGACGTTCGGATCGGTACGCACCACCAGCTCGCACCAATCCGCCGCCCAGCCGTAGCTGTTCCAGATCTTCTGCCCGTTGACGATAAAATGATCGCCGTCGAGCTTTGCTTCCGTCGCCAGCGCCGCCAGATCGCTGCCCGCGTTCGGTTCCGAAAAGCCCTGGCACCAGATCTCTTCCGCGCTCAGAATTTTTTGGAGATACCGCTTCTTCTGCGCCTCATTGCCGAACGCGATAATCGTCGGCCCGATCAATCCCAACCCCAGCACGTTCGCCATGGGCGGCGCTTCCGCGCGAGCCATCTCTTCAATAAAGATGACCTGCTCCATTAACGTCGCTCCGCGCCCGCCGTATTCCTTGCTCCAGGAGACACCGGCCCATCCGGCATCGAACATCTTTTTCTGCCACGCGCGCAGATACGCGAAGCGAGCCACCATGCTCTCTTCTTCATTCCGCCGCCGGACCCAATCCTTAGGCACGTTTTCGCCAAACCAGGCGCGTACTTCGTCGCGAAACGCGAGTTCTTGAGGGGTTAAATTGAGATCCACTTGGAAACGTCCTTTGAAACGTCGAGTCTATCATCTATCAGATGACTCGTCGCGCCTGGCTGCTCGCCGCTGTCGGACTCTATGGTTGCCGTTCCAGAGAGGGTCCGGCAAATGTACTGGCCGAGACGGTCGCCGGATGGCATCGGACCTCCCTGAGCGAACTATCGGCGAGCGCCCCGCCCGACCCTGTTCCGGCCACCTCGATCCGGCACGCCGAACGGGCGTTGTATGAGGGATCGGGCAATCTCGATGTGCGGGTGTATGAATTAACGCGCCCCGAACTCGCGCTCGACCTGGTGCAGCGTCTGCGGGCTCCGGCCGACGCCGCCTACTTCTATTTCGATCACGTATACTTCGTCGCCATCCATTGGCGGCAAGGGGATCTTGTCGCGATGCAGAATTTCGTCAGGCGAGCGGAAACTCGGCGGGAAATAATATTGAGGGTTTGATGAAATGGCTGACGGTTCTTAGATAGCCAGTTCGCCGTGATACATCATTTCTTTCAGATTGAACTTCGCCTTGATCGGAATGCGTCCAAAGACGGTTGAGAAGGTCACTTCTTTATCTTCCGGCTTCAGCGCAAGAACGTCCTTCGAAAATCCGAACAGAACATTTCCGTACCTGCTACCCTGCTGCGTCACGATTCCCGGCTGCGCATCACGCTTGTCTTTTGGCGAAAGATACGTCTGCTGCTTGATCTGATCGAGCAGTTGTTGCTGCGATTTCTGATCGGAATCGTCGTTCTGACCCTGATATCTGCTCTCCTGCCCGACGTTCGGCGGAATACCGACGACGCTGATCACGTAACGGTCGGCGAATCCTTCCGGCAACTTGTCGGTCCGCAGCGCTTCCATGATCGGCTTGGCGCTCTCCCATCGCACCGTACCCTTGTACGACGGCCCCGCCTGCTGCATCGGGCCTCTGCGCCGGCCCATTCCTCCATAGCCGCCACCTGGATAACCGCCACCGGGATAACCACCGCCCGGATATCCGCCGCC
>DATHCE010000348.1:0-2762 GCA_035319685.1 Bryobacteraceae bacterium | reverse complement strand
CGATTTCGACGCCGTGCCCGCCGGCACGGCCATTTGCGATGAATCGGGCCGTGACCGGCCGCGGACGCAGTTATGCAGTCCGCGACAGGTCAACTTGAATTCCTTGGAGACGTCTCCTACCGCAGTTGTAACGCTCGCGGCGCCGCGGCCACACTAACGCTAGCGACACTCGACCATCATTCTTAACGTTGCGGCAGCGTTCCCATGGCACTACCACGCGGTGGACGAGAGGCTGATGATCGCGCCCGTCTCTCTGATCACAAGATAAACGGAAGCGGAAATCCCGCCGCGCGATGAAAGCGCTAACGCGATGATTCGCGGGGCGAAAAAAATCTTTTAACTGCCGAGCGGTTTTCTGAACGTGATGCCCAGCTCCCGCAACTGGCGCTCGGGGACTTCCGACGGGGCTTCGCACATCAGGTCGGTTCCCTTGGCGGTTTTGGGGAACGGGATCACCTCGCGGATGGTGGTCTCCTGCGCCAGAATCATCACCAGACGGTCGAGTCCCAGCGCGATTCCGCCGTGCGGCGGAGCGCCGTATTCGAGAGCGTCGAGCAAAAAGCCGAAGCGGCGCCGCGCTTCTTCATCGCTGAATCCGAGCGCCGCGAACACTTTCGATTGCACGTCGCGGCGGTGGATACGAATCGAGCCCGAGCCGAGCTCGGTTCCGTTCAAAACGAGGTCGTAGGATTTGGCGCGGCAACGCGCGGGGTCGGTGGTGAGTTTGTCGATGTCCTCATCGTGAACCGAAGTGAAGGGATGGTGCGCCGCGTTCCAGCGCTGCTCTTCTTCGTCCCATTCGAACATTGGAAAATCGACCACCCACAAAAATTGAAAATTCGTGGGATCGAGCAGCTTGTGGCGATCCGCGTATTTCTGAGCGGCATGCAGGCGAAGCTGGCCCGCGGCCAGCAGCACGGTTTCCTCGGGCCGATGGCCCTGCGGCTCGCCGGACCATCCGGCAAGGAGCAGAAGATCCTGGTCCTGAGCGCCGATGCGCGCGCGAAGTTGCGCCATCGCGTCCGGAAAATCGCGATCCAGGCGCTTGGGATCGTCATAAACGCGCAAGCCGCGTTCTTTTCCGAAATCTTTGAGAGCATCGCGCTCGCTGCGGCTGATTGCGCCGACTTTCGGGATGCGGATCGCGACCAGCGGCAGGCCTCCGGTGGTCAAATTTTGGCCCGCGAACAGATCCTCGACGCAATGAAACGGAGGGATGCGCATATCCGGTTTGTCGATGCCGTAGGATCGCATGGCCTCGGCATAGGTGATGCGCGGAAAGGTTTCGGGAACCCTGTAGCCGGCCACTTTACAGGCGTTGTGGATCAGCGGCTCGATCACTCCGAAGATGGTCGCCTGCTGCGGGAACGACATTTCGAGATCGATCTGGGTGAACTCGGCCTGACGGTCGGCGCGCGTGTCCTCATCGCGGAAACAGCGCACGATCTGAAAATATTTGTCGAATCCGCTGACCATCAGAAGCTGTTTGAAGATCTGAGGGCTCTGAGGAAGCGCATAAAACAGGCCGGGATTTACCCGGCTCGGGACGAGATAATCGCGCGCGCCTTCCGGAGTCGAGCGGGTCATGTAGGGCGTCTCGATTTCGAGAAAACCCATGCCGGTGAGGGTCTCGCGAACGGAAAACGCGATCTTCGAGCGCAGAATGATGTTGCGTTGCATGTGCGGGCGGCGCAGATCGACGTAGCGATATTTGAGGCGCGTTTCCTCCTTCACGTCCACCGATTCCTCCATCGGGAACGGCGGGGTGCGCGAGGTGTTGAGGATCCAGAGTTTTTCCACTACCAACTCGACTTCACCGGTCGCGATGGCCGTATTCACCGTTTCGGGCGAGCGCGGCTCGACCAGGCCTTCCACGGCAATGACGTACTCGGAGGAAAGCTGATCGACCTTGTCATGCAAGCCGCCGTCATCGCCCGCATGGAACACGAGCTGGGTGACGCCGTCGCGATCGCGCAGGTGAATGAAAATGACGCCGCCCAGATCGCGGCGGCGATGGACCCATCCCATGAGGATCGCCCGTTTGCCGGCGTCGGCGGCGCGCAACTCCCCGCAGGTATGGGTGCGGCGAAGGTCGCCTAAAAAATCGAGAGGTACATTTTCCATGGTTTTCACTCGTCAACAACCGCGCGTCTTCATTCGCCGATGAACCCGCCGTCACCGGCGGGGCCGGCATCCTTCAAATAGTTCCCGCGGGCGCGCGGTAATCTCGTTTCATTTCATCTCCTGGCGATAAATCCGCGCCTTTTCGACGTAATGCTTCACGCCTTCCTGGAATCGCCCGAGCTCCTCCGGCGCGACGGCGCGGCGAGGCTTGGCCGGAACACCCATTACCAGCGTCGCCGGCGGAACCTCGATCCCCTCGGGCACGAGCGATCCGGCGGCGACCACGGCTCCTTTGCCGATCTTTGCGCCGTTCAGGATGGTCGAGCCGATGCCGATCAGAGCGTCGTCTTCGATGGTGCAGCCGTGGAGGGTCACCGAATGCCCCACGGTGACGCGATCGCCGACGGTGAGCGGAAATCCGACGTCCATATGCAGCGCGCAATTATCTTGAATGCTCGTTTCCGATCCGATCACGATGGGACCCATGTCACCGCGCAGGGAGGCGCACGGCCAGATGCTGGAGCGCTCGCCGATGACGACCTCGCCGATGACTTGCGCGCTGGGATCGACGTATGCGGATGGCGCGACCTTCGGCGCGATTCCGCGGAATGAGCGAATCATAATCGAGGGGTAACTTT
>DATHCE010000347.1:0-6980 GCA_035319685.1 Bryobacteraceae bacterium | reverse complement strand
GATTCGATACTGCGCACCTGTGGACGAACTGAGGCGAGAGCTTCTGGCGAGGTCATCCCTGGTACTTAATTCGCCAGTGGCGCCCGAGCACTTTAGGAGCTTGTTGAAAAAAGGGGACAGACTACTCTGTCCCCGATCCGGTGCCGTTGATTCATTTGAGCAATCGGCGGTGGACAGAGCTGTCTGTCCCCTTTTTCAACAAGCTCTTAGATTAGGGTCGAACGGAATTAGTCCTGGGGAATCCGCGCCAGTTTCGCAGCGCTGATCGCTTGTCCTACGTGGCGTTGGGTGTGTTCGGCGATGTGCGTCAACAGGCCGATGACCGTGGTCGGCAGACGTTTGCGGCCCACTTCGCGCGGCTCCCTGAGTTTTTCAGGATCGATCGACCGCACCACCATGGCGGCCTGATCAAACGACGCCCGCATCGCCGCGAGCAGTTCCTCGCGCGACGCGCCGGGGGTGTGCTGCATCCGGATGTCCGCCATCTGCTGGTCGGAAAGCTGGCGGCCTTGGACATACGTCATCATCCGCTGGACGCTTCCCGCGATGTGCCGCAAATGAAAGCCCAGCGATCCGAAACCGTGCGGGGTCGCCCAGATCTGTTCGGCCGCCAGCCCTTCGGTGTATTTCGCCAGATCCTCGTAGGCTTGTTCGAACGAATACAGAATGGGCGCCAGGAGCGGATCCACGCCCGGAACCGGGCCGCGGAGCCAGGGTTCTGGTGGGCGGTCCATGAACTGATGATATTACGAAGGACTGTCGAAACCTGGGATCACGAGCTTTCCGCTCGGGCAACCTCGCCGGCGTGCTCGACGCCGAGCAGACGGCGCCCATGCACGGCCAGCTCGAACCGGTCCTTCACGCCGGTCTTTTCGAAAATGTGCATCAGGTGGACCTTCACCGTTCCCGGGGTGATGGACAGCGCGTCGGCGATCTCTTTGTTCTTCAGCCCGCCGCACACGTGCTGAACGATCTCTTTCTCGCGCGGCGTCAAGCGCGGACTGGACCGGCGATCGAGCGTGCCCATAACGTGATCGGAAAGCGAGCTTTCAATCCACACGTTGCCCGCGCCGACGCTCCGCAGGCAATCGAGTACGCTTGTAACCGGAAGCGTTTTTTTCAAAATGCCGCGCGCGCCCAGCTGCAACGCGCGAAAGCAGTCGATTTCGGCGAGATCGTTCACCCACAGCACCGGCTGGCTGTGCGGCGACGTGTTCTTCACGTCGGAAATGAATTGAAACACGACCTTCAGTCCGGCGGCCTGGTCGACCAGAATGATGTCCGGACGATGGCGGCGGAGATCTTCGAGCGCCTCGCCCAGATGCGACGACGCGCCGGCGTATTCAAGATCCTCGGATTCACCGAGCACCTTGATCAGTCCTTCTACCACAATCGGCTGTGCTTCACAGGCGAATACGGTCAGACGATTCAATCAGATCCCCTTCAAGAGGGTTAGATCGACAGTCGCGGTTGGGGGGTATAGGTACTAGGTATCATTTGTCGCATCGGGCTTTCGCCTCAAGCACGTACAGAGTGGTACTTCAGGGTCGCGCAAGCTCGCGCTCGACCAGCGCGGGCCGCGACGCGAGCGACAGCCCGATGAAGGAAACCGCGGCGGCGGTGATGCCCCATCCACTCAAGAACCCGTGCTCGATCAGAAAACCCGCGAGCGGTGGACCCGTGATCTGCGAAATCGAGGTGAGCGATTGCGTCAGCCCGAGCACCACGCCCTGTTCCTCGCGCGGCGCGGCTTGCGTGATCAGGCTGGTGAGCGTCGGCCGCACCAGGCTGCCGAGCGCGGACACTGCGATCGCCAGAATGAGAACCGGGATCGAATAGCAGAACGCGAGCAGCACATATCCGCTCACGTACGCCGCGAATCCGGCGCGATTGAGCGCCGCCTCGCCGAAACGCTTCACCAGTTTTCCCAGCATCGGGCCCTGCAGAAAAATTCCGAGAAACCCGGCGAGCGCCCAGGTGTAACCCACCTGTTCGGGGCCGAATTTTACTCCGTGCCAGGTGAGGCGGCGCTCGGCGAACAGCGGGAATCCGGCCGTGAACATCGCGAATGGAAAACCGAAGGTCAGGAATTGATACAACCGCCTGGCCAGTTCCGGACGCTCGAAGTAGCGGCGATATTCGCCCCATTGCAGCAGCGCCAGGCGGCGTCCGCCCGGGCCTTCCGCCGCCGCAGCGCCAGTCGCCACCGAAGGAAGCAGAAACCAAGTCGCGAGAATGCTGGTGGCGGAAAGCGCGGCCGCGGCATAAATGGGGTCGCGATAATCGAACTTGGCGAGAAAGCCCGAAATCGCCGGACCCACGAGGAATCCCATGCCGAAGGCGATGCCGATGACGCCGAACGACTTGGCGCGCTCTTCGGGCCGCGTCACGTCGGAGATGTAGGCTTGCGCGAGCGAGAGATTTCCCGCCGTAGAGCCGTCGATCACGCGCGCCAGAAACACGATCCACAAGTTCGGCGCGAAGGCGAGAATCAGGAATCCGATCAGCGTGCCCGCCTGGCTGAGCAGCAGCAGCGGCTTACGGCCCGTGTGATCCGACAGGCGGCCGAGCATCGGTCCCGAAAATAGCTGGCAGAAGGCGTACACGCCGATCAGCCATCCGACCGTGGTGGCGCTCGCGCCCAGCTTCTCCGCATAGAAGGGCAGCAGCGGGATCATGATCGTCAGGCCCAGCACGTCGACCGCGACGATCAGGAAAATGGGGAGCAGCGGCGAGGATCTCAACTTTCATGATGCCAGAAACCGGCGCTCATAGAACCCTTTGCCGGGTGTGAAGCCATAGTATGACCTCACTACCCCTTTGCCGCTTCTATCGAGCAGACCAAGCGAAACGCGGGGTAGGATGGGCTTATGGCGGCGTTGTCCGATATACACAACGAGCCGGTCATCGACCTGCGGCGCGTTTCCGCCGAGCATCTGCTGCCGCTGCTCGAGCGCGAAACGGCGGAGTGGCGCAGCGAACTCGCTTGGGATTTCCGCGCTTCGGCCGAACTGGTCCGGCGCTTCGTGCAGCTTCAGGCGCTGAACGGATTCGCGCTGCTCGATGGATCGCGCGTCGCCGGGTACGCGTATTACGTGTGCGAAGACGGCAAGGGATTGATCGGCGATCTGTTCCTGGCGCGGGAACATCGCTCGGTCGAGAACGAAAACGCGTTGTTGAGCGCCGTGCTGGACGCGATCTGGCGGACGCCGGGCGTGCGGCGCATCGAATCGCAGCTCATGATGCTCGTCTCGCCGCTCGATCGCGCCGTGCCCCAGCGCGAGTGGTTCCGATGTTTTCCCCGATATTTCATGGAAGTGTCTTCGGCTGCCGCGCTAAAGCTTCCCGAGAAAAAGCCGGCGTCGATGGCGATTCTTCCCTGGAGCGAGCAGCGGCAGGATGACACTGCGCGCCTGATCGCGCAGGCATATCGAGGCCACATCGACAGCCTGATCAACGATCAGTACCGTTCCTTCGCCGGAGCGCGCCGATTCCTGACCAACATCGTGCAGTATCCCGGATGCGGGACGTTTTTCGCGCCCGCCTCCTACGCCGCGTTCGCGGGCCACGAACTGCGGGGGATCTCGCTCGCCAGCCTGGTCGCCGGCGACGTCGGCCACATCACGCAGGTATGCGTCGCGCCATCGGAACGATCGACGGGGCTCGGCTACGAGCTGGTGCGCCGGTCGCTGATCGCGCTCGCCGCGCACGGATGCCGCTCGGTCAGCCTGACGGTGACGTCGTCCAATTCGATCGCCGTGCGGCTCTACGAGCGCATGGGGTTCACCAAAAGACGCGATTTCGCGGCTTATATTTGGGAACCGCGATAGCGCAGCTCGCGACGCATACGCTACTGTAGAACTGTGTTCGCTATGGCGTGGTTTACGCGGGAAAAACCGGGGATTGAAGGCAGCGAAGGGGAAAAGAAAGTTCGCACCGAAGGCCTGTGGCTGAAGTGCGAACAGTGCGGGCAGATCATCTGGAAAAAAGCGCTGGACGAAAATCTGCAGGTTTGCCCCAAGTGCGAGCATCATTTTCACATCGATGCGCGCATGCGCCTGGCGTCGTTGTTCGACGACGGCGTCTGGGTGGAGCACGATCGCGGGCTGGTTTCGACCGATCCGCTCGACTTCGTCGATTCGCGGCGCTACAAGGATCGATTGGCTGCGATGCAGGAGGCCACGTCGCTGTCGGACGCAGTGATTTCGGGCTCGGGAACCGTGGAAGGCCGGCGCGTGAACATCTGCGCGATGGAGCTGAAGTTCATCGGCGGCAGCATGGGCGCCGTAGTCGGCGAAAAAATCACGCGCGCGATCGAGCGATCGATCGGAGAGCGCCATCCGCTGGTCATCGTCTCGGCATCCGGCGGCGCGAGAATGCAGGAAGGCGCGATCAGCCTGATGCAACTCGCGAAAATTTCCGCGGCGCTGATGCGATTGGACGAAGCGCGCATCCCCTACATCAGCGTGCTGACCGATCCGACCACCGGCGGCGTGACGGCGAGCTTCGCCATGCTCGGCGATCTGAATATCGCAGAGCCCGGCGCTCTGATCGGCTTTGCAGGTCCGCGAGTGATCGAGCAGACCATCCGCCAGAAGCTGCCGGAAGGATTCCAGCGCAGCGAATTTCTGCTGGAGCATGGATTCCTGGATGCGGTCGTGAAGCGCAGCGAGCTGAAGCACTACATCGCGCAGGCATTGAGCTTTTTCTGCGATCCGTCTCCCGCCCCTCCGCTAAAATAGAATTAGAGCAACGCGATCGGCAGCCATTTTTCGCGGGTGCTATTTGTAAATGATCCAACTCCAAGGCGCCGGAAAACGGTTCGGCCACAAACTTCTTTTTGAAAATTGCGACTGGCTCATCACGCCCAGAGAGCGCACCGGGATTGTCGGCGCCAACGGCACCGGCAAAACGACGCTGCTCAAAATTATCGCCGGAATCGAGACGCTCGACTACGGGCAGATCAGCAAAACCAAGGGGATCACGCAAGGCTATCTCCCCCAGGACGGGCTTTCGCTTTCCGGACGCACTATTTTTCACGAATGCATGAGCGTGTTTGCCGATCTGCACGAGATGGAGCGCGAGCTTGAAAATCTGCATCAGAAGCTCGGCGAGTTGGACCCCTCGAGCGCGGAATACGCCGCGGCGGCCGATCGCGTGCATCACATCGACACCGAATTTCGCAATCGCGACGGCTACGCGATCGAGGCGCAAGTAGGGACCGTGCTCGACGGGCTGGGGTTTCATAAAGAAGATTGGGCGCGGCGCACCGAGGAATTTTCGGGCGGCTGGCAGATGCGCGTCGCGCTGGCGAAATTGCTGCTCGAAAAGCCCAACATGCTGCTGCTCGACGAGCCCACCAATCACCTGGATCTCGAAGCGCGCAACTGGCTGGAGCAATATCTCGCCGCGTATCCGTTTGCGGTAATTCTTATCTCCCACGACCGTTATTTTCTCGATGTGACGGTGAATAAAACCGTCGAGATCTGGAACAAACAGGTCCATTTTTACAGCGGCAATTACGACGCGTATCTGCGGCAGAAACAGGAGCGGCGGGCGCAACTCGAAGCGGCTTATCGCAATCAGCGCGAGCGCATCGAGCAACTGGAAGCCTTCATCAATCGATTCCGCTATCAGGCGACCAAGGCCAAGCAGGTGCAGTCGCGTATCAAGGAGCTCGAAAAAATCGAGAGGATCGAAATTCCGCCCGAAGAGCAGACCATCCATTTCTCGTTTCCGCAGCCCAAGCCGAGCGGGCGCATCGTGGCGGAATTCAAACATGTCTCGAAAAGCTACGGCGCCAAGCCGGTCTTCGGCGATGCGAATTTCATCATCGAGCGCGGCGATCGAATCGCGCTGGTGGGCGTGAACGGCGCGGGCAAATCGACCATGATCAAGCTGCTGGCAGGAACCGAGCCGCTGACCTCGGGCTCCTACACGCTGGGCCACAACGCCGTGCCCGATTACTTCGCGCAGGATCAATACAAGGAGCTGAACCCGGATGCGCGGCTCCTGGACGACATTGGAAGCCAAGCGCGGCAGTCCACCACGACGGAATTGCGCACGCTGCTCGGATGCTTTCTGTTCAGCGACGACGACGTGTTCAAGAAGATCGGCGTGCTTTCCGGAGGCGAGCGCAACCGCTACGCGCTGGCCCGAATGCTGCTGGCTCCGTCGAATTTTCTGCTGCTCGATGAGCCGACCAATCACCTGGATATGCGCGCCAAGGACGTGCTGCTCGAAGCGCTGGAGAGATATTCGGGAACGGTGGTATTCGTTTCGCACGACCGTTATTTCATCGACCATCTGGCCACGCGGATTTTCGAAATCGAAGACGGCCACGTCCATGTCTATTCGGGCAATTATGAAGATTATTTGTGGAGAAAAGGCGGCGGATCGTCGCCGGTGGTGGTCGAAGCCGCGCCGGAGCCGGAGCCGGTTGCCGCCGCGCACGCGGAATCGAAGAAGCGCTTGAATCCGATGAAGCTCCGCAAGCTTCAGGACCGGCTCAAGGAAGTGGAACAGAAAGTCGCGTCGCTCGAGTCGGAGATCGCGCAACACGAAACCGAGCTCGCCGATTTCAAAAGCGTCGACGAAACGCTGCGGCTGACCCAACTGGTCGCGACGCGCCGCACCGAGTTGGAATCGCGCGTCGCGGAGTGGGAGGACCTGTCAGCCGAGGTCGAAAGCGCCGGCTAGGTGTTGAGAAAGGGGACAGACTACTCTGTCCCCGATCCGATGTCGTTGATTCATTTGAGAGAAGTCGGCGTGGACAGAGCTGTCTGTCCCCTTTTTCGGTGAGCCGCAAATTCGCGGACGTGCCATGCACGGAAAGCCGCGCCAGTAATGGCGGGGCCGCGCGGATTTCTGCTACAAATTTGGGACCGGGGACGCTCGAGACTACTGGGCCTTGGGCTCGGGCACGGTCTTCGGCTCGGTCTCGCCGCGATGGCAGGTGAAGCACGTCACATGCTCCTTGC
>DATHCE010000346.1:0-3020 GCA_035319685.1 Bryobacteraceae bacterium | reverse complement strand
ACCGGCTGCGTGACCGCCACGGGAGAACAGGGAACCAACATCGGCCGTCTGGCGGGCCTGAAGGCGCACTTCCCGATCGAAACGCCCGCGCTGCAACTGAATCGATTTTGCGGATCGGGCCAGCAGGCGATTCATTTCGCGGCGCAAGCCATTGCCTCGGGCGACATGGAAATGACGATCGGATGCGGCGTCGAATCGATGAGCCGCGTCGCCATGAGCTCGGACGGAGCGCTGACCGAAGAATTTCGCGCCGATTTTCCGTGCCGGCTTTTGCATCAGGGCATTTCCGCGGAAATGATCGCCGAAAAATGGGGACTCAAGCGCGATGAGCTGGACGAGTTCGCCGCGCAAAGTCACTGCCGCGCCGCCGCCGCGCAGCGCAACGGATGGACGCGATCCGAATTATTTTCCCTCAACGGAGTCGAGGCCGATGAGGGCGTCCGCGCGAATCCCGACCTTTCCCGGATGCGGGGATTGAAGACCGTGTTCAAGGCTGACGGCGTCATCACCGCGGCCAATTCGAGCCAGATTTCGGATGGTGCCGGAGCGGTGTTGCTGGCGAGCGGACCCAAAGCCGACGAACTGGGGGTTCGCAAACGCGCTCGCATCGTCTCCCGCGCCGTGGTCGGAAGCGATCCGGAATTGATGTTGACGGGTCCCATCCCGGCGACGCGAAAAGCGCTGGCGATGGCGGGACTGAATATCGGTGACATCGATGCGTTCGAAATCAACGAAGCCTTTGCCTGCGTGCCGCTGGTCTGGGCGCGCGAAGTTCAGGCGCCGATCGAAAAATTAAACATCCAGGGCGGCGCGATCGCGCATGGCCATCCGTTGGGCGGGACGGGCGCGGTCTTAATGACCAAGCTCGTCAATATTCTCGAACGCACCGGCGCGCGTTACGGCTTGCAATCGATGTGCATCGGCTTCGGCATGGCGACGGCGACCGTCATCGAACAGGTGTAGCTATTTGCCGGTGAATGCAGCGGGGCGTTTTTCCAGGAAATGTGCGACGCCTTCGCGGAAATCCTCGGTCCCGAAGCTCGCCTTCATCTCCTCGATCGAAAGGTCGAACGCCTCACCCAAAGTCTGGAACAGGCCGTTGTAGATCTGCCGTTTCATGATGCGCAAGGATCGCGGCGAAACGGTGGCCGCAAGTTCCGCGGCGCAGGCCTGAACATGGCCCGCAAAATTTTCCTCCGGAAAAATACGGCTCACCAGGCTCATGCGCAGCGCTTCTTCGGCATCGATCATTTTCGACGTGTACATCAGCTCGACCGCGTTCGCGAGGCCGACGATGCGCGGCAGAATCCACGCTAACCCGTATTCGGCAACCAGGCCGCGCTTGGAAAAAATGACCGAAAAACGCGCCTTTCCCGAAGCAAAACGAAAATCGCAGTACAGCGTCATGAGCAGACCGAGCCCCACCGCAGGCCCATTGATCGCCGCGATAATCGGCTTGGGCACCGCCATCAGCCATGCGTGTTTTCTGCGAAAATCAGCGCGCACGTCGCCATCGACCTGCGCATTGGTCAGGAACTCCGCGCGCGGCGATGGCTCCTGGGAGATCGCCGAGAGGAGGCTCATGTCCGCGCCCGCGCAAAAACCTTTTCCGGCGCCGGTAACGACGATGACGCCCACCGATTCATCCGCCGCGGCGCCCCGAATCGCGGCCCCGATTTCTTCCTCCATCTTCTGCGTCCAGGCGTTCAACTTGTCGGGACGATTCAGCGTGATGGTGGCGACGCGATGGGCGGTTGCGTAAGTGATCTGCTCGTAGGAATTCATGGCGTTAACATTTTACACTCGCCAAGCGCGCAGGAGGCGCTGGCGCGAGGGTCGTTCGCTCGCGTCGCTTCCGGGCGGGGTTGTACTATAAAAGTGAACCCCGATGCGACGTACAAATGTGGACGACCCCAACTATTTCCACCGGGTCGTCGATTGCCAGTGGGCCTGTCCCGCACACACCAATGTTCCCGAATACATTCGATTGATCGCGCAGGGGCGTTTTACCGACGCCTACATGCTCAATCGCGAGTCGAATGTTTTTCCGGGGATTCTGGGGCGCACCTGCGACCGGCCTTGTGAGCCGGCCTGCCGGCGCGGCCGCCTTCCGGATGCGAGCGGCGGAGCCAAGCCCGTAGCCATCTGCCGTCTGAAGCGTGTCGCGGCCGACAATTGCGGCGATATTTCGGATCGCCTTCCCGGGATTCCCATCCGGAAAAACGGGAAGCGCATCGCCTGCGTCGGCGCCGGACCCGCAACACTGACCGTCGCAAATGATTTAATGCCGCTCGGCTACGAGGTCGTCATTTTCGAGAAGAACGACCAGCCCGGCGGGTTGATGCGCACCAACATCCC
Source organism: Bryobacteraceae bacterium (assembly GCA_035319685.1). Classification (GTDB taxonomy): domain Bacteria; phylum Acidobacteriota; class Terriglobia; order Bryobacterales; family Bryobacteraceae; genus Palsa-187. Next base: position 662 of record DATHCE010000346.1, on the reverse strand, counting down.
GTCGTTCCGTTTGCCGGCGAGCGTTCTCGAGGAAGAGTGCCAGACCATCCTCGATTTCGGCGTCGACATTCGCTACAACACTCCGGTGACGAGCATGAGGAAGCTGCTCGAGGAAGGCTTCGACGCGATCTTCGTGGGCAGCGGCGCGCCGCGCGGCAAGGAACTGGAGATCCCTGGACGCCACGACACCGATCGCATCCACATCGGGATCGACTGGCTGGAATCGATCGCGTTCGGTCATATCGATTCGGTCGGCGAAAAGGTTTTGATTATCGGGGTAGGCAACACCGCGATGGATTGTTGCCGGTCCTCCCGGAGGCTGGGAGCGAACGATATCAAGGTGATGGCGCGGCGCCCGCGCGCATATTTCAAGGCATCGCCCTGGGAGCTCGACGACGCCGAGGAGGAAGGCATCGAGATCCTGATCAATCACGCGCCGAAACGGTTCGTGGTGGAGAACGGAAAATTGAAAGGCATGGAGTTCGACCGCCTCGAATGGGATCAGGGCGCGAGAAAATCGACGGTCCTGGACACGATTTTCCTTCCGGCCGACGATGTGATTCTCGCGATCGGCCAGGAGAACGCGTTCCCCTGGTTTGAGCGCGACCTGGGCGCGCAGTTCGATAAATGGGACGCGCCGGTGGTCGACGAGACGACCTTCA
>DATHCE010000345.1:0-4963 GCA_035319685.1 Bryobacteraceae bacterium | reverse complement strand
CTATTTCTGCTCGGCGGACTGCCGGGATAAATTCAAAGCATGAGAGCTTAGCCGGTCCACGCCGACTGCTCTCAAATGAATCAACGACTTCGGATCCGGGACACAAATGTCTGCGGAGCGCACGTACCGTGTCCCCTTTTTCGGTTTTCTAGGAGTTTGTTGAAAAAAGGGGGACAGACCGCTCTGTTCACGCCGAACGCTTTCAAACGAATCAACGACTTCGGATCGGGGACAGAGTAGTCTGCGGAACGCACGTACCGTGTCCCCCTTTTTTCAAAGCTCGAATGGAAGCGAATCGACTACGGTTGATGTCATGTTCCTTCGTGTTCCTGAGCGGCTTAAATTACTCTATAAACATGAAGCTATCCGATCTCGCGGCGGCCCTCGGCTGCACGCTGCGCGGCGACCCCCAACTGGAAATCTCCGGCGTTGCCGGAATCGAGCAGGCCGGACCCTCGGATCTCACCTTTCTCGCCAATCCCAAGTACGCGCATAAAGTGAAGAACACCTCCGCCGCGGCGGTCCTGGTGAAGGCGCCAATCGAAGGACTCGCCGCCGCTCAGCTCATCTCCTCGAACCCGTATTACGATTACGCGCGGGCGCTGGGGATGTTTTATCATCCTCCCCGTCCGCGTCCCGGAATTCACCCTCTGGCGGCCATCGCCCGATCGGCGACGATCGGCGAGAACGCCTCCATCGGACCGTTCGCCGTGGTTGGGGAGAACGTCACCATCGGGCGCAACTGCGTGCTCCATCCGCAGGTGGTGATTTATGAAGGCGCGACCATCGGCGACGATTTTCTGGCGCACTCGCACGCCGTGGTACGCGAGTATTGCCGGATCGGCCATCGCGTGATTCTCCAGAACGGCGTGGTCATCGGCGGCGACGGATTCGGTTTCGCCAAGCGCGACGACGGGACCCATTTCAAAATCGTCCAATGCAGCCCGGCCGTCATTGAAGACGACGTCGAGATCCAGACGCTGACGTCGGTGGATCGCGGATCGGTCGGGGAAACGCGGGTCAAACGCGGGGCGAAGATTGACAGCCTGGTGCAGATCGGTCACACCTCGGTGGTCGGCGAGGACAATATTATCTGCGCGCAGACCGGGCTTGCCGGATCGAGCGTGCTCGGCAAGAACGTTTTGCTCGCCGGACAGGTGGGCGTTTCGGGCCATCTTACGATTCACGACAACGCGGTCGTGTATGCGCAGAGCGGCATCGGCGGCGACGTCGACCCGGGAGCCGTGATGAGCGGATCGCCGGCATTTGAGGCTCGCCAGTGGCTGCGCGCGGTGACCGCGTTTCCGAAATTGCCGGAAATTCTGCGGACAATGAGACAATTGGAGAAAAGGCTGGCCGCACTGGAACCGGCGGCGCAAAAAGACTCATGAGCGATTCCAATGAGAATGCGAACGATAATAACGGAACGGCCCTCGAAGTGGGCCATCCCCTGCTTGCCTACCACAATCAGAAATTCCTCGATACCCCGGATGCGCGCTCGCTGCGCATCCTGAGCGAATACCTTTATCCGCTTTCGCATTTCAGGAACGAAAAGGTTCAGGATACCGTTGTATTTTTCGGTTCCGCGCGGAGCTTCGAGAACGGGCCGAACGAGCACTACTACCACGATGCGCGGGAGCTGGCGCGGCGCGTAACCGAATGGTCCAACAACCTGCGGAATCCGAGCCGGCGCTTCGTCATTTGCACCGGCGGCGGCCCCGGCATTATGGAGGCGGCCAATCGCGGCGCGCAGGATGCCGGAGGGAAGACCATCGGGCTGAACATCGGTCTTCCGTTCGAGCAGCGGCCGAATCCGTTCATTACGCCGGAACTGTGTTTCGAATTTCACTACTTTTTCATGCGCAAATTCTGGTTTGCGTATCTCGCCAAAGCGCTGGTGGTGTTTCCGGGAGGCTTCGGGACGCTCGATGAGCTGACCGAAATCCTGACGCTGGTGCAGACCCAGAAGCTGCTCAAGAAAATGGTGGTGATCCTGTACGGCTCGGCGTTCTGGAAGGAGATTCTGAATTTCGACGCGCTGGTGAAGCATGGAATGATCTCGGCAAGAGATCTGGACCTGTTCCATTTCGCCGACGACGTCGCCGCCGCTTTCGCCCTGCTCGAGCAGGGGTTGACGAAATACTATCTCGAGCCGGACCGGGAAACGCCGGCGATCGCCAAATCGAGGGTATAACCGCATCGTGACGGCGCCGCCCAACACCGGGTTTCCTCAGAAACTTCAGATCGCGATCCAGTGGCTCGGCCGCGTGGGCATCGCGTTCCTGGTATTGGTGGCGGCCGATGTGCTGGCCGAGACGCTGGCGCCGCGCTCTGCCTGGACCACCATCGTCGAACTGGGCGTGATCGTCAGCGGCATCTGGCTGGCGGTGCGCGTGCTCCGCATGGTCGCGCGGCAGGCGGTGTGGCGGCTTCGCAACCGGCTGCTGGTGACTTACCTGTTCATCGCCGCGGTGCCGATTTTGTTGATCGTCATCCTGGCGGCGACGGGCGGAACGCTGCTGACTCGCCAGCTGGCGGTGTACCTGGTGACCAGCGAATTCGACCGCAGAATTGACAGCCTGGTCTCGGCGAGCGAGAGCGTCGCGAGAACCGAGCCGGCTGCACGTCCGGCGGTGATCGAGCGAATGGTCAATTTGTTTTATCGCGCCAATTATCCCGGCATCGAGGTGCTGCTGCGCGATTCCGGAAACGAGTTCCGGTATCCCGACGACGGCTCGCTTCCGGCGCCGCATGACGGCTGGCAGCCCACGCACGGCATCCTCCAGCGCGAGGGCCGATTTTATTTGTGGAGTTATGTAAAAACAGCGACGGGCGATGTGACCATTACGGCGCCTTTGACGCGTGAATTTCTTGCCGGGCTGGTGCCGAATCTGGGCACCGTAGAGTTCGTGTCCGGCGCCCGGGGCGTGACGGGCGCGCCGGCGATCCGGCTGCCCGCGCCGCTGAATCGCTTCGACACCGAATTCGACTGGTTTGCGAACATCCCGCTATACGATTGGGACCACCCGGGACGCGCCGGCAACGGTCTGCTGGTGGTCTGGTCGCGCATCTCGGCCGTGCTCGGCACCGTGTTCAATCGCCAGGCCGATCTGGCGCAAGGCTACACCCTGATCATTCTGATTATCGGCGTAATTGTGTTCTTTTTCGTCGAAATCATCTCTGTCGTGGTGGGAATTACCATGACGCGCACCATCACCGGCGCGGTGCACCGGCTTTATCAGGGAACTCAAAAGGTGATTGAGGGGGATTTTTCTAATCGAATCGAGGTCACCGGGAAGGATCAGCTCGCCGATTTGAGCCGGTCTTTCAATTTAATGACCGAAAATATCCAGCGTTTGCTGGTGGTTGCGAAGGAAAAAGAACGTTTGCAATCGGAAATCGAGATCGCGAGGGAAGTGCAGGGCCAGCTTTATCCGCGTGTGATTCCACAAATGCGGCAACTGCGCCTGGCGGCGATTTGCCAGCCCGCGCGCATGGTTTCCGGCGATTATTACGATTATGAAATAGTCCGCGACTCGCAAGTCGCGCTGGCCATCGGTGACGTGGCGGGGAAGGGCATTTCGGCGGCGCTGCTGATGGCGACGCTGCAAAGCTCGCTGCGCACGCAGTTGCAGAACTGGCTGGAAGTGGCCGCCGTGGCGGGGACCGCGAGCGTTGCGCCGCCGGTTTCCACGTCGCAGCTTGTCGGACGTTTGAATAATCAGCTATACGCCTACACCTCGCCCGAAAAGTACGCGACCTTTTGCCTGGGCGTATTTGACGAAAAAAGCTCGGCGTTCACCTATACCAATGCCGGCCATCTTCCGCCGCTGCTGGTTCGCGACGGCGTGGCGCAACGGCTGGACGTGAACGGAACGGTGGTGGGCGCGTTTCCCTTTTCGAAATACGACGAAAGCCGGGTGGATCTGAAGCCCGGAGACCTGCTGGTCTGTTTCACCGACGGCGTCACCGAACCGGAAAACGAATACGGGGAAATGTTCGGAGAAGATCGCCTGGTGGACCTGATCGAAAAAAATGCGCACCGCGGCGAGGAACAAATCATCGATTTGGTCCTTTCGAGTGTCCGTCAATGGACCGCATCCGAAGAATTGCAGGACGATATGACCATCCTTCTGGCGCGCCGGGTCTGATTTCGATTCGATTAAAAATCAATCTCAGAAAATATACTGGAAATCGATTTTAAAGCAGGCAAAACAGCGGAGTCCCTAAAATATCAGCGGCTTTTTCGCCATTGATTCCAATCTTTTTCGACCGCTTCCACCATCGCCACGGCGGCCTTTTGCAGCCATCGGGAAGGACGTTTTCGAAAATCCGCCTGGATGGATTTGACGTCGCAGCTGCCCAGATGGACGTTGGCGGTTTCAAACCCCATCGCATGGAGCAGGCGCGCGGCGTCATGGCGCGTTGGAAGCGAGGACAACTCGATGCGCGAACAGTCCGGAGCCAGGCGGCGGACGATCCATCGGCCGCGCAGCTTCACGAACGGGTCCGGGCAGCGCCGCGACCGGTCGAGCGCCTCCTGATAATAAATCTGCGACCGGCGGCGCCGCGCTTTGGCCCAGATCCACGCCGAATCGGTCAGTTCCTTGGCTTCACGGGCGATCGATCCGCCATGCCAGTCGGCCAGCGCGACGAACCGCCGCCGGCCCAGGCTGCCCAAGCCGCTGACGCGATGAACGACGCGATACTGGAGGCCGGGTTCGGGCATCATCCGGCGCAGGCCCTTTTCGGCGCTCGACGGAATTTTTCCTCTCCAGTCGCGAAGAGCGTTCAGTTTGTCCCAGAACAGTTCGGGTTGCTTGAGCCGTTCGACCGCGGCCTGGCGCAGCGCAGTATGATGCTCGGCCAGGACGAACGCCCGCCCGCCGCTTCGCAACCCGTCGCTGTAGCCCTGAACAATCGACTGCGCCGCCCGGGCATGCGAAATTGCGAGGTGCTCCCC
>DATHCE010000344.1:0-8874 GCA_035319685.1 Bryobacteraceae bacterium | reverse complement strand
TGCTCGCCCGCGATGCCGGCGATCGCTTCCAGCGGGTCGATCGCCGTCGACGTTGTGGTTCCCGTGGTAGCGACGATCGCGCATGGCTTCAGCCCGGCGTCCACATCGCGGCGAATCGCGTCCGCCAAAGCATCGGCATTCATTGCGTAGGCGGAATCGTACTCGATCAGGCGCAGGTTTTCGCGTCCGAATCCGGCGAGCAGCGCGGCTTTTTCCACCGAGCTGTGGCTGTGCGCGGAAGTGTAGACGATCAGCGGCTGCGGCTCGCCTTGCAGGCCGCCGCGCGCAAGGCTATAGCCGGTGGCCTTTTCCCTGGCGCAAATCAGCGCGATCAGCGTCGAGGTAGAGGCGGTGTCCTGAATCACGCCCGACCAGGCATCCGAGAGCCCGACCAGTTGCCGCATCCATTCCGTGACCACCTCCTCCACTTCGGTGAGAGCCGGGCTCGATTGCCAGGACAGACCCAGCACGCCGAGGCCGGTGCTGGCCAGGTCGCCGAGCACGCTCGAAAGCGATCCGTTGCTGGGAAAATATCCGAAGAAGCTCGGATGCTGCCAGTGCGAGAGGCCCGGCAGAACGATCTTGTCGAGGTCGGCGAGGATCGCATCGAACGGTTCGGGCTCGACGGGAGGCGCGGGCGGGAGCTGGGCTTTGATCTCGCCCGGCGCCGTCCGCGCCATGACCGGCAGTTCGGCGACGCGCGCGCGATAATCGGCGATCCAATCGATCAGGCGGTGTCCGGCCGCGCGAAATTCTTCGGGATTCATGTTGGGTTCCCATGATTATCGCTCGAAACACGGCCGCCGCGAATCGCGCTAGTCTCGCGCGGACGGAACGGGTCCTTTGTGACCCGTCCAAAGAGGTTAAGTTTTGAGATGGCGCTTCCCGCCCCTGTCCCGCGCATCCGGCTACCATGTCGGCTGTGACCGACCTTGAACGCTCCGCACACTGACCTACGCGCTTCCCTATGCTGGCCGGAAGGCGCATCGTGAAACTACGGTGCTGCGCCGATCAGACCGGGCCAACGGCATGGCCAAACGCCGGCCCAACACAAACACGATACTTAAGATATGTCATTCTGGAACGACGCGGACTTAGCTTTCCAACGCGAGCTGGAGGATTCCATCAATGACGAGATCTGGTCTCAATCTGTCAAAATCCATGAGAAGAAAGGATTCACGCGTACCGAACTCGCCGCGTGCGGCTACGGCGCACAACAAGCAATGCTTCCCGCCGATGCTTCAGTGCTGCCATGGGTACCTGACGTGCTCGGTTCTGAGTGGGATCATCCCCAAGCTGTACACATTGTAGGAATAGCGTACGCGGGCTTCATAAAGGAAATCAGCGAGCGCTGTTTTCCATTGGAAGAATACGTGAAAGCCAGCAAGGGAGGCTGGCGCGACTTCGCGCGGACATACCTGAGTCTGGTGATTCGCGGTGACCAAGCGTATTACGAACCGCTTTGTCCGGTTCTTGAATACTTCGGCAGCAAAAGTCGTTTTTGTCTCTTCGACCTATGCCGCGCAAGTTTGGTGAAACGTGAGGTTAATCGCCCGCGTGATAAACCAATTTCCCCATCGAAGGCCGACCAACTCAGCCAGCAATGCGTCGCCTCGTACTGCGAGCATTGTCAATCCCAACGATGGACATTCGACCGCCTTCGCGGCGGATTAAGCCGCGAAGCAAAGTCCCCCACCCGCGCTGTGATAGCCCTTGGTTTGACCGCTGAGCACGGGCTGCTGAAGCTGTTTTTGAAAAGCAAGCAGTACGTCTGGGATTCGTCTGAAAAGCGAAAGCCGTGGCTTGATCAATCCAAAAACAGCGCTTCGCCTTTATGGACCGTGCACTACGCCCGTTCTGGTTCGACACTTGGGAAACGGTTGCAATCTCCGACTTGGTGGTGTGTCGGCCCCTCCCTCCACGAGGCGAGGTGGCACGTCATTCCGATCTACCACCCGTCCTTCGTATCCCGTCATGACCCTGCCTACGAGAGAACTCTGAAGATTTTGTTGCCTGCCGCCGCCCCTGTTTCATAATGGGTACAATATTTCCTGAACGTGTTGCACCCGCTGGAGGACAACAAGAATGAATCACCGATTTCTGGTATGCATCGCCGCCGTGGCGAGCGTCGCCCTGATGCCGCTTGGGGCCCAAAACACAAAAGCAGCGAAGAGCCTGCCGATGGGCGTCGACGGCCACATCGACCTGACCGGCATCTGGACTAACGCGACCATCACGCCGATGGAGCGGCCTTCGTACTTGAAAGACAAGCCCACGCTGACCGACGAGGAGGCCAAGAAATACGAGCAGGCCGCGGCCGACGATTTGAAGGCCGAAGACGGCGCCTCCGACGGGCCGATCATCCGGGCGGCGGGATCTTCGGGAACCGGCGGCTACAATGCTTTGTTCATTGATCGCGGATCGGAATTCGAGCGCCTGGATGGCGTCAAGCGCAGCTCTCTGATCGTCGATCCTCCGGATGGAAGAGTTCCGCCGCTCACCGATGCGGCCAAGCAGCGCAACCAGGGAATGTATCGCCGGATGATGAGAAACGGCGACGACGTCAACGACCATCCGTTGAGCGAGCGGTGCATTATCGGCTTCGGCTCGACCGCGGGCCCGCCGATGTTGCCCGTGCTGTACAACAACAACTACCAGATCGTGCAGACCAAGGACTACGTGATGATCGAGGTCGAGATGGTGCACGACATTCGCATCGTCCGCATCAACGGCACGCATCCGCCGTCGAACGTGCGCGAGCTGCTGGGCGATTCGATCGGGCATTGGGAAGGCAACACGCTGGTGGTGGACACGACCAATTTCACCGACCAGGAGCCGTTCCACGGGTCCACTGTGGATCTGCACGTGATCGAGCGGTTCGAGCGCATCGATGCCAACACGATTCTGTACAAGGCCACGATCGACGATCCGACTACGTTCACCAAACCGTGGACGCTCGAGTACCCGTTCCGGGCGACGCCGGGTCCGATTTACGAATACGCCTGCCACGAAGGAAATTACGCGATGGACGACATCCTCGGCGGGGTGCGCAAAGCGGAAGACAGCAAGGACAGGAAATAGGCCATGACAATTTTCCGAAGCTCCACTTTCGTTTGCACATTTCTCGCCGTCCTCCCGCTTTCCGCCGCCATCACCGATCCGGTTCAGGTCGAACAGGGAACCGTATCGAGCGTGGCGGGATCGAGCGCCGACGTTCGCGTCTTCAAGGGCATTCCGTTCGCCGCTCCGCCGGTCGGCGATCTGCGATGGCGCGCTCCCAAGGCTCCGGCGAGCTGGACCGGCACTCGCGGCGGCGACAAATTCGGGCCGGTATGCACGCAGCGCCGCGCACCGAACGCCCAGGGCGAGATGAGCGAGGATTGTCTGTACCTCAACGTTTACACGGCCGCGAAGAACGCGCGCGCACACGAACCGGTGATGGTGTGGATTCACGGGGGCGCGTTCACCAGCGGCGCGGGATCGCTCTATGACGGCGAGGCGCTCGCGAAAAAAGGCGTGGTGGTAGTGACCGTCAATTACCGGCTCGGCGTGTTCGGATTTTTGGCGCATCCGGCGCTCACCAAGGAATCGGACTTCAAGGCTTCGGGAAATTATGCTCTGCTCGATCAGATCGCGGCGCTCGAATGGGTCAAGAAGAATATCGCCGCTTTCGGCGGCGATCCGAAGAAAGTCACGATTTTCGGCGAATCGGCCGGATCGTGGAGCGTGAATTATATGATGGCGACTCCGCTCGCCAAGGGGTTATTTGAGCGCGCGATCGGCGAAAGCGGCGGCGAGTTCGCTCCGGCTCGCAAGTTGAGCGACGCGGAAAAAGCCGGCGAAAGATTCGCCCAGTCGACGGGCGCCGATTCGATCGCCGCGCTGCGCGCCAAAACGCCCGAAGAATTGATGCGGGTCGCTGGATTCCAGGCCGCGGCGAACGTCGACGGCTGGCTTTTGCCGGCCGACGTCTACACGATTTTCTCGCAGGGCAAGCAATCCGACGTGCCGCTGCTGATCGGATCGAACAACGATGAAGGCACCATGTTCACGCCGCCCGGCGTCAAGGCCGCCGCGTTCCGCGCGACCGCCGAGCAGCGCTTCAAATCCGACGCGGACGCGTTTCTGAAGCTGTATCCGTTCTCCAACGATCAGGAAGCGTGGGCCGCGCAGGCCGCCAGCATGCGCGATCAGACCTTCGGCTGGGAGATGCGCACCTGGGCGCGCATGCAGACCAAGACCGGCAAGTCGAAAGTCTACATGTATTATTTCAACCACGTGCCGCCGGGAAAGAATCGATCCCACGGCGCCTACCACGGCTCGGAGATTCCGTACGCGTTCGGCAATCTCGAAATCGCTCCGTTCGCGGTGAACGGAAATTCCGAGACGCCGGTGTTTCAGGATGTCGATCGAGCGCTCGCCAACGCGATGTCGTGGTATTGGGTGAATTTCGCGACCACGGGCGACCCCAACGGCAAGGGCCTGACGAAGTGGCCGGCCTATCGCGCCAAGGACGACACGGTGATGGGACTTGGCGACAAGATCGCAGTCGAGCCGCTGCCGAACAAGCCGGCACTCGATTTTCTCGACACGTATTTCGAGCATCAACGCGGGGCCGAGCGCTAACGCATTTTGGTTTTAAATCCACCAAAATCAGTTTTTAGCACTTTCAATCGGCAAAATCGACGAGTTCAAAAGGCCTCCGCCATACCTCGGGTGCGGGAAATCGGGAAAATGCGTCCACGAGCGCCCCAGGCCCCAAGAAAACGAAATCGAGTCGCGAAGCGGCTAAAAGGCGAACAACAGGCTGGTATAGCCGGCGTGCGCGTGGTAGTTCTGGAGAATCGAATACAGGCCGAATTGTTCGTGATAGCCGGGCAGCGCGCGCCTCATTGGAGCGAGATGACGACGCCGGACTGGGCCGGCGCGCCACCGGCGATCGCGGACAACGGCATGTCGCCGGCGCCGAGTCCGGAGGGAATCGTCAGGTTGAATTGATACAGGCCCGCTGCGCTCAAGCCCGCAAACGACGGCGTGACGCTGGTCGAGTTGATCGACATTTGCAGGCTGCCGGTCATCTGCGCGGCGCCCGAAAAACTCTGGCCGGCGGGAACTGCCGGGTTCGTCGGACCGAATCCCACACCGAACAGCACCACGCTGTCGCCCGCCTTCGCCGCGACGGTCTCGAATCCGAGCGAGGTTCCGGTCGGGCCGATGATATCGTACGAGCCTCCGCCGTAAGCTCCCGATCCGTCGGAGCGCAGAATGATGCCGGCTACGTGAGTCGCGTCGAGCAGACAAAACGCCGGGCTGTATTGCGCGAGCGTCACCGTCGAGCTGACGCTGCCGCTCGCATTGGTGACCGTGACGTTCACCGTCCCGGTATTGGAATCGTTGGGAACCTGCAAATTGATCTGCGCCGGGCTCACGTAGGAGAGATACGCGGGCCGATTATCGATGGTGACGCTGGTGCCGCCGAGCGACGTGGGAAAATTTCCGGTCCATTGCGTCGCTGCCGCGGCCAGATTGGCGCCGTAAATCGACACCCATGCGCCCGGGGAAATGGAAGTCGCGCCCGAATCATTCGGATTGATGCCGTTGGTTTTGATGGTTGGAACGCCGCCGCCTCCGGATGGGGAAAGCTGGAGATGCGTGAGGTACACGTTCGTTCCGGTGGGTTCCACCGTGTTGCCATTACCCGCATTTCCGGCGGCGTAGAGCGTTACCGTGCCGACGTTGGCCGCCGGCGGAGTCCAGGTGAACGTATAAGTGAATTTCGGCGATTTGTTCGCCGCGGCCTCAAAACCGAAAATGGTGTGCTCGATCCACTGGAGCGTGTTGCCGGAGGGACAACTGCCGGGATAAGGAGTGTCGCCGAGAGTGTTGCAGTCGGCAATTTGCGTGTAGTTGTCGCTGCCGATCGTGAACGTGCCCGCGCCTTCGATGGTCGGGTTGCTGTCGACTCGCGCGCTCATCTCGAATCCGTATTTTTTCATGGTCGAATCGGCGATCGTCACCGAGATCGTCTGCGTCACGCCCGGCGTATAGGTGGTTCCACCCGACGCGACAATGGTGACCGAACCCGGACCCGAGTTGGGCGTTCCCACGTGGCATCCGGACGCGACACACCCGGTGGGGTTGTCGCCCGGCGCGGCCGTGTATCCCGGATCGGGCCCGTAATAATAGCTGTAAAGAAGCGGCGGCGCTGCCGCCATGACAATCAGCAATGTATTGATAACAAATTTCTTGAAACTCATCAGATCGGAAACCCCGTCCGCGGGCCGCGTGGCATCTCTTCATGAGAACCCGGCGCAGGTTCGAAACACTCGCCCCGGACGTGGACTTCCCGAACGCCCGGTTACCGGGCGACGCAGAGTTTACAGATTGTTTTCAAGACCTAACAATTGTGGCGTGGCCTTGCGGATTTTCTTTTTCGGTGGGTTCGTCCTCGGCTGAGCCGAGATCTTCGAGGTATCCCCGCTCGATGCCGACAAGGAACAGGCCCACTCCCGCAAGACCGATAGCCAGAATGACAGCGATCGCGATCCAGATGATCACGGTCATGGGACAGCAATCCGCGTGCCGGTCGGGATCTTACTGATTTTCCAAGCCATTTTGCAGGAAAGATCAGCGCCGCATGAACAACGGCTGTGGGAATTGCCGCAATCGATTGAGTCAGGCGGGCTTTTTCGCGGCGAATCACCCGGCCGCCGGCGCTTGCGCCTGCCTTCCGGGGAAAACTTTAGTCAGCGTCCCAGTTCCATCACCAGGCGCAGCTTGCGCGAAGCATAGGCCGGGGCGCGATGGTCCATTGCCTGCGGATTTTCTTTGCGATCATCGATTTCCGCGCGGCAAGGCGCGAACAACGACGGGTCTGGTCGCGCAAAAAATTCGCGATGCAGCAGCGCCGCCGATTCGCGCAGTTGATCTTGCGGAACCACCACAACGATCGCGTGCTCGGATTGCGGCGCGGATAAAACCATCGCCGGAATCTGCTTCATCGCGTTTCTCACCCGCGCGCAAAGGCCCGGTGCGTTTGCCACGCGATCGCCGGCCAAGGTCAGAATCGCCGAGCAGGGATGAATCCGAGCCTCGACGCATCCCTCAAACGGCGTCCGCGCCGGGTCCGGCTTCGCGCTGCCGCGCACGGCAACAAACACGGCGTTTCCCTGCCGGCCGATCCACTCCGGCGACGTCCCCTGTCCATCCGAGAGTTGCGCCAGCGCCTCCGGTTCCAGCGCACGGGTCCCTTCCGCACGGATCTCGAGAACCATCCGGTTCTCGCGGCACGCGATCGACTTCACCAGGCCGGAACCCGCGGCTCCGGGGCCGATGCGCGTTCCCTCATTGCCGGGATTCCGCGAATTTCGAATCACGATCGGAATATGCTGGCGGATCGCCGGCATCACCGAATCCGGATGCAGCACCTTGGCGCCGGCCCGCGCCATCTCGGTCGCTTCCTCGTAGGAGATCGATCGCAGGCGATAAAATTCGCCGCAGATTCGGGGATCGCTGGTGAGCATGCCGTCGACGTCGGTCCAGATCTGAATCTCCTCGGCGGAAATTCCCGCGCCGACCAGGGACGCCGACAGATCCGAGCCGCCGCGTCCCAGCGTGGTGGTCGCACCGCGCTCGGTCGAGCCGATGAATCCGCCCATCACCGCCACGCGGCCCGAGTAAAGTTCGGGCAAGCGGCGCAGCCTCGCGTAGGTTTCCCAATACAGCGGCGTGGCCTGCGTGTGGCGATCGTCGGTGAGGATTACGCGGCGCGCGTCAACGTGAACCGCGGAGACGCCGGCGCTTTCTAAAGCGGCGGCCATGATCTCGCTCGACATGCGCTCGCCGTACGCGGCGATTTCGTCGGAGATCGCGGGGGTCAGCTCGCGGCCCTCCTCGGCGAGCGAGGAGACGAGCGTGTGCAGATCGCGGAAATGACGCTTCAAGCTCGATTCGAGCCTTTCGAGCGGCTCCCCGGATACACATTCGGCGGCTTCGTCGAAATGGTAATCCTGCAATTCGGCCAATTGTTTCGACACGAAATAAACGTGCCCGCGCGCGGCTTCCTGCGCCAGTTCGAGCAACCGGCTGGTGGTCTTCCCCATCGCCGAAACCACCACCACCGGATTGCGCGACCGGTGGTCCTTGATAATGGCCGCTACGCGCCGGATGGCGCTCGCGGACTCGACCGAAGAGCCGCCAAACTTCATCACAATCATTTGAGAATCCTTTCGACGCGCCTGCTGGATGCGGGCGTGCAGAACGCAGCGAAATTGCCGGGGTAACTGGAGGGGGGTCGTAAATCAGGAGGGTCTGCCACGTTCACCAGCTTCAGAATAGGCCTGGAGACGCAAAGAAGGCATAAAGCCGCGGTCAAGATTTTATAAAGTCCTGATTATGGGATAACTTCCCAGCCTACATCGCATTGCGTCTGCAAGCCCGGCTTTAAAGATCGCAGCGTCAGCTTCTTGGTGCCGTCGGGTTGAACGGAGATCACCGGCTGCCATGCGCCGCGATCGAAGGTGAACTTCAAGCGAGCCGCCGGCAGATTTTCGAACACCACCTCGCCATTTTGCGGCACTGGAGGTCCGGTGTAATGCAGGATTCCAGAGGTTGGCTGCGCGGGCGGCGGAACGGGTGCACCCGCAGCAACGGGCCCGGCCGGTTGCGGCGCGACTGGTTGCGGCGCGGCTGGTTTCGGCGCGGCTGGTTGCGGCGCGACCGGTTTCCGCGTGCTTCGGGCAGTGGCCACGGGAGCCGGCTCGGGCCTCGATGCAGGTTCCGCCGGCGCGTTCAGCGGAGGTGTTGGCATAGCCGGAGGCGCTGTTGCAGCCGGAGCGGGTGGCGGCGGAACATCGACCGCGGGAGCCGGCGCTG
>DATHCE010000343.1:0-4645 GCA_035319685.1 Bryobacteraceae bacterium | reverse complement strand
TTCCGATGTGTGGAAGAACTCTTTCTCCGCCAACACGAATCACAAGCTCTGGGCCGCGAAGTTCACAGCGCGCCATCCGAACCTGGTGGCTCTCGAGGTGTCCAGCTTCAAGTGCGGCCATGACGCCCCGATCTATTCCGTGATCGAAGCAATCATCGAGCAATCGGGAACGCCTTACTTTTGCTTCAAGGACCTGGACGAGAACCGCCCTTTGAGTTCCATCCGGCTTCGTGTCGAGACGATCGATTATTTCCTGAAGCGCTATCGCGAGATCGTCGTAGACCGCCGGCGGGCCGCGCAGACCGTGGAAAAAAAGCTTGCCGATTATGAACGCCAGCTCCGTGCTGAGCTCGTCGGATAACGGTACCGTCGCATGATTTTCCGTTTCCAAGGATGAACGGGAACGGGCGTTAGCAACACTTTGCGGGTGCAAATCCCGGCACCCTCCCGAAACCGCCGTTTCCGAAGGAGCGCGCGAAGTGTCCGCTTTTCAATGAGGGAAAAGGGATTAAATGGAGCCACCCGCCGGGTTTGAACCGGCGACCTGCTGATTACGAATCAGCCGCTCTACCAACTGAGCTAGGGTGGCTCGTTTCTTCATTTTACACAACCCTGCTCGGTTCCTTCCATTTCATCCGAGCGCGGGAGGCGTCGCCCAGGAATTCAACTGCGCGATCACGACGGCCAGCAGTTCGTCGAGCGACTCACGCACCGGCGCCGTCAACTCCGGGCTCCAACCGGTCGATTGCGGCTGCACGCCGATCACGATTACCTCCTGCGGAGGCTCGCCGAGCAGTTTCATGGCGATCATCAGGTCGGCGAATCCGAGTTGATGAACGGACGGCTTCCCCGGAAGTTTTTCCACCGCGTCGCCTTCGAGCCGGATCAGCGTGCCGGGACGTTCGCCTACGTCCACCGCGTCGATCACCAGCAGGCGCTCGAATCCGGAGATGTGCGGAATGAGGCTTAACCCCTGTGTCCCGCCATCCATCAGGACAACGCCCGCAGGCACGCGCGCGTCCCTTTGCAAATGTTGAATGGCATGGATGCCCACGCCGTCGTCGGAGTGAACCAGATTTCCCAGTCCCAGCACCAGTGTCTGCATTGGTTTCCCTATCATATGCGGTGGGCGGAACGGAGGTCGCGCAGCAAGATTCCCAGTTCCCGCGCTGCTCTCGCGGCATGCTCTCTCGCTCGGAAGCTCAATCCCTCGCCGAAGGACAAATCGTCGACGGGAATACGGCACAGGAACGCCTGCCCCGCGAATCCGAACAGCGTTCTGGATAGTTCGACAATTTCCGCCGGCGAGGATACATGCGTGAGAGCCGAAACAGACCGCGATTCATCCAGCGTTTCAATGTTCGAGTCGGCCGCGCGAGCATCGGCATCGAGGAAAATCACCGCGTCATATCCGGCGATATCTTCCGCCACCTCCGGCGTGAGTTGAATCAGCGCGCGAGATTCGAAATCCGCAGCGCCGGGCAACTGGGTCACGGCATGCGCGACGCCGTCGTCGCGCCGCAGATGATTGCCAACTGAGATCAGCAGCACTCGCATCACGATTCCCGGCAAATCCGGCGCAGCACGGCGCCGCCAGGGCCGATCATCTCGACCATCAGCGGCATCTGGCCCAGCGCATGTGTGGAACACGAAAGGCACGGATCATAACAGCGGATCGCGGCTTCGATGCGATTCAGAACGCCCTCGTCGGGCGAAGCGTCAGCCGACAGCGGTTTCAGGAAGTGCCGCGCCGTCTGTTCCACGGCGAGGTTCATCGCCTGGTGATTCTGAGCCGTGGCGATCAGCAGCTCGGCCTTCTTCATCAAGCCGTCCTGATCGACGAAATAGCGATGAAACAGCGTTCCGCGCGGCGCCTCGCAGGAGCCGATCCCTTCGCGCCGGTTGAGTGAAGCCCGGGCTTGCACATTTTCGCCGAACAACTCCGGATCGGTCATCAGTTCTTCGATCCGTTCCACACAATGCTGCATTTCGATCAGCCTGGCCAGATGATAGTGGAACGATTCGCACACCGTGCCGCCGGCGCGCTGCTTGAATTCCCGCAGCTCGCGGTCCGCTCTCGCCGTGCCCGCGAATTTTGCCACGTTGAGCCGCGCCAGCGGACCGACTCGGTAATGCCCCTGCGGATATCCGAACGGCTGATAGAACGGCGATTTCATGTAGGAATACTCTTCACTCGCTTCGCCGAGGTAGGTGAAGTATCGCGCCGGTTCCAAATCGCTCGCGATGACGTTGCCGCTGCCGTCGACGATGCGGATCACTCCTTCGTAATACTCGAGTCCGCCTTCGGCGTTCACCGTCGCCAGGAACAGCGACGGGAAGTTGCCCATATGTTCCACCTCGGCGCGAAAGGAATCGAGCAAACGTTTCAGCCGCTCGAGCGCGATCGAAATGGATTCGTGGCCCTCCGGAATCCAGCGCAGAATCTCGTCACGCTGCTCCGTCGAGAAGCGCAAGTGAACTCCCCCCGGTCCGCTCCAGCCGGGATGAATTCGCTTCCCGCCGACTAATTCGATCACCTGCTGGCCGAACTGGCGCAACCGGATTCCCCGCCGTAGAAAATCGCGATGCTGATCGATCAGCCCGAACAGATTGCGCCTGGAAGCGGGCGAGTCCATGCCTAGCAGCAAATCCGGCGACGACAAATGGAAGAAGCTGAGCGCGTGCGATTGCAGGATCTGCGCGTAATTCACCAGCCTCCGCTGTTTCTCCGCAGCCGCTGGAATTTCGATGCCCAGCAGCATATCGCCGGCCTTGGAGCTGGCCAGAACGTGACTCACCGGGCAGATGCCGCAAACCCGCGACATCAGGCCCGGCATTTCCTGAAACGGCCTTCCTTCGCAGAACTTCTCGAAGCCGCGGAATTCGGTTACGTGAAATTTCGCCGATTGCACACGCCCCCGATCGTCCAGCTGAATCGAGATTTTGGCGTGCCCCTCGATCCGCGTGACCCGGTCGATGACGATCCGCCGGCTCATGATCCAAACTTCCTGTCCTCGGAAACCGGCGTCCGCCCCGCCAGTAAATCCGAGACGAAATCGTAGATCGCGGCGGCCGAAGGCGGGCAGCCCGGCAGAAAATAATCCACGCCGACCACATCCTGCACGCGAACCACGCGATCCAGAAGCCGCGGCACCAGATCGCTTCCGGTCGGCACCCCCGTGACGACGGACGATTCGCGGTACGCCCGTTCGAGAACATCTTCGACCGAGAAAAGATTCCGCATCGCAGTCACATTTCCGGTGACCGCGCAATCTCCAAACGCGACCAGAATTCGCGATCGCTGGCGGATCAGCCGAATTTCGCGCACATGATCTTCATTAGCCACGGCGCCCTCCACCAGCGTAATATCCACGCCTTCCGGAAACTCCTTCGCATCCATCACCGGCGAATAGCAGAAATCCACCAGCCCGGCCAGATCGATCAGACGTTCGTCCAGATCGAGAAACGACATGTGGCAGCCCGAACATCCTCCCAGCCACGCCGTCGCGAGCTTCGGTTTTTTTGTCACGCGATCCACAGCTTCTTCTCCCGCGCGGTGACGATGTAGCGCAGGAAACTTCGGTCCTTGCGCATCTCCGCCACGGTCTTTCCTTTCGAAAACAGCGCGCCGGTGGGACAGACCTGCACGCACTTTCCGCATCCCGTGCAGCTTTCCGATTCGCCCCAGGGCTCGCCGAGATCGGAAATGATTTGGGAATTCCGGCCTCGCCCGGCCACGTCCCAGGTGTGCGCGCCTTCCACTTCATCGCAGACGCGAACGCATCGCGTACACAAAATGCAGCGATTGTGATCCAATCCGAACCGTTCGTGGCTGAGATCGACGGCCAGCTTGGGATACTGAGGCTTCAGGCGGATATGATCCACGCCCAATTCCGCGGCAAGATCCTGCAATTCGCAGGCTCCGTTCAACACGCACACCGAGCAGACGTGGTTGCGCTCGGCAAACAGCAGCTCGATAATCAGCTTCCGATGAGCCTTGAGCGCCGGAGTATCGGTGTGGACCACCATGTTTTCGGCGACCCTGGTCAGGCACGCCGCCTGAAGTTTCTTCTGCCCTTCAATCTCCACTAAACAAAGCCGGCACGCGCCGACATCGGAGAGGCCGCCCAGATGACAGAGGCGCGGGATGCGAATGCCGCCATCCCAGGCGGCCGAAAAAATCGTCTGGCCTTCGAGAGCCGTGATCATTTTGCCGTCGACTTCGAGTGTCCGGACGCTCATATGCGGCACCGCCCTGTTGGACACCGGCGCTCGCGCACATGGGCCTCATACTCGCTTCGGAAATGGCGCAGCGTGCTCAACACCGGATTGGGAGCAGCCAGGCCCAGGCCGCACAAACTGGTCTCCTTGAGAAGACCGGATAACTCTTCGAGCATCGCGAAATCGCCCTCGCTGCCTTCCCCGCGCGTCATGCGGGCCAGGATATCGTGCATCTGCACGGTTCCCGCCCGGCACGGAATGCACTTGCCGCAGGATTCGTCCATGCAAAACTCCATGAAAAATCGCGCCACGTCCACCATGCAGGAGGAAGTGTCCATCACGATCAATCCGCCGGAGCCCATCATCGTTCCGATCGCCGTCAGCGAGTCATAATCCATGGGAAGATCAAGGTGCTCCGCCGGAA
>DATHCE010000342.1:0-35400 GCA_035319685.1 Bryobacteraceae bacterium | reverse complement strand
GGCCGCCTCCGCCGCCCGCCGGTTTCGGTCGCGCTTCATTCACATTCAACGCCCGCCCATTCAGTTCGGTGCCGTTCAACGATGCGATGGCATTCTCGGCATCGCGCCGCTCGGTCATCTCGACGAAGGCAAACCCGCGAGGCTGGCCGGTGTCGCGATCCGTTATGATGTTTACACGCTCCACGTTTCCGTAAGCTCCGAACGCCGCTTGAAGATCTTCCTGCGTTGTTTGATAGCTCAGGTTTCCAACGAAAATATTGGTCATATACAAAGGGTCCTAGTCAGGTGAAGTCGTCTTTGCCAAACGCGTGAGAACCTCATTCGAAGAGTGAGAAACGTGGCGCCCGGTAGGCATCGGACAATTGAACGGATGCGCGCAAAGACAGTACTATTATTACACGTTTTCCATGCAGTCAACCGGCTCAGGGCTAATCGGGAAATTTTCTCCAACGGAACTATGAGTTCTGGAGCGTTCGGGTGACTTTATTTTACGTACATGTTCAGCGTCGGGCTGGACACGCCGCCGACCGTCAGCGTTACCGGCACCGATCCTGGAGTGAGACCCGTCGGGACGGTCACGTTGACCTGGAAAAATCCGTCGAACGATGCCGTTCCCGCATACAGAACCGTCGCGGGGAACTGGTCCATGAAGACGGAAACCCCGGCGTTGGGACGGGAAAGCGCCGATACCGACGCCGGGACGAATCCGTCGATGCCGGGGGGAGTGGTCTGCCCTTCCCCGGTCGCGTAGATGGCGACATAGGATCCTCTCGCCGCCGGGTTGCTCGCGCCATTCACGGTTCCGTCCTGATTGATGACTGCGGCCGCATTATTGCCGAGGTTGAAAATCGCCGGCGAGGTGGCGACCACCGATTCGCTGACGCTGGTGGATGCGATGCCATTGTTGACCACCTGCACGTTCACTTTCTGGCCCACCATGCTCGAGATTTCATAAGGCGCAACCGCGTTGATCTGCGTGGCGGAGACGTACAGGAGCGGCGCTGCCGTGCCGTTCACGAAAACCTGCACTCCGGAGAGGATATTCGAGATATTGCCGGCGCCGTTGAGCTCCAGACCTTGCGCGATTGCCGGCCCGAGCCCTGAGCCCTTCACGGTAAAGATCAATCCCGGCGAAAGGCCGTTATTGACGAAACTGGCCCCGTTTTGGATCTGCGTGATGGAGGGGCTGATCGCCGCATAGAACGCCAGGGTCAGGTTCGTCGCGTCCACGCTGCCAAGTCCGGTAACCATGTCGTAGCCCGGTCCCGCGGCGTAGCCGAGATAGCCGCCGACGCATCCGCTGGTTCCCGCAACGCACGGGATCAGATTGCTGCCCGACGTAATGTCATGAAACACGCAATACGAGGTCGGCGAGTTGGTGTTGCAAACGTTGCCGGTGGTCGAGGCCAACGCGTACAGCTCCGGATTAATATTGCCGAGCCCGTTGGCGCCGAGATACTGGTTCATCAGCAGGACGATTCCAGCCATTACCGGCGTCGACGCCGATGTGCCGCCGACCAGATCGACGGCTCCGCCCTCGACGGTCAAATAGGGATCATGTTGTGGGGATGCCGACAACGATACGTCGGGCACGAAACGCACATTGATGCCCTGGACGCCGGGCGCCGATTGCCAAACCGGCTTCGGGAACCATATGCTCATGCCGCCCCCGCTGGAGGAAAGGTGACCCACGGCAGCCGTATCGTTCCAGGAGATTTCCGGAATATACGACAGGGCCGAATCTCCAAAGTCGAGATTCGTGGTTGACCAGTAATCACCAATGCCTTCGTTGAACGTCGTCCCTCCGACGCCGGTCACTTCCGGGATGCTGGCCGGCATCATCACGGCAATTCCCTTGGATGAGACGGATGAGCTTGGCGAGTCGCAGGCTGCCGCGCCGACGTCGCCCGACGCAGCGAGCCAGGTTTGCCCCTGCGCGTTGGCCTGTTGCGCCAGCTTCTGAGTCGCCGCGACGCCGCCACTCGTTTGGTTCGGCTCACAACCGGCGTAGCTGTAGCTGATCACCGGCGCGACCGCGGCATCGATGGCATACGCCACGGAGTTTCCGACATTGGACGAGTAGACGAACAGAATTTCGGCGTTCGGCGCGATGGTATCGGCCATTTCGAGATCGAGGTCGGATTCCCCGGAATCGCCGGAAACGATGCCCGGATCGGTGCCTCCCGGTATCAGCATCTTCACCGGATCATTCTTCACCAAGCCAAAATCGGCCTGATACTGCTCCATGTCGGAAAGGTTCACATTGCTCTGGCCTATGACGGCGAGGGTCATTCCGCTTCCGGTCCAGCCGTGGGTGTAGAGCGGCAGGGTATCATAAAGGACCCACAGATCGGCGGGGCCCAGCACGTGCAGGTTCTCGTAATTGAGGGCTGGCTTGACGGTCCTCGCCGGGGGCTTCAACTTGAAATCGTCGAGCCCGAAGAATCCGATCGTGAACGCCCGGATTGCCGCGGGAACCGACGGCTCGTTCGCGTTGGCGTAGTGCATTTCGCCATCAACCAGATAATTGTGTATCTCGACGTGCAGCGCGGCTTCCACCATCGCGGCGGTCCCTTTAAACACCACGAAATTCCGGCCGCGGGCGGTGCGGATCACCGTCAGCCCCTGGCCCTGAAGCCACTCGACGATCTGCGCGATGTCGGACGGACTCGCGCCGAAACGATCGGCGTACTGTTCCGGCGTCAGCCAGCGGTGATAATTCGGGGACGCGTGGTTCTGCTGGTCGGCGAGCAACTGATCGAGATCGGCTTGCTGGGCCGGCGTCGGCTTGAGATGAAGCGTTATGTAATCGAGCTTCAAATTGGGCGAGACATGCCCGCGGTCGTTCTCAAGCCGAGCTTTCGGATGTATGTTTCCTGTGATTGCAACGAAATGGGCCGGGTCCAGACGGCCGCGAATCCGGTCGGCTTGCTGCGCGAACAGGCCCATTTGGAGCAGCATTCCAATGGACAAAGCCCTGGCAAACATAAGCGACGGGTAAACATAACACGAATCGTGCCGAACATCAAGCCGGTCTTTCGCAGCATCTTTCGCAGCAGGGCCGGAAGCTACTGGCGGAGCAGAGAATCGCGTCATTTTCACACTTAAGAAAGCGTGATCCGGGGGAAATCCGCCTCACTTTGGAGCCGGAAAGATCAATTTCCTAGCGCTCCTACACGCGGCGAATCGCGTGATAAATCACCAGCACCAGGATCGCGCCGATGACGGAAACCACCAGGCTGTACAGATTTAATCCGGTGACGCCCGCCGCACCGAACTGGTTGAAGATCCAACCGCCGACCAGGGCTCCGACGATACCCAGAAGGATATCGATCACGATTCCCTGGCCGCGTTTGTTCACGATCTTGCTACCTAGGTAGCCGGAAATCAGGCCCAGCAGAATCCAAGCAAGAAACGACATACCGTCCTCCCTTCGAAGAGCAGCCAGTAGTATATACCTTGGCTCAGGCGGTGCGCTTTTCCCACGGATGAACATGCGCGGGCTCGTCGCGCTCCTTCACGCGATCGTACAGGTGCTCATCGGTGGTGGTGCCGAGCGAAAGATTATACAGGCTGGTGAGGCCGAGCCCTTCGCGCAAATCCTCCTCGAAGGCGTGCAGCGTTTGCAGATGCGAGGCGAGCGCCGGCAGTTCCCTCCCCGACGGCGTGCGCAGGAACATCTGGTATCCGCGATTCACCAGCATCGCGATTTCATTTCCCACCAGCACGCCGGCTTTGCCGACTTTCACGTGGCCGTTGCCGGCGTCTTCAATCACGGCTCCGCATCCGGCGCGCGTCACCCGCGCGCGTCCGGGGGATTCGCGTTTGGTCTGAAACTTGAATTCCGCAAGATTTGCGATCCGGTCGTCGAAGGTCCACTGTTGGGGCGTTGCCCGGCGGAAGAACATAGACTTTCATTATAATTCGCCACTATAATTCACTGGTGCCATTCATACTCGCGCTTGATGAAGGAACCACCAGCGCACGCGCCGCGCTTTACGACGATCAGGGAAGACGGATCGCGATGGAGTCCTGCCCCATCGCATGTATTTATCCGCAGCCGGGATGGGTGGAGCAGGATGCCGACGAAATCTGGCGGGCGCAACTGGATGCCGCGCGGCGCACGATTTCGGTGGCGGGCATTCGGGCCACGGAAATCGCCGCGATCGGCATCACCAATCAGCGCGAAACGACGATCGTGTGGGACCGGCGCACGGGCCGGCCGGTGTCGAACGCGATCGTGTGGCAATGCCGGCGCACGGCGGCCTATTGCGAGACGCTCGAGCCGCGCGAGCTCATCGAACAGAAAACCGGGCTGGTGGTCGACGCGTATTTTTCGGCGAGCAAGATTCGCTGGATCCTCGATTACGCGGCGCACGATCAACTCGAAAATCTTTTGTTCGGCAACGTCGATACGTGGCTGATCTGGAAACTGACGGGCGGCGCGGCGCACGTGACCGATCCGACCAACGCGTCGCGCACGATGCTGATGAATCTGGAGACCGGCGATTGGGATGACAGGCTGCTGGAAGTTTTCGGCCTGCCGCGATCGATGATGCCGCGGATTGTCGCGTCGAGCGGCGCGGAAGGCGTCACCACGGTGGAACATCTGGGTGCGAAAATTCCGATCGCGGGCATCGCAGGCGATCAACAGGCCGCGCTCGTCGGGCAGGCTTGTTTTAGAGCTGGAATGGCAAAAAACACTTACGGCACGGGATGTTTCGCGTTGATGCATTCAGGCGGGCATCGCCCGGCCTCGAAAAACCGGCTGCTCGCGACGCGCGCCGCGGCATTGCATTCCGGGGAGCCGGCGCAGTTCGCGGTCGAAGGGAGCGTGTTCATCGCCGGCGCGGCGGTCCAGTGGCTGCGCGACAGGATGGGCTTGATTTCCCACGCGGCGGCGACCGAACAGATCGCGTCGTCGGTCGCGGATACGGGCGGCGCTTATTTTGTTCCGGCGTTTGTCGGCCTCGGCGCGCCGTATTGGGATCCGCACGCGCGCGGAATTTTGTGCGGCATCACGGCGGCGACCGATACGGCAAGACTGGTGCGGGCCGCGCTCGAGAGCATCGCCTACCAGACGCACGACCTGGTGGAGGCGATGCAGGCCGACAGCGGCCAGAAGCTCCAACAATTGCGCGTGGACGGCGGCGCGGCGGCGAACAATTTCCTGATGCAGTTTCAGGCCGATATTCTGGGCTGCCCGATCCTGCGGCCGGCGGACATTGAGACCACGGCGCTCGGCGCGGCGTATCTCGCCGGACTGGCGACCGGATTTTATAAGAGCCTCGAGGATGTCGAAAAATTCTGGCGGATTGATCGCGTGTTCGAACCGAAAATGAGCAGGGACCAGCGCGAGGAATTGCTCGCAGGATGGAGACAAGCGGTGGAGCGCTGCCGGCTGTAGCCGGCGTATCGGCACGAATCCGCGTTCATCGGCGCTCATGCGCCTGTTCGCGGGTCATTCGCCGGGAAGCGTCGATCGGCAGCGGCTTCAGCTTCTTCCAGCCTTTGTGGGCTCCATGATAGGAGTCGGACAGGGTGAAGAATTTTGCGTCGGCGTCATCGGCCCGCCATAAAAGAAAAAGGCGCGGCAGAATATCCACCGCGCCCAGTAATCTTGAACCGAACTACTCCGCGAGCGTTTCTTCCCCGCCCGGCTCGGCTTCCGTCAAACCGCCGGCGTAGAGCGCGCGGGTTTCTTCGTCGTAACCCGGAATCGCGTCGAGCGGCACGGATTCCGGCTCGGTTACCATCTCCTCTTCGATATCCTCGCCGGCGATCTTCACGTTGCGGTAGTATTCCATACCGGTGCCGGCCGGGATCAAGCGGCCCATGATGACGTTTTCTTTCAAGCCGCGCAGATAATCTACCTTACCGTTGATGGCGGCTTCGGTCAGCACGCGCGTGGTCTCCTGAAAGCTGGCCGCGGAGATGAACGAGTCGGTCGAAAGCGACGCCTTGGTGATGCCCAGCAGCACGGTCTTGCCGCCGGCCGGCCGCCCGCCGGCTTCATCGACGCGGGCGTTCTCCTCGCGGAACTTGAACTTGTCGACCACCTCTTCCGGAAGGAATTCGGTGTCGCCGATATCGTCCACCTTCACCCAGCGCATCATCTGGCGCGCGATCACTTCCAGGTGCTTGTCGTTGATATTGACGCCCTGCAAGCGATACACTTCCTGGATTTCATTCACCAGGTATTTTTGCAGCTCTTTTTCGCCGAGCACGGCCATGATGTCGTGCGGATTGCGCGGCCCGTCCATCAGCGGATCCCCGGCGCGGACCTTTTCGCCTTCCTGCACGTTGATGTGCACGCCGCGCGGGATTGCGTATTCCTTCTGCTCCCCGTCGTCGGCGATGATGTAGATCTTGCGCATGCCCTTGGAGATCTCGCCGTATTTCACGGCCCCGTTGATCTCGCTGATGACCGCGGTTTCCCGCGGCTTGCGCGCCTCGAACAATTCGACCACGCGCGGCAGGCCGCCCGTGATGTCCTTAGTCTTGGTGGTGGCGCGCGGAATTTTCGCGAGCACGTCGCCGGCGTGAACTTCATCGCCGTCGGAGACGGTCAAGTGCGCATGCATCGGCATCAGGTAGCGCTTTTCGTCGGCCTTCCCGCCGCCCGCCGGGCGGACGATGACGGCCGGGACGCGCTTCTCATCGGTCGAATCCATCACCACCCATTGCGACCGCCCGGTGATCTCGTCCACCTGCTCCTGCATCGTCAAGCCCTCGCTCAGATCCTTGAAATGGACGATGCCGCTGACTTCGGTGAGAATCGAGAAGGTGTAGGGATCCCATTCGAGCAGCACGTCGTTGGTTTTGACGCGCTGACCGTCCGCGAACAGAATCTTCGCGCCATAGACCACCTGGTAGCGCTCTTTTTCACGCTGCTTGTCGTCCAAAATGGCGATGATGCCGTTGCGGTTCATCGCGATCAGTTCGCCCTTGGCGTTCTTGACCGTGACGATGTTCAGGAACTTGACGAAGCCGTCGGATTTCGCGTCCTGTTTGGATTGTTCGGCCGATCCGGTAGCCGCGCCGCCGATGTGGAACGTGCGCATGGTGAGCTGCGTTCCCGGCTCGCCGATGGATTGCGCGGAAATGATGCCTACCGCTTCGCCGCGTTCCACCAATCGCCCGGTCGCCAGGTTCCGTCCGTAGCACAGCTGGCACACGCCGCGCTTCGATTCGCAGGTCAGCACCGAGCGGATTTTGACGCGCTCGATACCGGCCGCCTGAATCGCCGCGGCAAGATCTTCGGTGATCTCGGAATTCACCGCCACGATTTTGTTGCCTTCGTAATCGAGCTGATCTTCGAGCGCGACGCGGCCCACGATGCGGTCGCGCAACGGTTCGATGATTTCGCCCGATTCGATGATCGGCTCGACGTAAATTCCGTCGCTCGTGCCGCAATCGTTTTCGGTCACGATCACGTCCTGCGCGACGTCGCAGAGGCGGCGCGTCAGATAGCCGGAATCCGCGGTCTTCAATGCGGTATCCGCCAGGCCTTTGCGCGCGCCGTGCGTGGAGATGAAGTATTGCAACACGTCGAGGCCTTCGCGGAAGTTAGCCGTGATGGGCTGCTCGATGATTTCGCCCGAGGGCTTGGCCATCAAGCCGCGCATTCCGGAAAGCTGGCGGATCTGCTGTTTCGATCCGCGCGCTCCGGAGTCGGCCATGATGTAAATCGGATTGAGGTAGCGGCCCGTTCGGTCGTCTTCCTCCATGGTCTTGAACATTTCCTCGGAGACGCGCTCGGTGACCTTCGACCAGATTTCGATGATCTTGTTGTAGCGCTCGCCGTGGGTGATGGCGCCTTCCTGATACTGCGACTCAACTTCAATGACCGCTTTTTCCGCGTCGCGGACCAGGCCGGCCTTTTCGCCGGGCACCACCATATCGTCGATGCCGATCGAAATTCCCGCGCGCGTCGCGTACAGGAACCCGAGGCTCTTCACTTCGTCCAGCATCCCGACCGTGACCGCCAGGCCGTACTTGAGATAGCAGTATTGAACCAGTTGCGAGAGGCCCTTCTTCTTGAGCAGCCCGTTGATGAACGGCATCTCGTCGGGCAGAACGTCGTTCAGGATGACGCGGCCGACGGTGGTGTCCATGTACTGCTTGGCAAAATCGATCGGCTCGGTGTGCATGACGTTCTGGCTGTCGAACGCCTTGACCAGGTCGATCACTTTTCCGGTGTAGCGCAGCTTGATGGGCGTCAGCGTCTCGACCTCGCCCATTTCGAGCGCGATCAAAACGTCGTCGATCGAGGCGAAGGTGCGGCCTTCGCCCTTGGTCCCGGGACGCGATTTGGTCAGATAATACAGGCCCAGCACCATGTCCTGCGTCGGTACCGCGATGGGCGAGCCGTGCGCCGGCGACAGAATATTATTCGCCGAAAGCATCAGCGTCGAGGCTTCGATCTGCGCTTCGGGCGACAGAGGAACGTGCACGGCCATCTGATCGCCGTCGAAATCGGCATTGAACGCCGTGCAGGTGAGCGGATGAAGCTTGATCGCCTTGCCGTCGACGAGCACGGGCTCGAACGCCTGAATGCCCAGCCGGTGCAGCGTCGGAGCGCGATTCAACAGAATCGGATGATCCTTGATGACCTCTTCCAAAATGTCCCAAACCACGGGGTCCTGCTGCTCGACCAGTTCTTTCGCTTGTTTGATGGTGGTGCAATGGCCGCGCTGTTCCAGGCGATGATAGATGAACGGCTTGAACAGCTCGAGCGCCATCTTCTTCGGAAGACCGCACTGATGGAGCTTCAATTCCGGCCCGACCACGATCACCGAACGGCCCGAATAATCGACACGCTTGCCGAGCAGGTTCTGGCGGAAACGTCCCTGCTTGCCTTTGAGCGTATCGGAGAGCGATTTCAAAGGCCGGTTGTTGGCCCCGCGCAGTACGCGTCCGCGGCGGCCGTTGTCGAACAACGCGTCGACCGCTTCCTGCAGCATGCGCTTTTCATTGCGTACGATCACGTCGGGAGCATGCAGCTCGATCAGCTTTTTCAGACGATTATTGCGATTGATGACGCGGCGATACAGGTCGTTCAGATCGGAGGTGGCAAAGCGTCCGCCATCGAGGGGAACCAGGGGACGCAGCTCCGGCGGAATCACCGGAATCACGTCGAGAATCATCCACTCCGGCTTGTTGCCCGATTTGCGGAAACTTTCGGCGACGCGAAGACGCTTGGCGTACTTCAGCTTTTTCTGCTGCGACACCTCGGTCTTCATCTTCTCGCGGATCTCCATGCTCAAGCCGTCGCAGTCGACTTTCTTGAGCAGCTCCTTGATTCCCTCGGCGCCCATCATGGCGACGAATTTTCCGGGAAACTCCTGATCGAGCTGGCGCTTGCGCTCGTCGCTGATGACCTCACCTTTCTTGAGTTCAGGCACTTCGCCGGGATCGACCACGACGAACGCTTCAAAATACAGAACGCGTTCCAATTCCCTCAAGGTAATGTCAAGAAGATAGCCGATGCGCGAAGGCAGGCCTTTGAAAAACCACACGTGCGAGCAGGGGCTGGCGAGTTCGATATGGCCCAGGCGTTCGCGGCGCACACGGGATAAAGTGACTTCGACGCCGCACTTGTCGCAGATGACGCCGCGATGCTTCATCCGCTTGTACTTGCCGCACAAGCACTCCCAATCCGCGATGGGACCGAAAATGCGCGCGCAGAACAAGCCGTCGCGCTCCGGCTTGAAGGTCCGGTAGTTGATGGTTTCCGGTTTGGTGACTTCCCCATGCGACCAACTCCGGATTTTCTCCGGAGACGCGAGCGAAATTCGAATCGAATCGAAATCGGCGATGAGGTTCGCGCGATCGTACGGAGAGGAACGGTACATATGATCACCCATGTGTGTCTCCTGTGTTTCCTTGTCTGTTAATGTTTCAAGCGCTCTTCCAGACGGATGAGCCGGTTGTCTAGCTCGATCACTTTGCCGACCAGCAGATCGATCTTTGTGTCGAACTTCGATTCGAGCGAATTGATGCGTGCATCCAGCCTCGATTCAAGCGAATTGATGCGCACATCCAGCCTCGATTCGAGCGAATTGATGCGGCCATGGATCGAAACAAAATATCCGATATTCACCAGGATTCCGATCAATGCGGTAATCGTCGGCAGCCCGACAACCAGATAAAGTTGCTGCTCCGTCAAGGAGCCTCCTTAGTCCGCCGCCAGCGCCGTCTCCAGCGCCTCGCGCGGCTTCTTCATCAATTCCACGTCCAGGCACAACGATTGCAACTCGCGAATCAATACGTTGAAGCTTTCCGGCACGCCCGGCTCCGCGGCCGCTTCGCCCTTCACGATCGCTTCGTAGATTTTGGCTCGTCCATACACATCGTCGGACTTGGCCGTCAACAATTCCTGCAGCACGTAGGCGGCTCCGTAGGCCTCGAGCGCCCACACTTCCATTTCGCCGAAACGCTGTCCGCCGAATTGCGCCTTGCCGCCCAGAGGCTGCTGCGTGATCAGCGAATACGGCCCGATCGATCGCGCGTGGATCTTATCATCCACCAGGTGCGACAGCTTCAGCATGTAAATGTAGCCGACCGTCACCGGCTGCTCGAACGGAGCTCCGCTGATGCCGTCCCAAAGCTGGACCTTGCCGGAACTCGGCAGTTTGGCCGCTTTAAGCTGCGACTTGATGTCTTTTTCGGTGGCGCCGTCAAACACCGGCGTCGCGAATTTGACGCCCAGAGCCCGGGCGGCCCAGCCCAGGTGCGTTTCGAGAATCTGGCCGACGTTCATACGGCTGGGAACGCCCAGCGGGTTGAGAACGATCTCCACCGGCGTCCCATCGGGCAGATACGGCATGTCCTCCTCGGGAACGATGCGCGCGATCACCCCCTTGTTGCCGTGCCGCCCGGCCATCTTATCGCCCACCGAAAGCTTGCGCTTCATGGCGATGTACACTTTCACCTGCTTGATGACGCCCGGAGGCAGCTCGTCGCCCTTGCGCAGCTTCGCGATGCGCTCCTCGGTGATTTTTTCGAGCACCGCGATCTGGCGTGAGGTCATCTCTTCGATTTCGTCCACCAGCTCGTTGAGCCGGGGATCCTTATCCTTGATCTTCATGCGCTTGAGATCGCGCGCGCGAAGTTTTTCGATCAGGTCGCGCGAGAGCATGGTGCCCTTGGCGAGCAGCTTCTTGTTGGTCTTCTCGTCGTGCAGATCGGCCAGTAGTTCGCGATCGTTGAAATGACCCGCGAGGCGCTTGGAGCGCTCGTCGTTCAAGATTCGCTTTTCGTCTTCGAGATTGCGCCGCAAACGCTCTTCGGAGCCTTCGAGAATCAGCTTCGAACGCTCGTCCAATTCAGCGCCTTTCCGCGAAAACACCTTGCAGTCGACGACGGTGCCTTCGATTCCCGGCGGGCAGTACAGCGACGCATCCTTCACGTCGCCGGCTTTTTCGCCGAAAATCGCGCGCAGCAGCTTTTCTTCCGGCGTGAGCTGCGTCTCGCCCTTGGGCGTGACTTTACCCACCAGAATGTCGCCCGGCTTCACCGTCGCGCCGATGCGAATAATTCCGCTTTCGTCCAAATTGCGCAAAAAACCTTCGGCGATATTCGGGATATCGCGCGTGATTTCTTCCGGTCCGAGCTTGGTATCGCGCGCGTCGACTTCAAACTCCTCGATGTGGATCGAGGTGTAGTAATCTTCCTTGACCAGCTTCTCGGAAACGACGATCGCGTCTTCGAAGTTGTACCCGCGCCACGGAACGAAGGCCACCAGCACGTTGCGGCCGAGCGCCAGTTCGCCCGATTCGGTGCACGGCCCGTCGGCCAGCACGTCGCCCTTCTTCACGCGGATTCCCTGCTTCACAATCGGCTTCTGATTGATGCAGGTGTTTTGATTCGAGCGCTTGAACTTGGTCATCGTGTAGATATCGGCGCCCACCTCGCGCGAAAGCTGCCCTTCCTGGGTGCTGCCCTCGACGCGCACGATGATGCGCTCGCTATCCACCGAATCGACAATGCCGGAGCGCCTGCAGATGACCACGGCGCCGGAGTCGCGCGCCGTGACGCGCTCCATGCCGGTTCCCACATACGGCGATTCGGCGCGCAGGAGCGGCACGGCCTGGCGCTGCATGTTGGATCCCATCAGCGCGCGGTTGGCGTCGTCGTTTTCAAGGAACGGAATCAGGCTCGCCGCAACCGAGACCAGTTGCTTCGGGCTGACGTCCATGTACTCGATTTCGCCCACGTGCTTCAACACGAAGTTACCGGCCTGGCGCGCGTTGACCAGCTCCGCCGTGATGCGGCCTTTTTCGTCCAGAGGCACGTTGGCCTGCGCGATGATGTACTTGTCTTCTTCCCATGCCGAAAGATAATCGCAGTGCGCTTCAAACTCGGGCGTCTGCTTCTTTTGCGCGGCGAGCGTACGAGCCGGCTTATCGGCGTCGGCGCGTTGCAGAATCTGGCCGACCTTGAAATCGGTGTCGCCCGGATTCAGGATGCGGATTTCATCCACCACCACACCGTCTTTCACGCGGCGATACGGGCTCTCGATAAATCCGTATTCGTTGATGCGCGCAAAACACGACAGCGAGCTGATCAGACCTATGTTCGGACCTTCCGGCGTCTCGATCGGGCAGATGCGCCCGTAATGCGTCGGGTGCACGTCGCGCACTTCGAATCCGGCGCGCTCGCGAGACAGACCGCCCGGTCCCAAGGCCGAGAGGCGCCGCTTGTGCGTGATCTCGGAGAGCGGGTTGGTCTGATCCATGAATTGGGAAAGCTGGCTCGATCCGAAAAATTCGCGGATCGCGGCCATCACCGGTTTGGCGTTGACCAGGTCGTGCGGCATCGCCGTCGACATTTCCTGGTACACGCTCATCTTTTCCTTGATCGCGCGCTCCATGCGGACCAGGCCAATGCGGAACTGGTTTTCGAGCAGTTCGCCGACCGCGCGGACGCGGCGATTGCCCAGGTGATCGATGTCGTCGACCGCGCCGATGCCTTTGCGCAACTTCAGCAGGTACTGGATCGTGTCGATGAAATCCTTGTGATCGAGCGTGCGCCGGTCGAGCGGCGTCGCGTCGGCCTTGTCGTACAGCTTGATGTTGAACTTCATGCGGCCCACCCGCGAAAAGTCGTATTTGCGGGGGTCGAAGAACATGCCCTGAAACAGCTGCGTCGCGGTGTCGACTGTCGGCGGATCGCCGGGACGCAATTTGCGATAGATCTCGAGCAGCGCGTCGTTCTGCTGCTTCACGCCGTCCTTTTTGAGCGTCGCCGAAATGACGTTGCCCACTTCGTCGAACTCGGGGAAGAAGATGTCGAAGGTTTCAATGTTCGCGTCGATCAGCTTGCCGACGATGGTCGGCGTGATTTCGTGATTGGCTTCGATCAGCACCTCGCCGGTTTCCATGTCCACCACGTCGGCGGCTACATACGCGCCTTCGAGATCGTTCGCCGCGACTTCGACCTGTTCGATCTTCGCTTTCTGAATTTCCTTGAAAACGCTGTTGGTGATTTTGCGGCCCTGCGGCACCACTGTTTCGCCCCCCTTGACGATGGCGTGCGAAAGCTTGTGGCCGATCAGGCCGTCGCCGGCCTTCCAGAAAAGCTTCTTGTTCTTGATGACGATGTCGCTGCACTTGTAAAACGCGCGCAGGATTTCGGCGTCGGTCTTGAGTCCCAAGGCGCGCAGAAACACCGTGCCGTAGAATTTGCGCTTACGGTCGATGCGGACGTGCAGCAGATTCTTGTTGTCGTATTCAAATTCGACCCAGCTTCCGCGGTAGGGAATGATTTTCCCCAGGAAATAGCCCTGGGCTGGCTGACGCTCGAAAAACACGCCGGGCGACCGGTGCAACTGCGACACGATCACGCGCTCGGTTCCATTGATGATGAAGGTGCCGTTGTCGGTCATCAGCGGAATTTCGCCGAAGAACACCTCCTGTTCCTTGATGTCGCGGATGGTCTTGGCGCCGGTTTCCGGGTCCTTGTCGAAAACCGTGAGGCGGATCGTAACTTTGAGCGGAGCCGCGTAGGTCATGCCCCGCTCTTCGCACTCGGTCACTTCATATTTCAGTTGCAGGCCGACGGGATCGCCGCAGCGATTGCAAAACGTGACGATATTCTTATTGAACGTTCCGCAGCGCGGGCACAACACATCGCCCAAGTGGAACGGATCGGTCTTGATGGTGGCGCCGCAAGCCGGATTTCGGCAGGTGGAGCGGAGGTGATGCAGGCCTTTGAGATTGCCGCACTTACATTCCCAATTGCCGATGGCGTAATCGACGAACTCGAGCTGGCTCAGACCGCGAAAGTCCGAGATGGGAAAAACACTTTTGAATACGCTTTCGAGTCCGGTGTCGTCCCGTTCGCTCGGAAGAAGGTCCATTTGCAGAAATCGCTCATACGATTTCTTCTGGACCTCGATCAGGTTCGGAATCGGAATCGACGTTTTAATTTTTGAAAAATCGACCCGTTCGCGGTAGGTGGCATTTTCCGGGGTTTGCATGTATCAAAATCCTCGAATAGCAGCGAGAGCCGCTGGTCAGGAGGCAAAAGGAGGCCTCCTTCAGTTCAACACGAAAAAGCCCGAAGGCGTAGAAACACCTCGGGCAGGATATGTAAGCGCAGGGCGAAGCCTAGCGGTAGTTCAAACGAACTGCCGAGCAGATCGCGGGGTGGCAATTTCACTATAAAGGTCCGGGGCTCTCTCTCCGGTACTCTCAGCATACCAAATGCCATTCATCTCGTCAAATCGTCACGCACTTTCACGTTGACAGACTGGTGGCATGAGCGGGTTCGGGAGAGTACGCGCCGAACCCGCCACCCGAATCCTTTTCCTACTTTACTTCAACCGAAGCGCCGGCGTCGACAAATTTCTTCTTGATCGCCTCCGCTTCTTCCTTGTTGATGCCTTCCTTCACCGTCTTGGGAGCGCCGTCGACCAGGTCCTTCGCTTCCTTGAGGCCGAGGCTGGTAACTTCGCGTACCACTTTGATTACATTGATCTTATTGGCGCCAGCGGCCGTTAGGACCACGGCAAATTCGGTCTTTTCCTCGACCGGAGCCGCCGCTACCGCGCCGCCCGCCGCCGGAGCCGCCGCTACCGCAGCCGCAGCTGCCGAAACGCCCAGCTTCTCCTCAAGCACCTTGACGAGCTGGGATGCTTCAAGCAGCGTCAGCCCCTGAATCTGTTCCGCAATCGCGTTGATATCAGCCATTTTTCTATCCTTAATTTACCTAATCTCTTCTTAAAACCTAGTGAAACTTATTTTCCTTAACGGCCTGGTCGACGACCACGGCAACATTCCGGCCCACACCATTGATCGCCGTCACCAGGCGCTGCGCCGGGGCGTTGATCAACCATAGAAGCTTCGCGTAAATTTCTTCCTTCGCTGGCAGGGTCGCCAGAGCCTGGATGCCGGTGACATCTACCACCCGGCCTTCCACCATGCCCGCCTTGAACGTAAAACTCGGATTCGCCTTGGCATACGCGGTCAGCGCCTTCGCCAGCGCGACCGGATCGCCCGAGGTATAGGCGACCGAGCACATCCCTTTGAGTTCCTTCAACAGGTCGCCGGCCTTGGTTCCATCGGCGGCTTTTTCGGCGATGCGATTCTTGATGACCTTATATTTCCCGCCGGCGCCGCGAACCGTTTTGCGGAGCTCGAAATCCTGACCGACGGTCAGCTTCTCGTAGCCGGTCAGGAAGACGTTGCCGGATTTCTCCAGTTCGGCGCGCAACGCCTCCATGTCCTTTTTCTTTTCCGGTTTCTTTTTCATGATGGATTTCTTTCGCGCTAGACGGCCTTCTGATTGTATGGCGTCACATCAAGGTGCACGCCGGGGCCCATGGTGGAGCAGATGGTGACGCTCTTGACGTATTTGCCTTTGGCCGCGGCGGGTTTTGCTTTCACCACGGCTTGAAGCAGCGTATTCGCGTTTTCGAGCAGCTTGTCGCTTGCAAAGCTCACCTTGCCGACCGGAACGTGAATCACGCCGGTCTTGTCGACGCGAAATTCCACCTTGCCGGCCTTGACTTCCTTGACGGCGGTAGCGACATCGACCGTCACCGTGCCGGTTTTAGGATTCGGCATCAGCCCGCGCGGCCCGAGAACCTTGCCGAGCCGTCCGACCGAGCGCATCATGTCCGGCGTGGCGATGACGGCGTCGAAATCGGTCCAGTTTTCGGCCTGGATTTTCTGCACCATGTCCTCGCCGCCGACGATATCGGCGCCAGCCTCCTGGGCCTCGCGCTGCTTGTCGCCGGAAGCGATCACGAGAACTTTTTTCGATTTGCCAAGCCCGTTGGGAAGCACGACGGTGCCGCGAACCATCTGGTCGGCATGTTTCGGGTCGACGCCCAGGCGCATGTGCAACTCGACGGTCTCATCGAATTTGGCGAATTTCACTTTCTTGACGAGCGGGACGGCTTGTTCGATTGCATACGGCTTGCGCTCGACCTGTTCTGACGCGGCGGTGTATTTCTTACCTGGTTTGCGGCTCATGTTTTGACTGGTCCAAACGGCGGGAACTCCGAACAGGCAGCCCCACGCCTCCCAAGGTGACTATAAAAACTTAAATTAGCAGATCCGTTACAGCTGCGCAACCACCGGTCGTGTCCTTAAGACGCGACCCAGCTATCGAGCCCGGCGCATAAAAGCGGCCAGAAGCGGCCATCGTAGGGATAGCAGTTGTGAGCGTCTACCGTCGGGCGATTGTGGTTGAGGAAGTCGAGATCCTGGGCCTGGAGCGGCAGCAGAGCAACCATCAGGCACAAATAAACACGAATGGGCACGAATCTATGGTTCCATTCTCGTGCTAAGGGTTTATGACGATTGTTCGACAAGCTGCGGCTCGGCGGCGTGGGCGCGGCCGCGGAAGGCCTGCCAGCGCAGGTGCAGACGATCCAAATACAGATAAACGACCGGAGTCGTGTACAGCGTCAGGGCCTGGCTGAACAGCAATCCGCCGACGATCGCCATGCCGAGCGGGCGGCGCATCTCGGCGCCTTCGCCGTGGCCGAGCGCGATCGGCAATCCGCCGAGCATGGCGGCCGTAGTGGTCATGGTGATGGGACGGAAGCGCAGCACGGCCGCTTTGAAGATCGCCTGTTCGGGCCGAAGTCCTTCGGCGCGCGTGGCGGAGATGGCGAAATCGATCATCATGATCGCGTTCTTCTGGACGATGCCGATCAGCAGAATGATTCCGATGAGGGAGACGACGTTCAGCTCATTATGCGTGACCATCAGGGCGACCAAGGCTCCGACGCCGGCCGACGGGATGGTGGAAAGAATGGTGAGCGGATGGATCAGGCTTTCATACAGCACGCCGAGCACAATGTAGACCGTAACGATGGCGGCGGCGATGAGGATCGGCTCGCTGGCGAGCGCGTCCTGATAGGCTTGCGCGGTTCCGGCGAAGCTGCCGTGAATACTGAGCGGCATGCCGATTTCGCGCTCCGCCCGTTCGATGACGGGAACCGCCTGGCTCAGCGAAGTGCCCACAGGCAGGTTGAACGAAATGGTCACCGAGGGAAATTGGCCCTGGTGATTCACCTGAAGCGCGGTGTTGCTGGGCATGTATTGGGTGAACGCACTGAGCGGAACCTGGCCTTTGGTGCCGCGCACGTACAGGAATTTCAAGGCTTCCGGATTCTGCCAGAACTGCGGCGCCACTTCCATGACCACGTGATATTGATTCAACTGCGTATACATGACCGACACCTGGCGCTGGCCGTAAGCGTCGTAAAGCGTGTTGTCGATGGCCGCCGCGGAAATTCCCATGCGGCCGGCGGTGACGCGGTCGATTTGGAGCGAAGCCGCGAGACCGCGATCCTGCTGATCGCTATTTACGTCGGCGAGTTCGGGGAGCGAGCGCAGCTTGCTGTAGAGCAGCGGCGCCCATTCGTTCAGCTCGGCAACGCTGTCGCTTTGCAAGGTGTATTGATACTGCGCGCCGCTCATGCGGCCGCCGATGCGGAGATCCTGCACGGCCTGAAGATAGAGTGTGGCTCCGGCGACGCGCGAGAGTTTGGGACGCAGGCGGGCGATCACCTCGTCGGTCGAGACTTTCCGTTCCGCGAGCGGTTTGAGGGTCACATTCATGCGTCCTGCGTTGATGGAGCCGCCGCCGCCGCCGCCGCTGCCACCGACATAGGCGTTCAAATTATCGACCGCGGGGTCCGACAGCACGATGCGGTTGATTTCGGCGACGCGCTCGCGCATGGCCTGAAAGGAAGTCGCCTGATCGGCGAGAATACTGCCGGACATGCGACCGACATCCTGCTGCGGGAAGAAGCCCTTGGGCACGATGATGTAGAGATACACCGTGAGCCCCACAGTGACGATGGTCACCGCCAGCACCAGCGGCTGGTGGCGCAGCACCCAGCCGAGCGATCGCGAATAACCGGCCCGGAGCGCTTCCACGAACCCGCCGCTCAGGCGATAAAAAATGTTGTGTTTCTGATTCGGGTCGTGCCCCGACAGGCGGGCGCACATCATGGGCGTCATCGTGAGCGAGATCGTCAGGGATAACACAATGGCTACCGAAAGCGTTATCGCGAATTCACGGAACAAACGGCCGACGATGCCCGGCATCAGCAGAATCGGGATGAACACGGCGATCAGCGAGATGCTGATGGACATTACCGTGAAGCCGATTTCCTGCGCGCCGCGCAAGGCAGCCTGCATCGGCGATAAACCCGACTCGGCGTGGCGCGTGATGTTCTCGATGACCACGATGGCGTCGTCGACCACGAAGCCGGTGGCGATGGTCAGCGCCAACAGCGAAAGATTGTCGACGCTGTATCC
Organism: Bryobacteraceae bacterium; assembly: GCA_035319685.1. GTDB lineage: Bacteria > Acidobacteriota > Terriglobia > Bryobacterales > Bryobacteraceae > Palsa-187. Next base: position 16,612 of record DATHCE010000342.1, on the reverse strand, counting down.
GAACAGATAGAGCACCCCGAAAGTGCCGACCAGGGAAACGGGAACCGAGATGCTCGGAATCAACGTGGTGCGGACGCTGCGCAGAAAAATGAACACCACCATAATGACCAGCCCGATGGAGATGGCCATGGTCTGTTGCACGGAGCGGACCGAGGCGCGGATGGTGGTGCTGCGATCGCTCAAAATCAGCAGGTTGATGGAGGCGGGAATGGACGCCTTCAATTGCGGCAAAACCGCGCGCACGGCATCCACGGTTGCGACGATGTTCGCGCCAGGCTGGCGGTTGATGTAGACGATCACCGCCGATTTATCGTTCACGAATCCAACGTTGCGCAGATCCTCCACCGAATCCACCACCTCCGCAATGTCCCCGAGGCGGACTGCGGCGCCGTTGTGGTAGGTGACCACGAGTTGGGCATAATCCTTAGCTTTCCGAAGCTGATCGTTGGTGTCGATGGTCCAGGCCTGGGAGTTATCGGCGATGACGCCTTTGGGCGAATTCGCATTGGCGGCTATGAGCACCGCGCCGACATCTTCGAGCCCCAGGCCGAGATTGTTGAGCTGCGACGGATTTACCTCGACGCGAACGCCGGGCAGAGCGCTGCCGCCCGCAAACACCTGTCCGACGCCGTGCACCTGCGAAATTTTCTGTTGCAGGATGGTGGATGCGGCGTCGTAGAGCGCGCCCTGGGTCATGGTGTCCGAAGTCAGGCCGAGCTGCAGGATGGGCGCGTCGGCGGGATTCACTTTTCGCCAGCCCGGATTGCGCGGAAGATTGGCGGGCAATTGTCCGCGAGCCGCGTTGATGGCGGCCTGCACGTCGCGCGCGGCGGCGTCGATGTTGCGGGCGAGATCGAATTGCAGCGTGATGTTGGTGGTGCCGAGCGAGCTCGACGAGGTCATCTCATTGACGCCGGCGATGCGTCCGAACTGGCGCTCGAGCGGGGTGGCGACCGAGGACGCCATGGTTTCCGGGCTCGCGCCGGGCAATCCGGCGTTGACCTGAACGGAGGGGAAATCGACTTGCGGGAGCGGAGCCTGGGGAAGAAAATTATACCCGACCGCGCCCGAAATCCCGACTGCAATGGTCAGCAGCGTGGTGGCGACGGGCCGGTGAATGAAGGGCGTCGAAATGCTCATCTGCTCCCCAACTTAAGCGCGGAATGCTTGTAATCAAGTTAGCACGATTGACGTTCCAGGGCCTATGCCAGAAGGCACAGTTACCGTACGGATGAACCCCGGCCTTGGTGCTTTATGCGCCGGCAAGGCGGGGGGAGGAGACGCGCTAGAATCCGCCGCGCGGACGATAGCCGGGACGGCACTGGATGCGATACTTGCGGCCCGGGTCGGTGATGAGCTCCACAGCGATCTTGCGGAATCCTTCGTTCGGATTGGGCTGCGGATAATACGTCACCGTATACGAATTGCCGAGGTCCTCGCGGATATTTTCGAAGGCTTCCACCTGTTTCTGCCAGGTCTTGGCGAAATACGATTTTCCGCCGGTGCGCGTGGAGATGCGTTTGAACACGCTCGACGAAATGGGGTCCTTGTTCACTTCGCTGGTGGAGATGACATAAATCGGGATGCCTTCATCCTCGGCAACGGCGCGGACATCGTCGGGCGCGACCATGCTCGCGTTGTCGGGACCGTTGGAGAACACGATCACGACTTTACGTCCGGGAACCTTGGCGGCATCGCGCAAGGTCAGCAGCAGCGAATTGTATAAGGCCGAATCGTCACCGGCGACAGCCGAACGCAATCCGAAGATCGCTTCGTTGCGCTCATGGCCGAGCGCCGCGGCGCGCGACAGGTTGCGGCTATAGGTGTAAACGGCGATCGAGTCGGCCCGATCGAGGCCGCGAATGAAATCCGCGATCGCGTCGGAGGCGTAGACGAACCCGCGATACATATAATTGCTGGTGTCGAACAGCACGAAGACGTTGGTGCCGATGAAGGAATCGACGCGCTCCTCGGCCTGGCCCTCGGGCAGGGGCGCAATCGGCCTGATCGTGCCGTCAGCGGCCAGTTGTACCGGCGGTTTGCTGCCTTCCCCGAAGGTCGAAATTTTCTGCGCGATGCCGTCCTCGGAAATGCGGAAATCCTTGGGCTTCAGCCCGTTGATGTAATGCCCTTTGTTGTCGGTGACCTGAAAGCTCAGAACCACCATATCCACCTTGACGCGGAACGTCGGCCGGTCCTGCGCGAGGAGGGCGGCGGCCAACACCAGAATAAGAGCCAGTCTGCGAGTCAACGTGATTTCCTCCGATCCATTAATTATCCGCCGCGGCCGTCTGGCGGCGCGCTTTGGCGACCACATCGTCGCCGACCAGGCGCAAGCTGCGCAACAGCGCCGGCCAGTCCTCCAGGTGTGTGGCGAAAATACGTTCCACGGTTTCCGCGGTCCACTCCGGAATCAGAACGTTCAATTCCGCGGGCCGGATGTGCGCCTGGTCGGCCAGGGCGCCGTAATACAGCAGGTTCGATTCCCAGGTTTCGGCGAGAATGCGGCTGGAATATCCCATCAGCGTCGGGAAGGTGCGCAAATTGAGAAGCTCGGGCTGATAGGAATTGGCCAGCACCGGTTTGGGCGTGCCGAAGGCACGCGAGATGACGCGCGCGTTCAGCTCGGCCGGCGCCTCGGCGGCCATGCGGCGCAGATCGCCCGCCAGCGGCGAATCGCGATCCTGATCCTTCATCTCCTCGGCGAGCAGATACATCTCCGAGGGGACGATGTTGTCTTTGGCGTCGCGCACATCACCGGAAACGAGAAACTGGTTGAGCTTGCTGACCCGCACCGGCGGGGCATAATGATCGAGAACCGCAATCACCTGCGCGCGGCGCTTCGCGTCGAGCGCGCCTTCCGCCAGCAGCGTATCGGCGTAGGCCATGTGTACGCCCACCCAATGCAACTGGATGGGCGCGACGTTCCACCAACGCGGGATCACCGCGGTGAGGATCATCTGCGGAACCAGATCGCCCCAGATGAGCGCCTGTTCGCGGCTCGGAATCAGGAAATTCTGTTCGGCCTCGGCGAGTGCGTAGGGCAGCGATGCGAGCGACCCCACCAGCCGTCCGCCCGCGTTGGCGGGCCATCCGGTGCCGAACACATCGGTCCCCTTCCAGGTGGAATTGGTGCCCGGAATGCCGATAAAATCGTGGCTCCGGACGAACAGCGCGTTGGTGCGCAGTACCTGGGCGCCGGGTGGCGCGTAATGGATATAGTTGAAGCCGACCAGGGTGTCGCGCAGGGACGGCGCGAGCGTGCCGCGAAGCTCGTTGAGCTTGGAGGCGTCGCGCGCGGACTTTTCGATCGTCGCGCGCAGGTTCAGCTTGCGCTGCGCATCGATGTGACGATCGGTCCAGTAGCCGAACGACATGGAATTTTTTTCGACAGTGGTCAGCGAGTTGCGCGGCAGCTGAATCTCGGAAATGCGCGTGGCGAGCTTGGCGGCGAGCGCGGTATTCAACTTTTCCCCGCGCGTGACGCTTTCGAGATTGTCGGCCAGCTCGAACAGCGTGGAGAGCGAAATCAGCTTCTGGGCCTCGAAGATGCGGATCATGTCTTCGATCACCTGCTGATGCGCGCCGGAGCCGTCATCCGCGTTGGTGCCGGCCAGAAGGTCGATCATACGATCCTGGGGAGAGACGTCGGCGGGTGAACGGGTCGAGGCGAGCAGGAGCTTCACGCCCGCGCGCCCGCCATCGAACACGTCGCGTTCGCTTTCAACTTTTCCGAAGGGCGCAAGCAGCGCGGCGAGCGTGGAATCCGCATCGGATGGCCCAATGCTGCCCTGCCGGACGAAAATCTGCCACAAGCCGGCCAGAGCCTGCATGATGCCGGCGTCGTCGGCGCGCAGAAGGGGATCGCGAATCAGGCTGATGGCGCGCGCCGTGTCCATGTATTCGAGGATGGTGCGGTCGGAAAGGGTGGGAGCTTCGGAAAACAGCGGATATTGGGCGCTCATGATCCGGAAATCTTGCGCCAGCCGGGCCACGGTGTCGGGCTGCAGCGGCGTGGTCCGATTGCGCTCCACATCGCTCAGCGCCATGAAGATCTTGAGCGGCTCGTTATCCACGGCCTTGCGGGAGAGCCCGAACAGCGCCTCCAAAACGTCGTCGGCATCCCTCCAGTTGGGCGCGGCGCGCGTCAGCTTCGCATCGTATTTGCCCACGGGATGATTGGCGAACAGGCCTTTCCAGACATCCAGATCGCCCGGCAGGTGCGGCTTGCCGTTGGGATCGAGACGCAGCCGCGTGGTCAGCAGCAGCATGTCGGTGTTCGAGCGGAAGACCGGACGCGCCGGGCCGGGGCTGGTGACGCGGCCTCGAATAGCCGCGTAAAAGCGCTTGAGACGCTCCGGATCGGTGAGGTAATCCTTCAGCGGACCGTTGATGCGCGCCAGCGCGTCGTAATAGCTGGCGAGCCATCCATCGTCGCGCATCAGCAATTTTTCGAAGAACTCCGGGCCTTTATCGGGAGAAGCCCCGGCCATCTCGCCCCACGCCTTTTCCGAGCGCGCGCCGCCGGGCACCAGCGCCCTTCCGTCACGAATCTCGAACATGCTCCCGAAAAAATCGAGGACGTGCGCATAGACCTTCAGCCGCGTGGCGGGAATCTGGCGGCGCATGGCCGCGGCGGTATCGGGATCGAGTTTGGAAAGGCCCAGATAGAGCCGGCACAGCGCCGGGTCGGAGATGAAATAATCGATGAACTCGCCGGGGATTTTGTCCTTGGCCGATTGCCAATAATCCACCTTATATAAGACCGGGATGTGGGCGGGATGGTAATCGAGCGTGAAGGGATGATTGGTTTGCAGGGCCCGTTCGAGGTCGGCCAGCGGAAATCCCGAATCGATGGTCAGAAACGCGCGGGTGGCGTTGACGGTTTCAAGCACCACCTCGGATCCGCATCCTCCCCGCATCCGGTAGCCGAGAATGCGGAGCAGGTCGCCGGTCACGGTGGAATCGCAGGTGTCGATCTGGACGATTTTCTTTTCTCCGCCCAGCTTCTCAAGCTCGCGCGCCTGGGAAAGATAGCGGACCACCAGCTTCATGTACTCGGTGGGCTCCAGCCCCTCATTGGACGCGCCCGCCTGGTAGCCGTTGGTGACGACGTTGCGCGCCAGCGCGGAGAGAATCTCGTCCGGACCGAGATCCGGGGAAAGCGCGGCCATTCGGGCGAAGGAGCGAAGCGGACCGGGGATGGTGATATAACTTTGCTCGATCTTGTCCGGGGCCGGCATGGGCAGGGCCAATCCGGCGCCGCCGGCCTGGCGATAGGCTTCCAGGTGCTTGGCGGCCGAATCACGGTCGCCGGCGATCAGGTCGAGGATCGCCTCGCGGCGAAGGACCAGGGCGCGATCGGAGGCGGGAGCGCCCGCGCGGACCAGCACCGCCTCCAGTTTTGAATAGACTTCGCGCGCAGCGGGGTTCCCGTGCCGATCGAGAAATTCTGCGTACACACGCAAAGCGGCGGCGTTGTCAGGGGTCGATTCCGCCGCCTTTTGCAGCAAATCGCGGGCCTGAAGGGCATCGCCCTTCAACTCCATAGCCCATGCTTCCCCGCCCAAGTCCTGCGCGGCACATCCGAATGCCGTGAAACAGAGTGTGCAGTACACTCCCCAGAGTCGCATCGCCTGACTCCTCCACTTGGCTTTATACTCTACCACTGTTTGCGGGACGCGGTCGATTCAACCCATATTCATGTTAATCTCGGAAAATCGTAGCGTAAGGCAAATTCAACGACGAAAGAGGACCACGATGAAAAGAAATTTACTGAGATTCGCGCCTTGGATGATGTTGCTGGTCGTGGGGACAATCGCGACACCCCGTTACGCCAATACGGCGCCGCCGCCGGAATATCCGCATATGCGCGCCGCGGCGCAGGAGCTTCGCGAAGCTCGCAACGAGCTGCAGCACGCCGCGCACGATTTTTGCGGCCATCGCGAAGAGGCGCTTCGCGCCACCGACGCGGCTCTCCGCCAAATAGAGGCCGCGATCGCCTGCCGGCGATAGCGGGCTGCGGGAGCCTCCCCGCCCAAAAAACATTTATATAGGCTAACGTTTTAGTCCTAATCCGTGGTAAATTAGTACTATGATCCTTCGGATCAGGCTTCAGCGGGGTCGTCCGATTCAGCGGAAGCAGGGGAAGAATCGCCATGTGGCGTTGGCCCTCGGCGCCCTTTTAATTCCCGCTTCTTTAATGGCGTACGTCATGGGATTCTGGCGCCTGGCGTCGGATATGGGTATGGCGGGCGAATTCGTCGTCACGGGCTTGTTTTCGCACTGGCAGGTGTGGCTCGCGCTGGCGGTGTTTCTGCATCTGGGCGGGTCGATCCTGAACAAATACGGACGCGGTGGCGATTTCGAGGTGCCGCGGGTGCTCGCGTTCGCCATTTTCCCGGTGCGATCTCGCAAGGACGATCCGGTGGCGCGGAGCGCCAGACCCAGAATCTGATGAGCGGCGCGGCGGCGCGCGCTAAGGCTGATCGAAGCACCGCGATCCGTGTTGCACGGTAGGTTGCGCGGCAGTGCCTGCGGGCGCGACCTGTTGCGCACTTCCGCGCATCCCTAGTAACCTAAGCCCATGAAGCGGCTTCCCGCCATTTTTCTGGCCTTGGCCGGACTTGTGGGCGCGCAATCCATCCCGACGCCGGAACAATTTTTCGGCTTCCGCATCGGCGCCGACAAACGGCTGGCGCGCTATGACAAGATCGTCGAGTACTTCAACCAGGTCGCCGGCCGGTCGGATCGCGTGCGGGTTCGCAATCTGGGGCCGACGACCAACGGCAATCCGTTCGTGATCGTCGAGATCAGCGCGCCGGAGACGATCAGAAATCTGGATCATTATAAGGCGCTCGAACGCAAACTGTATTTCCAGAGCGGCGCGCCGGCGCAAGCCGAGCGCGATGAGATTTTCAAAGACGGCAAAGCCGTCGTCTTCATTTCGAACAATATTCATTCGACCGAGATCGGCTCTTCGCAAATGGCGATCGAGATGGTGTATCGCTTGGCGACCGAAGATTCGCCGTACATCAATAAAATCCTGAACAACGTGATCCTGGTGATGGCGCCGTCGGCCAATCCGGACGGCCAGATCCTGGTGACCAACTGGTATGACGAGCACCTGAATACGCCGTACGAAGGCACCAATCCGCCGGTGCTTTATCAGGCTTACGCCGGCCATGACGACAATCGCGATCTGTTTCTGCTGTCGCAAAAAGAGAGCAGGATGACGGCGCAGCTGCTATGGCACGACTGGTTCCCGGCGATCTGGCTGGACGAACATCAGCAGGGCAACAACGGCCCGCGGATTTTCACGATGCCGGCCACCGATCCGATCAACCCCAACGTGCATCCCCTGATTTACCGGTTGAATACGATTTTCGGTCAGGCGCAGGCGGCGGCGCTCGAAGCCGAGAACAAAGAGGGCATCATTTATAACGCGACCTATACAAATTTCTGGGAAGGCGCAAACGCGTGGAGCGGATGGTGGCATAACGAAGTCGGATTATTGACCGAGGTGGCGAGCGCCCGCATCGCGACGCCGGTGGTCCAGCGGCATGCCGCAGCGGGTGGAGGTTCCCCGCCGGAGCAAGGCCGGCCGGGTGATGCCGAATCTCGCAGGCCGCCGGAACCGCTCGACGAGCCGCTTCCGCCGCCGCGCGACGTGACGCCGCGCACCGAATATCCGCGGCCATGGCTGGGCGGAATGTGGCGGCTGCGCGATATTGTCGATTACGAGCTGATCTCGACGTTCGCCCTGCTCGATGCCGCGGCCGACCGGCGCGAGACGCTGCTGCGCGACATTTACAGCATCAACGCGAACACGATCGAGCGCGGGAAAAACGGCGAGCTCGGTTATGAGGATAAGCAGAATGCGTATGCGGCGCTGATTCCGACCACGACGCAGCACGACGAAAATGAAGCGCTCGACCTGGTGAACCGGCTGATGCTCGGCGGCGTGGAAGTGTCGCGCGCGCGGAAGGACTTCGTCGAAGATGGCGAGCATTATGCGGCCGGGACGTACGTGATCCCGTTCACGCAGGTGTTTGCGCGTTATGCGAAAGACCTGCTCGAAAAACAGACCTATCCCGAGGTGCATCGCGCTCCGAATGCGCCGGCCGAGGCGCCCTATGATGTGACGGCGTGGTCGCTGGGCATGCAGTTCGGCGTGAAAACGGTTTTCGCGAAGACCGCGCTGCCGGTGGATCTGCCGCTGGAGCCGGTCGGGAGCGCGCCGAAATTCGTTCTGAGCGTCGAGAAGAGTCCCGGCGTGTGGAGATTTCCTTACACCGGAGCCCAGAGCGCGGTGGTGGTGAACCGGTTGTTGAAAGAGGGCGCAAAGGTGAGCATTTCTAAGGCTCACGGGAGCGATCTGGCGATGGCCGAGGTCAGCGCGAAGCCGGATGTGTGGGCTAGGGCCGTAGCGGGATTCGAAGTGACGGCACGCAATGCGCCGGGCGCGCCGCGCGAGCTGGGAACCGTGTTGCGGGCGCCGAGAGTCGGCCTGTATCAATCGTACATGGCCAACATGGATGAGGGATGGACGCGCTGGATCCTCGAGTGCTACGAGTTTCCCTACACCACGCTGCACAACAAAGATATTCAGGACGGCAACCTGCACGCGCATTTCGACGCGATTATCCTGCCCGATGCGCGCACGCGCGACATGATCGACGGGCAGAATTTTGCCAGCACGGTGCCGGAATACAAAGGCGGGATCGAAGAAAAAGGTGTCGCGGCGCTGAAGGAATTCGTGGCCCAGGGCGGCACTCTGATCGCGCTGGGCGAGGCTTCGAACCTCCTGGTGGACCGCTGGCCGCTGCCCGTGAAAGAGTTGAAGCGCACGCTGTCGCGCGAGCAGCATTACGCGCCCGGGACCATCGTGAATTTGCAGGTGGACACCAGCCATCCGATGGGCTGGGGCTCGGCCGCGGACACTTACGGGTTTTATATCAACTCGCCGTTCTTCCAGTTGACCGAGGGATTTTCGTCGCAGAAGATCAGCGTGGTGGCGCGCTATCCGAATAACGATGTGAACGCGTCGGGCTGGCTGCGCGGCGAGGAGTACATGCGCGGCCGCGCGGCGGTGGTGGCGATCGAGATGAATCCGGGCAAGATGGTGTTGTTCGGAATCCGCCCGCAGCATCGGGCGCAGACGCACGCGACGCTGCCGCTGCTGTTCAACGCGCTGTACTGGTCGGCGGAAGGGGACCTGGCGCCCATGGGTTCACCGGCGTCGGTGCAGCAGCAATGAGACGGGCGAGCTGCGCGGCGCGATCCGAGAATTTTTCCTGAAGTGCGAAGCGGCGAGCCGCGGCTCCCATCTGTCTCCTGCGGTCGTCGTCAACGAGAAGACGCGCGATCGCGGGACGAAGTTCCCTCGGGGTTACGAGCGCGCCGAATTCGTCGCGCATCACCGTTCGCGCGCCGTGATGATCCAGGCAGACGGCGGGCAATCCGGCGGCGAGCGCTTCGACCAGCGTCAAACCGTAGCTTTCATGACGCGACGGGAAGACGTAGAGATCGGCGAGCGAGAAAAAGGCTCGCTTCCGTTCCCCCGACACGGAACCGGGGAAAATCACGCGCGTACGGCGAAAACGCGCGGCGAGGCGCCGCAACTTTTTCAAGAATCGCAGGCCCTGCATGAACGCGGCATCGCCGCAGATGAACACCCAGAGCGGATATTCCGGATAATCGGCGCGGCGCTCCCAATCGAGCAACGCTTCGAGCAGCAGATCCTGGCCCTTTTCGGGCGAAATGCGGCTGAGCGTCAACAGTACGCGAGCGTTTTGAGGCACGCCGAACTCGGCGCGCAACGAATCCGGCGGCACAGGATCGCCCGAGTGCCAAGTTCCCCAGGGCAGGACGTGAATTTTGTCGGGTGAACACGCGGGGTAACAGCGCAGCAGTACATCGCGCATGCCTTCCGACGGCACGATCAGGCCGCGGGAATGAAGGACGCTCGCTTCCTGTTTGGCCCACACCAGTTTCGCCATATCCGGAAGAATCGCGCCGATGCGGCGATACCAGCGCGCGGTGGTTTCCGGCCGGATCAGGCCGCGGAAATAGATCGACGCGACGTAGGCGACGACGTCGACGTGATAGATCGTGAAGATGGGAAATCCGCGCGCGGCGAGGCGGGCGAAATCCGGGCCTTCGGAAACATCGTTGACCAGAACGCGGGTGGTGGCGGGATCGTGGCGAAGAATTTCTGCGGTCGAGGCGCGCTCGAAATCGCGGCAGAACCGGGCGTAGTCGCGCTCGCCGAAGCGAACCAGATCGCGGCCCGTGGGTGCGGCGCGGCCGAGGATCGACGGAGTGATGACGCGAAATTCAAAGGGCCGGGTGCGGGTCCACTCGGCGATCAACTGTTCGCAGACCGCGGCGCCTCCACCGAGCGGAACCGATTCGCTGGAGAAGCCGCCGTGGGCTGCGGTGTAGAGAATCACGCGGGCGAATATTCGAGCACCAGCGTGGTGATGTCGTCGCGAACGACGCCGCCTTCCGAGAATCGGTCAACGGATTCGAGCAGCGACTGATGCAATCCCAGCGCATCGCGCCAGCAGTTCTCGCGCAGCGTCACGCGCAGACGGTCAGAATCGAAAAACGCGCCTTCCGAGTTTTCCGCCTCGGTGAGGCCGTCGCTGAAAATCACGATTTTGTCGCCGGGAGCGAGCTGGGTCTGAATCATTTGAAACGGCGCGTTCTCGATCATGCCCACGGGCATCCCGGTGGTGTGGAGCTTGCGCACGCGGCCGTCGCGGCTCATCAGATACGGCGCCGGATGGCCCGCGTTCGAATAACTCAGCATGCCGGAAGAATCGAGCGTGCAATAAAAAACGGTCGCGTATTTTTCGCCGCGCGTCCGTTCGAGCAGAAACGCGTTGAGCCGCTCCATGATCGATTCGATGTGGCCCGATTCGGCCGAAGCCATCAGGAACGAGCCTTGCAGCAGACTGGCGAGCAGCGCCGAGCTGACGCCCTTGCCGGAAACATCGGCGACGACGGCGGCCCAAATATCCGGCGTGATCTGGCGAACGTCGAAATAATCGCCGCCGACCTGCGTCGAAGGAATGCTCGATCCGGCGGCGCGAAACCATCCTTCGGCCGGCAAGGTGGCCGGCAACAGGCCTTGCTGGATTCCGCGCGCGATCTTCAATTCGTCCTCGATGCGCAGCTTGACGCGTTCCTCTTCAAGCAGACGGGCGTTTTCGAGAATGGTCGAGGCCTCGATGGCGAGCGTTTGCAGAAGCTCGCGGCTGCCGGCCGACAGATCGGCGGGAGCCTCGCGCGAATCCATATAAATAAGGCCGCGCGTCGCTTCGGCCGTGGACGTGATGCGGGTCTCCTCGGGCGTTCCGCTGCGGATCTGGACCAGCGGCACGCACACGACGCTGCGCAGCTCGAGTGCGGCGACGGTCATCTCGGGACGAATGGCCTGCTCGGCGACCGGGTCGAAGGACATGGAGAGCAGATCGCGGCGGGAATGCAGCGCGCGCTGAATCACGGATCGCGGCACACGCAGATCGTGTTCCTCGAGGGCGTGGCCCGTGCTGTCGCGGGCGACGGAAATTTCCAGCTCGCCGTCCTTGCGCAGCATCAGGAATCCGCGCTCGCAACCGGTAACGGCCAGCGCCGCGTCCACCACCGCGGTGAGCACTTCGTTGGTCGAGAGCGAATTCTGCAAGGCGCGCGCGACTTCGACCAGCGATCGAAGTTTCAGGAGGTCATTCGAGCTGGAGTTTTCCGAACGGGGCGTGGAGGAAAGGTGATCGATGATGCGATGAATTTCGCCGTGCCCCAGCGCGAAGGTCAGTTGATAGGATTCGCGAACCCCGAAATCGATGCGATCGGAATTGCGCAGCACGTGGCGCGCGACCTGCTCCCCGTTGACCCACGTGCCGTGGCGGCTGTTCAGATCCTCGATGACGTAGGCGCCGTTTTCGGCGACGATGCGCGCGTGGCTGCGCGAAGCGCGACTGTCGCGCAGCACCAGATGATTATCGGCGTGCCGCCCGATCAGAAACGGCAGCGGCTGAAGCTCGACCTTGGTGCGCTGGCCGGAGGGATGCAAGACTAATAATGATGCGGGGGGCGGCGGTGCGGGCGCCGAGCCCGCCTGCGTCTCCGCCATCAGGATCGTTCCCCGCCATGCGCCGCCGAAAGAGCGGCATCCTTCATTTCCTGCGCGCGCACGGCGTCCTTCAGGTCCTGGGCGCGGAGGGCTTCTTTCAGTTCCTGTGCGCGCAGCGCCTGGCAGTGAGGGCAATAGCCGCCGATCTCGGTGCGCGCGATCAGAATTTCAAATCCCAGGTGCGCTTCCACCTGGCGGCGCAGCTTCTGCAATGGCTCGCCGAAAAATTCCTCGACCTTTCCGCAGCGCAGGCAGATGATGTGCGCATGCTCCTGTTTGAGCCGCGTTTCGTAGTAGTGTTGATCGCCGTCGTAATGCATCAGGTCGAGCTCGTCCACCAGGCCCCCCTTCTTGAGCAGCTTCAACGTGCGATAGACCGTGACGCGGTTGAGCTTGGGGTCTTTCTCCTTGGCCATCTTGTAAAGGCTTTCGGCGTCGAGATGGCGGCCGGAATGGTCGATCAGATCGAGCAGAATGCGGCGCTGGCGCGTGAGCCGAACGCCCTGCTCACGCAGCGAATCCGTGATTCCGGCGCCCGACTTGTCCTTCCGGATGGGCATGTTTCTAACCAAAGGTTACCAGAACCGGCGGGAAAACCACCAGACCAGAAACACCACCAGGAGCGACGCGCCGGTAAGAAATCCGCCGGTATAAACGCTGGTGGGACGATAGCGCATGTCGATCTGATGATGACCGCGATCGACCACCACGCCGCGAATCATCGCGTAAGCCGCATACAGCGGCGTGCGCCGGCCGTCGATGGCCGCAACCCAATCCTTCGAATAACCGTCGCCGACGATGACCATGCCGCGGCAGGACATGGAAACGTCGATGGTCACCCGCTGCATGTCGTGACGGATCAGGCGCACCGAATCGCCGGTGCAGGTTTCAAGCGGCGGCGGCGCACTCACCGGAGGATCGCTCAACAGAAGTGTGGTCTGCTTAAAATCGATGGAGTTGATGCGCGGCATGAGCTCGTCGAGATCGTGAATCGCTTCGGTTTGGTGAACGCTCCACGCTCGCGGCATGGCCGTGGCGGTCTCAAACACTTTGACTCCGCTTGAGCCCGAAAAGATTTCGGTCAGCCCGCCGCGCGAGGGCTGCTTTGAAACGTAATAACGGACGCCGAACAGATCGTGCGTGCGCGGCTCGCCCTGCACTTTCATGAAAGCCTGCGGCGCGGAGGCGACATAGCCCATGTAGCTCTCGACGCCATACCAGTCGCCGAAATTGTAGGGGATGTCGTCGCCGTTGAAATCGGCGCGATACGGCGGGCCGGGCCGGCTTTTCAAGAAGGCTGCGATGTCGGGATCACGCGAAAGAAGGCTCCAATATTTCAGGCCCTGGTCGCGATTGGCGAGATCCATCTGAGTGAGCGAACCGACCTCGATCATCACCAGCGTGATCAGCAGCGCGGGAATGGCGCGCGGCTGGATCGATCCGGTGCGCAACGCGTTCAGCAGAACGACGAGCAGCACGGCGACCAATCCGGTGATCGCGAGCGGCGAGGCGCGGGCCGTGACCGGAGTATGAAACGACCAGACCACGGCCTCGAACACCCAGATGACGATCGAAACCGCGCCGCATCCGATCATCACGCGTTTCACCCAGACCGATTCCGCGTTTTCGATCAGCCCGTCGACTCCGAACGCAGCGAGCGCGCAGACGCCGAGATGAAAGATGAACACCGCCATCGCCGGATTGCGCGCTTTTTCGACAAAGGGCACCAACGAATAGATGATGCCGTCGAAAATCGCCGGGCTGGAGAACGCAAACAGGATTGCAGCGAAAGCGACGGCCGCCCATAGTCGCACCGCGTATTCGCTCCACCCCAGCGCGACCGCCAGAATCGCCAACGCCAGCACGGCAATGCCGACAAACGGATTCGAGTTGGTGAATAATCCATCGAGAAACACGCCCAACACGGAAATCGGATTGAGGCCGAATTGGTCGTGAACCGAATAGGGCACGGGTTCCTCCCAGGTCAGCTCGTGACTGGCGTTGACCCATCGCACGGAATTCTGCGCGTAGGAATAGGCGGGAAACGTTTGCAGAGCGCTCACCAAAATCATGGTGATGACGAGCGCTACGAAATACAACGATCGCCGCACACGCTGCTTGGTAATGATGTGATACAGCCAGACGCCGGAGATCGCGAGCGTCGTGTAGATCGGAATCTGATGATGACCGCTGAGCCAGGCGACGCCCAGAAACGCGCCGGAGATCAGCGAGTTGACCAGCGGTTTTTCTCCGCGTAGAGCGCGCAACGAGAACAGAAAGACCAGCGGCGCCCAGACCGCTCCGTTGAGCATTTGCGGCCACGCCGTGGTGGCGATGAATCCGCCGAAGGCGAACGCGGACGCGGCTAAAATGGAAGCCGCGCGCGATCGTCCCAAATCGCGGCACAGGGCGTAGCAGGCCAGCGCGGCCATGAACCGGATCAACGCGACATACCAGTTCAGGCTGACATCCTGAATGAATCCGTGGTTGAGCGGCGCAAGGAACAGGAGCCAGTTGAACGGATATGCCGCGCCGGGTTGCGCCTGCCCGATCAGCGATTGTCCGCCGGTCTGATACGGATCCCACAACAAAGGATGGCGATGGTGCCATTGCGCGGCCTGCGCCTGAAGCCACGGCACCACCTGATAGGCGGAATCCGGCGAATCGAAGCTTTCATATTGCCTGGTGAGGAGCGTTTTCCAGTGCACGCCGATGGTGAGCGCAAGCAGCACCAACGGCGCGAGGATTCGTCGCATCGTCTGCTCAGGATAATTGATTTAAGAAGCTCTCGCCGGTGACGATCTTCGCGCCGAAATTCCCGGCGACGGTCTGGCCGATGTCGGAAAGCGTGGCGCGCACGCCCAGATTCACGTTGTGCCGCGCGTTTTTTCCGTACACGAGCAGCGGCACATATTCGCGGCTGTGATCGGTGGATGGCGTGGTGGGATCGCAGCCGTGATCCGCCGTCAGGATCGCCAGGTCGTCGTCTTTGAGTTTCGATTCGAGCGACGGCAGCCACCGGTCGACCTCTTCTAGCGCGCGCGCGTAGCCTTCGACGTCGTTGCGATGGCCGTGGAGTTGATCGAAATCGACCAGGTTGACGAAGATCAATCCGCGATCTACTTGCTCCATCGCACCCAGCGTTTTCGCCATTCCGTCGGCGTTGTTCTGAGTCTTCTCGTGATCGCGAATGCCGCGGCCGAGGAACACGTCGAAGATTTTTCCGACGCTGAAGACCTCGATGCCGCGCGCGGCAAGCTGATCGAGCAGCATACCCTTCGGAGGCGGCACGGCGTAATCGTGACGATTCGAAGTGCGCGTGAAATTTCCGGGCGAGCCCGTAAACGGACGGGCGATGACGCGGCCCACTTCATAGGGCCCGCGCAGAATGTCGCGTGCCGTCTCGCAAATTTTGTAGAGCTCAAACAACGGAATCACTTCTTCGTGCGCGGCGACCTGAAACACGCTGTCGGCCGAGGTATACACGATCGGCGAGCCGGTGCGCATGTGCTCCTCGCCGAGTTCCTTGATAATTTCGGTGCCCGATGCGGCTTTGTTGCCGAGCGTGCCGCGCCCGATGCGGGTTTCCAACTCGCGCATGATTTCGGGAGGAAAGCCGTGCGGGAACAGCGGAAACGGTTTTGCGAGGTGAATGCCGGCCATCTCCCAATGCCCGGTGGTGGTGTCCTTGCCGGGCGAGGCGAGGGCGCATTTTCCGTAGGCTCCGAGCGGCGAGGGATCGGCGGCGAGGCCAGTCAACGGTTTGATGTTCGCGAGACCAAGCCGGCATAGATTCGGCAGGTCGAGCGCGCGCCGCTTCGCGATGTTGCCGAGCGTATCGCTGCCGCGATCGCCGTATTGACCGGCGTCGGGCATTTCTCCGATGCCGACGCTGTCGAGCACAATCCAAACCACGCGGCGAAAAGCCATTTATTGGGAAAGCGCGCTTTCGATGCGCTCGCTCAACTGATTGACGAAGCGATCCGGAAGAAAGCCGTTCATGCGGCTCGCCACGCGGCCTTGTTTGTCGAACAGGATGGTCGTCGGGATGTTGGTCACCTGAAGCAGCCTCTGCAGGCCGTCATCGAGGTAGACCGAGGAGCGGCTCCACTTCTGCTGATCGAGAAACGGGCTGACCAGTTGCGGGTTTTCATCCGTGTCGATCGACAGAAACACGACGTCCTTGTGATCTTTGAATCGCTGCTTCACCTGGTCATAGAGCGGATGCTGGGCACGGCACGGGCCGCACCAAGTGGCCCAGAAATCCAGCACGACGACGCTACCTTTGAGCGTCGAAAGCGGAAATTTTCTGCCGTCGAGGCCGGTGACGGTGAACTGCTCGGGCTCGGTCGCGGCGAAGTTGGGATCGATCGCGGCCAGATGCGTTTTGCGTTGTTCGAGAGTTGCGGCAGTGCGGTCGTAGGCCGCCAGGATGATGTCGCCGAGCCCTTTTTCGTTGTGATGAAGCTGGCG
>DATHCE010000341.1:0-2218 GCA_035319685.1 Bryobacteraceae bacterium | reverse complement strand
GCTTCGAGCATCGCCGTATGCCGTGCCGCTAACAGCACCGCCGGCAGCAGCGTGATGCGCCACTGCTTCATCTTCTCCACCCACACCGCCGCCGCAATCCCCGACCGGTCCGCGATCAGCGGTTCGCCCGGAAACAGGCTGGCGGTGTGCGCGTCCGGCCCCATGCCCTGGTGAATTACGTCGAACTCCGGAATGCCATCGCCGAAAACCGTCCGAATCTCCTCGACATACCGTGCGGCGGCCTCGTGCGGCTCCAGTTCCGCGTGGATGCGATGAATATTTTCCCCGGGAAACTTTCCCGGCGCAAGCCACAAATCCCGCGCTGAGCCGAAATTGCTCTGCGGATGATCCGGCGGCACGCCGCGCTCATCCACCCAGAACAGATCCACACGGCTCCAATCGAAATCCGCGCGCGCGAACATCTCGAACATCGGCTTGGGCGACGACCCTCCGGAAATCGCCAGCGTGGATTTCGGCTTCTCGCCGAGCCGCGCCAGGATGTAGCGTCCGCACTCTTCGGCCGCGTTCTTCACTCGCTGGATCATCTGAGCACCGATTCAAACACCGCGTCGGCGCCGGTAATCGACAGCTCCGCGCGCATGATCGAATCCAAATCCGCCGGCGGCAGAATCTGCCGCGACGTTCGCCCGCCTGTGGCCACCTCCAGCAATCCCGCCCCGCTGATCGCCATGGTCACCAGCCCATTTTTTCCCGAAAGCGTCACCGACCGTATGCCCGGAATCTCGCCCGCCACCTGCTCCATTTCGACGCGCACTCCCGGCGCGGAACGCTCCAGCCACCGCGAGAAATACAACACCCGCGTCGATGCCGCGCCCGTATAGCCCACCCGCGCCCCGGCGAGTTCCAGGGGCGTGTCGTCGAACACGTTGGCGATCGCCTGTCTCCATCCGGTCAGCCGCGTCCACGCGAGATCCGCGATTCTCTCTCCGCGGGCGTGCAATTCGCGCAGCACCGCGATCGCGCCCCTGCTGTTCCTGGCCGTTTCCGAATCCACCACGATCTTGTGCGCCAGCGGAAACAGCGGATCGAAATAGCGCGTCGAAAAAAACCGCGCCCCGCGCGCCCACAGCACCACCGGCAGATCCGGCACGATCAGCGGGAGCAGCAGCCGCGCCACTTCGCCGAGATTCGCCGCGTCGGCCGTCATCTCGATCCCCTCCGAGCAGATCTGCTGGTTGCGCCCGAACGGCATCCAGCACTCGGCGAACACGCGCGCCGAGGTCTCCGAGTCTTCGGCCGCTTTCAGAACAATCGCGCGGCTGGGATGATCGTGCATCAGCACGCCCAGCGTGTGGCGAGCCTGTTCGGCGTCCTCGTCGTCTTCGGCGATCACGATCAGTGTCATCGCGCAGGCGCGCAGCACGCCCGTTTCCTGCTCCTTGCCGAGTTGTTCCCACAGCTCGCGCAGGTCTTTCAAGACGCGTTCCGGATTCACCGCGGCGGTCAAAAATTCCTCCAGTGATGCCCGTGCCGCGCGAGCATCTGGTCCGATTCCTCCGGTCCCCACGTCCCCGGCTCGTAATTCGGAAAATCGAATTTGCGGCCGTTCCAGTCATCCAGAATCGGCTGCACCGCGCGCCAGCTCGCCTCCACCATGTCCTGCCGCGTGTACAGCGTCGCGTCGCCCTTCATCGCGTCCACCAGCAGCGTCTCATACGCCGTGGGTGAGCGTTCGCCGAAGCTCGACCCATAATTGAAATCCATCGAAACCGGCCGCAGCGTCATCCCGCTGCCCGGCTGTTTCGATAAAAACCGCAGCGAGATCCCCTCCTCCGGCTGAATGCGCACGATCAGCAGATTCGGCTGCATGGGACCCGCGCCGTTGGATGTGAACATCGTATGCGGCGCGTCATTGAACTGAATCGCGATGTCCGTGGTCCGGCGCGGCATCTTTTTCCCGCTGCGAATGTAAAACGGCACGCCCGCCCAGCGCCAGTTGTCGATGTAAAACGTCACCGCCGCGAAAGTGTCGGTCTGCGAATTCGGATCCACGCCTTTTTCCTGCCGGAATCCGTGATACTGCCCCGCCACCGCGTTCTTATCCACTTCATCCGGATTCGGAATTTTAATCGAGCGCAGCAGCTTGGCCCGCTCATCCCGAACCGCGTCCGGCTCGAACACCGCGCTCGGCTCCATCGCGATGGTCGAGGTCACCTGCAACAGGTGATTCTGGATCATGTCGCGCAGCGCGCCCGCC
>DATHCE010000340.1:0-5281 GCA_035319685.1 Bryobacteraceae bacterium | reverse complement strand
AGAATCCTTTGGGGCGAACGAATTCTGCCCACGGCTTCGCCGCTGCCCGCCGTTGGGTATCCGTTTCTGGTGCTGGCTTTCGCCGGATGGATTTGGACGTTGCTAAGGGAGCCTTAAGGCATCCCAAGAAAAGAAGCCCGGCACGTTGCCTGGTAACCCGCCGTTAGCTTCTCCATTAGTCCGCCATCACGAGTTTGTGTGGAAACTCGCCCTTCAACCCCGCCATCGCTGGCGGGGCTTGCCGATCTTGTTGACGGGAAGCGCGTCCACAAGCCCCGGCAGTCATGCCGGGGGTAAGAATCGCTGTTTTCAAACAGACTCTCACCGGCGGGGCCTTCCCGGTTTTCCAAGTTACCTCTCAATTTGCGAAGGCGACGGAGCGCTCCGTCCAATTTGGCGCTAAGACGCTGATTCTACGGGATCGAAAATGGTCGAAAATGAAGGGCTCAATTCAGGCTGTCCCCTTCGACCCCTTCGACCCTTCGACCTCGACCAGCATCTGTGATGCCCCTCGCAAGCAATTGCATTTTACGCGCTAAGATCCTTACAGGGACTTTCCCAGGGACTCTTTTTCAATATGGCGATCTTCCGTGAGTAGCTTCAGCGTCAGGTCACGCTTGGTTTTCGGTCAGGGTAGCCACTGGGTGCCGGCGCTCGTAGAAGATGGCGCCGCCGGAACAGCGACATGATCGCCGCGCGCTCCATCCGCGTGCGAGGCGTCGTGCAAGGCGTCGGCTTTCGTCCATTCGTGTTTCGTCTGGCGCACGCCAACGCGCTTGCAGGATGGGTGCTGAACGAACCCGATGGCGTGGACATTCATCTGGAAGGGGCCGAATCGGCGCTGGAAACATTTCTTCGCGATCTCGAAGCGCTGGCGCCGCCGGCGGCTCGAATCATTGCGGTCGATGTGCGCCCCACCGAACACGCCGGGCTTACGGATTTCACCATTCGCGAGAGCCATCCTCACGGCCGGGTTTCGGTGCGCATCTCGCCGGATCTTCCCGTCTGTGACGACTGCCTCGCGGAGCTGTTCGACCCGCGCGACCGGCGCTACCGCTATCCTTACATCAACTGCACCAATTGCGGCCCGCGCTACACGGTGATCGAACGCCTGCCTTACGATCGTCCCTCCACGACGATGAAGCACTGGCCGCTCGACGATTCTTGCGCCGCTCAGTACCACGACCCCGCGGATCGCCGCTTTCACGCGCAGCCCGTCGCCTGCGCCGCATGTGGGCCGCACTACCGGCTGGAGGGCGCCGAAACCCGCGTCGATGGCGATTGGGCCGGCATCGATTGGGCCGGGATCGAGACCACCGCGCGCCTTCTGAGCGCCGGGCGCATCATCGCCATCAAGGGAATCGGCGGCTACCATCTCGCCTGCGACGCCCATTGCGCGGAGGCCGTCAGGGCCATGCGGGAACGCAAATTCCGCAAGGAAAAACCGTTCGCGGTCATGGTTCGGACCCTGGATGAGGCCCGTAAGATTGTCGACCTTTCCTCCGATGCCGAAGCGCTGTTGGTATCGCCGGCGCGGCCCATTGTACTGGTTCCGGCCAGGGTCGAACTGGCAGGAGTGGCTCCCGGCAATCGTGAATTGGGAGTGATGCTGCCCTACGCGCCGTTGCATCATCTGTTGTTCGACGCCGGCGCTCCCGAAGTTCTGGTGATGACCAGCGCCAACCGTTCGAGCGAGCCGATCGCCTACGATGACGAGGACGCACGCCGCCGCTTGTCCGGACTCGCCGACGCGTTCCTGATCGGCGCGCGGCCCATCGCCCGCCGCGTGGATGATTCCGTCGCGCGCGCCGGAGTCTTCGGTCCCGCGATCCTGCGCCGGTCCCGCGGCTATGCTCCCGGCGCGGTCGCGACTTTGCCGGCCACGCGTCCCATTCTCGCCGTCGGCCCCGATTTGAAGAATACGATCACGCTGGTGGTCGATGGCCAGGCGTTTGTGAGCCAGCACATCGGCGACCTGGATCATTACGAAGCCCTCGCATCGTTTGAACAAACCATTCACGATCTGGTTTCGATGTACGAAGTCGACTGGGATCATCTGCTCCTTGCGCACGATTTTCACCCGGAGTACGCCTCTACCTTGCACGCGCGGAAACTTCCCGCTGCGCAACAATGCGGCATCCAGCACCACCGCGCGCATATCGCTTCCGTGCTCGCCGAGCGGGAGGCATGGGACCAGCGTGTCATCGGCGTCAGCTTCGACGGCACCGGTTATGGCGACGACGGAACCATCTGGGGCGGCGAATTCTTCGCCGGCAGTCTCCGGGAAGGCTTCGATCGGGTGATGCATTTGCGGACCGCGTCGCTCCCCGGAGGCGACGCCGCGGCCCGATATCCGGTCCAGTGCGCGGCCGGGTTTCTCTCTCAAATCGAAGGCATGCCCGATTTCCGCGGCGCTCCTTTCCACTTTTCTCGCCGCTATCCATTCGCCCTGGATTTGATCGCGAAGCAGATCCGGACGTTCGCGACCACTTCGGCGGGCCGCCTGTTCGACACCTGCGCCGCGCTGCTCGGCTTTACCGGAGAGATCAGTTTCGAGGGTCAGGCGGCGATCTGGCTGGAGCAGCTCGCGCAGGCCGGCGATACGTCGCGCGCGTATCCGTTTCCGATGGACGGCGCAACGCTCGATTTCCGGCACCTGCTCGCCGCTGCCGCTGACGATCGTCTTCGCGGGCGAAATCCCGCCGACATTGCTCGCGCGTTTCACAACGGCATTGCACGAGGTCTATGCGACGCTGTCCAATCGCTTTGTGAAAGCCACTCGACCGGCACCGTCGTTTTGTCCGGCGGCGTATTTCAAAATGATCTTCTGCTCGCGGAAGTGAGATCCCTGCTCGCGCAGTCGCCGATCCGCATCTGGACCAACGCCGCGGTTCCACCCAATGATGGAGGCATCAGCCTCGGCCAGGCGGCGCTCGCCGCGTTCCTTCACGAAGGAGTTTCGCGTGCATGAACTCCATCGCGATGAGCATCCCGGCGTGGTGATGCGCTCGAAAGTCGTGTTGGCCGGCCTCGCGATTGCCGCCGTGGCCGCCGGCTTCGAATTCTATGGCTTGTTCCCAGGCGGCCTGGACCATCCGGCCATAGAATACGCGACGCGTCCCGCGCACAATGTGGTCTCCGAGCTGAACCGCAAGATTCAGCAGGGCGAGATTCGGCTTACGTTCAACGGCCCTTCGGGTTATCTTCGATCCACACTCCAGGCGCTGAACATTCCGGTCGAATCGCAGATGGTGGTGTTCTCCAAGACCAGCCTTCAGCAGCCGCTCATCAACCCTCTGAATCCGCGGTCGATTTTTTTCAACGATTCGGTGGCTGCGGCATGGGTACACGGCGAGCCTTTTGTCGAGCTGGCGGTAGAGGACCCGCGGCAAGGCGTGATCTTTTATACACTCGATCAAAAACCCAGGGACAAACCGTTGTTCGCTCGCCAGGATTCCTGCCTGCAATGCCACGAATCGTATTCGAGCGTCGGTGTGCCGGGCATGCTGGTACGGAGCGTATTCCCCGCGGCCGATGGCACCGCGATGCACCAGCTGGGCGATTATATCTCCGATCATCGGAGCCCTTTCGAGGAACGCTGGGGCGGATGGTACGTGACCGGAAAGACCGGCGGCATCCGTCACATGGGTAATCTGATTTTCAACAATGCCGGCGGCATCGAGCCTTTAAATACAGCCGCGGACATCGATTCGCTCGATGGCAAGTTCGACACCGGTCCTTATCTTTCTCCATACAGCGATGTCGTTGCGCTCATGATTTTCGACCACCAGATGCACATGATGAATTTGTTCACGCGAGCGGGTTGGGAGGTCCGGTGGGCCTTGTATGAGCACCGCGCGGATACAGATAGAATCATCCGCGACGCCGCCAATGATCTGGTCGATTACCTGCTGTTCGCCGACGAGACGCCTCTTCGCGGCAGGATCGAAGGCACCTCAGGCTTTAGGGAGAAATTCGCCGCCGAGGCGCCGCGCGACAGCCACGGCCGATCCTTACGGCAATTCGATCTCGAAACGCGTCTCATGCGTTATCGGTGCAGCTACATGATCTACTCGACCGGGTTCGACGGTTTGCCCGCCGAACTCAAGGACGCGGTCTATCAGCGCATGTGGCGGATTCTGTCGGGTCAGGAAACGAGCGCGAAGTACGCACCATGGCCGTTCGCCGCCCGCCAAGCGATCATCGAAATCCTGCGGGAAACCAAAACCGGGCTGCCTGATTATTTTCGTGCGCTCTAGTTAATTTTGAGTCGAACGGACTTTAGCGCCAAGCGATGGCTTTCCATCGGCCGAGCTTCTTCTTCATCGACCGGATGGCGGCGCGCATTCGCGCGAACTGCGCCTGAGGCCACCTGTATTTGAAGAACCAGAGGATGAAATACTGACCCCCGGCCCCGTGCCGGTGACGAGGTTCAAACCCGCAACGCTCCGCCATGTCGACCACGTCCTCGTCGGAAAACGGGACTCCTAGCCAGGTGTCCTCAGGCGTCGATTCGGTTCTGGTGTCGCCCTGCACCCAAAATTTGAACAGCGCGCCCGGCCGCAGCAGACGGCGAACTTCACGCACATAGTTCTCGATCACCTCACGGCTCGGGATGTGCTGAAACACGATCGCCGAGTACGCGAAATCGAACGGCACGTCGGGAACCACCTTCAGATCGCAACCGTTGTTTTGATAAACGTGGACGCCCGGCCGTCCGGCGAGCGCCCGGCGAGCCGCAGCCACCATCTCTCCGCTGATATCCACCGCGTGCACTTCGCCGAAGACGTTCGAAAAGGCGCGCGTCAATCGTCCCGCTCCGCACCCGATCTCGAGAATCCGCATCGTGGCGGGATCTTTTCCCTGGCAGATGTTTCCCATGTCGGTGAGGATGTCTTCGGCCACCTGCTGTTCGCCTGACGCGAAAAACGTTTCGTCGGTCCAATCGGTGCGGCTGGTATCGACGTAATGGCGGGCATTCTCGCGGGCGCGTGCGTCCCAATCCTGACGCATTTTTTCGAGCTGCTGCTCGATGGTGATTTTTTTGGGCGTTCCCACAGGGACAATTCAGCGCA
Organism: Bryobacteraceae bacterium; assembly: GCA_035319685.1. Lineage (GTDB taxonomy): Bacteria > Acidobacteriota > Terriglobia > Bryobacterales > Bryobacteraceae > Palsa-187. The sequence continues at coordinate 206 of DATHCE010000340.1, read as the reverse complement.
GGTCGCGGCGCTCAGCCAGTTAACAGAATACCATCCGCGAATAACTGCTAATGTTTGCCGCCGCCCTTCGCTCCGCCACCACCGCCCTTGGCTGCGCCACCACCGCCCTTGGCTGCGCCACCACCGCCGCGTGCCGCTCCGCCACCACCACGGGCCGCTCCGCCACCGCCGCGGGCCGCTCCGCCACCACCACGGGCCGCTCCGCC
>DATHCE010000339.1:0-9692 GCA_035319685.1 Bryobacteraceae bacterium | reverse complement strand
CCCACCGAGCCCGAAAAACCTATCCAATCAGACTCGGCGTGGATCTCACAAACCTTAAGGAGAGTGTTTGATGGAGAACAACACGCAAGATGAACTCAAAGCGCATCTGATGGCGACCAGCGAGGAGTTTCGACACTTGGCCACGCAGCATGGCGAGTTCCACAAGCAGCTCGAAGCGCTGGAAGCCAAGTCTCATCTGACCGAACAGGAACAGATGGAAGAAGTTCGCCTGAAGAAGCAGAAGCTGCGCCTGAAGGACCAGATGAATGCCATTCTGGCCCGTTCGAGAACGCAGCAGGTAGCCTGACGGCCGCCTCGGGTGCGCTGAAGTTTGAAAGATAAGGAAAGACGAGGTAAAGTCGGAAGATTTGGAGCCGGGCCGCCCGAAACGGGGCCCGGCTTTTATGTTTCAGGGTTATAATTGTAGTTCCCCCCGAGAGAGAAGGAATCCCATGGACGAAAAAGAACGCAGCCGAGCCCTAGGCGCAACTCTGGGCCAGATTGAGAAGCAGTTCGGGAAAGGTTCGATCATCCGGCTCGGCGCGCAGGCCGTGACGGCCGTGCCGGTCATCTCTACAGGCTCCATTTCAGTCGATGCGGCGCTGGGCGTCGGCGGATTCCCGCGCGGCCGGATTTCCGAAATTTTCGGCCCCGAATCGTCGGGCAAGACGACCATCGCGCTGCAAGTGGTGGCCGAGGCGCAAAAGCTCGGCGGCATGGCTGCCTACATCGACGTCGAGCACGCCCTCGACCCCGGTTATGCCAAGAAGCTCGGCGTCGACGTCGATAATCTGCTCGTCTCGCAGCCCGATTACGGCGAGCAGGCGCTCGAGATCACCAGCGCGCTGATCACTTCCGGGTCGATCGACGTTCTGGTGGTCGATTCGGTAGCCGCGCTGGTCCCTAAAGCCGAGCTCGACGGCGAAATGGGCGACAGCTTCATGGGCGTCCACGCGCGGCTGATGTCGCAGGCCATGCGCAAGCTCACCGGCATCGTGTCGAAGTCCAATACCTGCCTGATTTTCATCAACCAGATCCGCGAAAAGATCGGGGTCATGTTCGGCAATCCCGAAACCACCACCGGGGGACGCGCCTTGAAATTTTATGCGAGCGTTCGCGCCGACATTCGCCGCGTCGCCGCGCTCAAGGACGGCGAAACGGTGATCGGCAATCGCACCAAAATCAAGATCGTCAAGAACAAGGTTGCGCCGCCGTTCCGTGAAGCCGAATTCGATATCGTCTACGGCGAGGGCATCTCGAAGGAAGGCGACCTGGTCGATTTGGGCGTCGCGCAGAATCTGGTCGAGAAGAGCGGCGCCTGGTATAGCTTCAAAGGCGAGCGCATCGGCCAGGGCCGCGAAAACGCGAAACAATTCTTAAAAGACAATCCCGACGTCCGGAAGAAACTCGACGTGGAGCTGCGCAAACTGCTCGGCCTGGTTCGCGCAGAGCCCGCCCCGGCGCCTCCGCCCGCGCCGGCCGCTGCTCCCGCGACCGCCGCGGCGGCTCGCGGACGGAATTAGGCGGACGGAATTAGATAGCGGGGTTATAGCTCTATAGCCCCACGGCCCGGAATTAAGAGCGCGCTCTCCGGCCCTGTTAGAATACGGCCATGACCTACTACGGAGCTACCGAACTCGCGAACAGTTTTCGTACCGTGCGAAAGAACACCATCGCGATCGCGCGCGACATTCCCGAGGAGAACTACGGATTCCGCGCCACGCCGGACACGCGCACCATCGCGCAGACGCTGGTGCATATCGCGCTCGGATCGAAATTCCAGGAGCAGATCCACGCGGTCGAGCGCCGCACCACGCTTCAGGGCTTCGACTTTTTCGCGTTCCTTAAGCCGATGCTCGCCGAGGAGCAGAAGCCGCGGACCAAAGCGCAGATCATCGAGCTTCTCGAACAATCCGGCGACCGCTTCGCCAACTGGATGGAATCTCTCTCCGACGATTTTCTGGGCGAGCAGGTTTCGACCAATCCCGGCATGACCCCCGCCAGCAGGTCGCGCTTCGAAATGATCCTCGGCGTCAAGGAGCACGAGATGCATCATCGCGGCCAGTTGATGCTGATGGAACGGATGGTCGGCGTCGTGCCGCACCTGACGCGCCAGATGCAGGAGCGCATGGCTGCAGCGGGCGCGCAGAAAAGCTAGACCGACGCGCCAGATGCAGGAGCGCATGGCTGCGGCGGGCGCGCAGAAAAGCTAGACCAGTTTCATGGATAACGGAGACTTGTTGCAGGATCGTCGGCTGTTGAGACTGCCGTTACAGGCCGCTTGGAACTGGTCTACGCGAACTCCAAAAATGGTCTAGACCGATTCTTTAGCGGCCCGCGCCTGCCGCCGCCGCTTCCACCATCTGAATAAATTTCGCCGCTTCGATCGGCTTGTTGATATACGTGTCCATGCCCGCGGCGAGGCAGCGCTCGCGATCATCCTGCATTGTAAACGCCGTCAGCGCGACGATCGGCGTATACGCACCGGTTTTCTTTTCACGCTCGCGAATCGCGGCGGCGGCCTCGATTCCATCCAAATCCGGCATCTGCACGTCCATCAGGATCAGGTCGAAGGTCTCGCGCTCGACCGCCTCCAGCGCGGCGCGTCCCGACGGCGCTACGGTCACGCGATGCCCGCGTTTTTCGAGCAGCCGCATGGCGACCCTCTGATTGATGGCGTTATCTTCCGCCAACAGAACATGCAGGCTGCGCCCGGGCGCGAGCGCCTCCTCCATCGCGCCTACCGCCGCAAACATGTTTTGCAAACTGGCGCCGTCGGTCGGCGCGCTCTCCTCGATCGGTCCCGCCGGCTCCGCCGGCCGCACCTGGCCGAACCGCGCCGTGAAATGGAACGTGCTGCCCCGGCCCGGTTCGCTGTCGACGCGAATCGATCCCTCCATCATCTCCACCAGCCGCGAGCAGATCGCCAGCCCCAGACCCGAGCCTCCGTATTTTCGCGTGGTCGATCCATCCGCTTGCCGAAACGCTTCGAAAATGATCTGTTGCTTGTCGGCGGGAATCCCGATACCCGTATCGCTCACGGCAAAATGCAGCGTGATGGAAGTTTCCGCGGCGGCGCCGGTCTCGACCGTCAACGTCACGCCGCCCGATTCGGTGAACTTGATGGCATTGCCGATCAGATTGAGCAGGACCTGCCGCAGACGATCCGGGTCGCCGAAGATCTGGTCCGGAACATCGTCCTTCACGCGGGCCTCCAGCGCGAGTTTTCGTTCCTTCGCGGCGACGCGAAACATCCGTATCGTCTGATCCGCGCATTCGCGCAGGGAAAACGCCACCGGATTCAAATCCAGCCGCCCGGCTTCGATTTTTGAAAAATCCAGGACGTCATTGAGCAGCGTCAACAGCGAATGCGCCGACAAGCGCGCCGTCTCGACGTATTCGCGCTGTTCCGGCGTCAGCCCGGTCTCGAGCACCAGGTCCGTCATGCCGAGCACGCCGTTCATGGGCGTCCGGATTTCGTGACTCATGTTGGCGAGAAATTCGCTTTTGGACCGGCTCGCCTGCTGGGCTTCGAGAAGCAGCCGTTCGATTTCGACCTTCTGCTGCTCGGTGCGCATTTTTTCTTCGATCACCCGATGTTTTTCGAGCGACAACTCGCGCGTTCGCAGAGCCACCGCTGCTTCCAGCCGGTCGCGCTCGGTCTTCAGCCGATAGGTCCTGCGCCGCCATGCCACGCTTCCCAACAGCAATGCGAACAGGGCGGCCGCAATCCGGGACCACCACGTCAGATACCACGGAGGCAGAATCGTGAAACTCACCCGCGCCGGCTCTGCGCTCCACAGCCCTTGCGCGTTTCGCGCGATCACTTCGAGCGTGTATTGTCCGGGCGGAATACGGGGATAATTCAACTCGCGCTGCGCGGTCTCCAGCCACGCCCGCTGCGCGCCCGCCAGCCGGTAGCGGAACACCACGCTCGATTCCTGCACAAACGTCAACGCGGCGAATCGCACCTGGAGCGAACTGCGGCGATAGGGCACATCGCTCGAGGCCGCGTCGAAATCCGCATCGCCGAGCTTGACCGAGGTGAACACCACCGGCGGCGGCACGTTCGGCGCGGGCGCGGCCGGCGTGAGAAATCGCGACAACCCCCGGCTGGTGCCGATCCAGATCGCGCCGCCGCCGCTAGCGCCGTCCGCAAGAAACGCATTGCTGTTGCAATCGTCCCAGATCATGCCGTCCGACCGGCCGTAATGCCGCCAGCGAACATGATCGAATACATCCACGCCGTGATCCGATCCGGCCCATAGCCTGCCTTGCGCATCCGTGCCCAGGAATATGGATTTGTCGGATCCGAGACCGTTCGCCGCCGTAAAGTGATCCAGCTTCAGGCCGCCATTCGGAAATGTCAGGCGGGTCAAGCCGAAAGAGTCGTAATAGCCGATCCAGATGGCTCCATCCGCATCTTCGGCGACATGAGCGACGACGTCCGATTTCAATCCGTCGCGTGTGGTGAAGCGCGTCCATAGGCCGCCGGAGAGCCGGGCCAGGCCTTGCTCGCCGGCCGCCCAGACTTGTCCCTTGCGATCCACCATGGTCATGTGGAACATCCCGCCGGGCTGGGCGCCGGAGGGCACGATTTGCTCAAATCGCGTGTTGCGCTCTGCTCCGCGAAACAATCCGTTGCGCGTCGAAGCCCATACGCGGCCCTCGCCGTCCACCATCAGATGACGGACGTTGTCGCTTTTCAGGCCCTCGGAAGGACCGAATGCCAGCGTGCGCCCGGTTTGCGGATTCAACCGATGCAGGCCGCCCGGCGCTCCGCCGATCCACAGCGATCCGTCGGGCGCCGCGGCCAGCGCGCGAATCATGTCCACGCCCGCCACCCGCTGCCGCCGCCAAACCAGTTTTGGCCCGCTCCGGGCGGCGTAATTCAATCCGAACTGCGTGCCCACCCATAAGCGGCCGCCGGCATCCCGCGCGATCGACCAGACCGATTCGCGGCTCAATCCTTCCCGCTCGCTCCATCCTTCCCACTCGCTGTATCCCAGCCATCGCGCGACGCCCGAACCGAGCAGCCCCATCCACATCGATCCTTCGCGATCCTGCATGACCGCCGAAATATCGTTGGTGGTCAGTCCCTGTTGCGCATCGATGATTTCCCAGCCATCGCCATTCTGCCGGGCCAGGCCGCGATAGGTTGGCGCGAGCAGCCGTCCCGACGGATCGAACGCCAGCGTCGGATTGGTATTGGTCGATTCCGGCAAACCTGGGCGCGCCTCAAAATGTTCGGCCCCGCTAGCGCGGAAATACAGCGACGTTTCGCTGCGCACCCAGAGGTTGCCGTCGAGATCGCCCAGAATCGCGTCCCAATGCTGTCGCGGCAGTCCCAACGCGGAACCAACCTCGCGGCCTTCCCCGTTTTCGAGCCGGCACAGACTGTTCCCGCATCCGTACCACACCGCGCCGCCGCCGTCGACATACACGCTTGCGGCATCTTCGCCCGCGACCCGCGCCGGTTTCGCGATGCGCGCGAAACGGAACTGATCCCCCGCGCGAGCGCCCGCCACCAGGCCGCGCTCGGTCGCCAGGTAGAGCCGTCCCGACGCGTCCGACGCAATCCCTTCGCGGCTCGCGATCCCTTCGGCAACGCCCATCGGAACCGTTTGGAACTGGCCGCCCTCGAATCGCGCGATCCCGTCTCTGGTCCCCACCCATAGCGTCCCGTCCACCGCCTCATGAATCGATTCGATCCGCGCTCCGGGCAGCCCTTTCTGCTTGCCGAACGCGTTGAAGCGGCTTCCGTCGTAGCGGAACAATCCGTTTTGCGTTCCGACCCACACGAATCCGGCGCGATCCTGCAACAGGACCTGGACGCCCAGATTTTCCAGCCCTTCCTCTTCGCCGTAAAACTTGAAGTTGTAGCGCTGGGCGGACGCCATCGCCGAACTGATCAGCAGGACGAAGATCAACGCACGCATGAAGCCATACAATCGGCGGAGTTGGTTGATTCCGTTAGGACTTTGAGTTTTTGCGCGCCGTCAACGCACCTTTCAGGCAATCCCGTTTTGCGCGGCACCCGCTTTCGGGGGTCTAATAGTGTACAGTGTCCCAAGCTCGCATCGCCGTCATTGGAGCCGGATCGTTCGGCCGCAATCATCTCCGCGTCGTTCATCGATCCGAAAACGCGCGCCTGGCAGGCGTTCTCGATTCCGATCCTTCCCGCGCAGCCGGCGCTGCCGCCGCTTACGGCTGTCCGGCGTTTGATTCGCTCGAACAGCTCGCCGCCAATGCCGACGCCGCAATTATCGCTTCCCCTACCATCACTCATTCCGGCATCGGATGCCGCCTGATCGAGAGTGGTCTCGACGTATTGGTCGAAAAACCCATCGCGGACGACGTCGCAGGGGCGCGCAGAATGATCGACGCCGCCTCGCGTCATGGAAAAATTCTGCAAGCCGGCCATCTCGAGCGATTCAACCCGGCAGTGATCGCGCTCGAAGCGGCCATCACCCGTCCTCTGTTTTTTGAGATTCACCGGATGAGCGAGTTCAGCCCGCGCTGCCTCGACGTCGACGTTGTGCTCGACCTGATGATCCACGACATCGACATCGTTCTCTCGCTCACCGGCCAGAAACCCGAAGAAATTCGCGCCGCCGGAATCTCGATTCTTTCGCAAAAGGTGGATATCGCCAACGTCCGCCTCGAATTTCCCGGCGGATGCATCGCCAACCTGACCGCGAGCCGCGTTTCCACCGAACGCGTCCGCAAGCTGCGCCTGTTCCAGCCACACGAGTATATTTCGCTCGACTACAGCCGGCAGGACGCGGTCCGCTTCCGCGTGAATCCGGCGATGAAGATCGATTTCACGGCTCTCCCGGTGGAGAAAGACGAACCCTTACGCCTTGAAATCGAAGGGTTTATCGATTCCATTCAAACCCGCCGTCCGCCTCGCGTCACGGGCGAGCAAGCCGCGTCGGCGCTCGACGTGGCTCAGGCCATTCTTGATAAAATAGAGGAGCATTCACGCCTGGTGGCCGAGGCTCTGGCGTAAAGCAACCTCGCGCCAGCCGGAAGCGTCGTTACGATTGGCTAACTTTCGAATGCCGTCCCCTGTCACCGCCGCCGATCCCCCGGAGTTGAATTTCCTCCTTGAGTGGCGCGAGCCCGTCACTTCGCGGCGCATTCTGCGCGACGGAATCGGCTCGGTTCTGGTGCACGTCGCGGCGATATTGTTGATCCTTTCGCTTCCCGAGGTGGTTCCGCCCCCGCCGCCACAGATGGTTTCGGTGGAGATCCATCAAGCGGTTCACCTGACGATGCCGAAATTTTTTGAGCCGACGCAAAAGGATCCGAACAAGGGCAAAGTCACCCGCGAGCTGGACGTGCGCAGCGCGCAATCGGCTCCGCAACCTCAGGCGCCGCGCTTCCGCCTGCCCCAGCCGGCTCCCGGTCCGGTGGCGGAGCCCGTGATCGAGCCTCCGAAAATCGAGCAGCCGAAGCTGGAAGCTCCCCTGGGCGCGCCGCCCACGCCCGTCATTACGGCCAAGGCTCCGCCGGAGAAGCCCCCGACCCCTCCACCGCCGGTCGAAAAGCCGAAGCTCGCGTTTGAAAACGTCGGCGCGATGGCCATGAGCACCACCCCCAAGCCCGATGGGATCGTGCCTCAGGTGAAAGCGTCGGTCGATAGCGCGGTCAAAAGCGTCGCGGCCGGCGGTGGCGGCACCATCGTCGGCGATACCGGCGACAGCACCACCACCATTCCCAACCTCAGCGAATCCGCGTCCTCCGGAAGAATCGGCAGCAATTTACAGCTCTTGAGCGATGCAAAGGGGGTCGATTTCAAGCCGTATTTGATTCAGGTTTTGGCGGCCGTGCGCCGGAATTGGCTCGCGATTCTTCCGGAAAGCGCGCGGATGGGACGCCGCGGACGCGTGCTGGTTCAATTCGCCATCGACCGCCAGGGCGGCATACCCAAGCTGGTGATCGCGGAAGGCGCCGGCACCGAGGCCTTCGATCGCGCCGCCGTCGCCGCCATCAGCGCGTCGATTCCTCTGCCGCCTCTGCCGGCCGGTTACCAAGGAGATCAGATCCGCCTTCAGTTTGCGTTTTCCTATAACATGCCGACCCGGTAAAGGATCTGCGAAAGACACTCTTGGATCTTCGATTTACAACCGCGATGTTGATTTACGCCGCACTCGCCGTGCTCGCGGGCCTTACCCTCACTGGAAATATCCGCCTCGCAACCTGGATTTTTTTAGGAGGAATCGCTCTGAAAACCTGGCTCGTCGTAGTGAAGCGGCGATCGGATTAAGCCTGTAGCATATTCCCTCTGAGAACATTATTAGGTCCTTCTAAGGTGAACGTTCGAGATACGAATTGCTGCCTTTCCCTTTAACCTTCTAATCAGTCAGTGCGTTTACTGAGGAGCAGTCCCGCTGCAGTGACCGCTGTTTCAGGTTGGAAATAGAGGGTGCGAGGGTGGTCCCGAAATGGGAAGGACCGGGGAATGGATCGGGTCCGGAACTAATTGAGGGTTCTCGCCGCGGTGTGGAGACCTCTTAGGGCTTCCCCCTGATTCAAAAGCACAACGTTCTGTTTGGTCGCAGCTACTCTATCGGCCGGGCGCGACTTTTTCACTAGAGTACGCGCATTGGCCGGGAGGTTGCAATAGAACGGGCGCCGGATAGGTCGGGAGAACGAAAGGGTCGGGTATGATGACGATGAAATGCAAATCGGGTGCTGGCGCCACACTGGCGATTCGAGCGATCCCAGTGACGGAAGCGCCGCAACGCATGCGCGCCGCGCCGGTGAAGCCGATGGGAGTGAGCGCGACGCTGCACGTCCCGGCCAAGCCCAACGCAGCGGCACAGCAGGCCGCGCGCAACGCACGGCGCGACCGCGTCGTACTCGAACATTTGCCGCTGGTAAAAGCCATCGCCGTCCGGGTCCACGAAAATCTCCCGGTTCATGTGGATTTGGACGACCTGATTCACGCCGGGATTCTCGGGCTTTTCGATGCCGCCGGCAAATTCAATCCCGATAAACAGGTGGTATTTTCGAGTTACGCCAAGCACCGTATCAAGGGGGCGATTCTCGACAGCCTGCGGCAGCTCGACTGGGCTTCGCGCGACATGCGCCGCCGCCACAAACAGGTGGAAGCCGCCACGCGCGATCTGGCCGTCTCGCTGCAGCGCACGCCGACCGAAGCCGAGGTCGCCGAAAAGCTCGGCATGGACGTCGATCGCTGGCGCACGATGATGCTCGACCTGCGCAACGTCGGGCTGGTTTCCGCCTCCACGCGATCGAACGAGCATGAAGACCTGCCCGCACCCGATTTTCCCAGCAAGCCGGAAACGCAGCCCGATTCCATCTGCGCGCGCGAACAGCTTCGCCACGTTCTCGGCGACGCGATGAAAACCCTGCCGGAGCGTTATCAAAAAGTGGTGCTGCAGTACTACACCAACGAGATGACCATGAAGGAAATCGGCGGCGTACTGGGGATCAACGAGAGCCGCGTCTCGCAGATCCACAAATCGGCGCTCGAAAAAATGGCCACGGCGCTCGCCGCCAACGGAATCACGTCCAGCCAGGCGTTCTAGAAGTTAGTTGAAAAGGGGAACGTAAACCGGTTTCGCATGGCCCGCAACGGCATTTTCCAGCGGATCGCCTTTGCGGGACGCTTCCGTTATCTACGAAGCCGGCCTGAGCTATCGCTTACCTTTCACGACGTG